>NZ_JBIMBV010000006.1:0-209562 GCF_048551735.1 Acinetobacter legionensis
CGATCCAACCACGGGGAATGATGTTAATGCGATTCAAGATGCAGCAGGCAATGATGCAGCAACGCTGCCAGCGACAGCAGTAGACAATGGTTCGATTGTTATTCCGCCACTTAATGCTGTAAATGATGAATTTGCATTGGATCTAGGTCAGGAAACTCGTATTGATCGTACAGAAGTTGCTGGTTCAGATATCGCAGTGGTTGATATCTTGGGGAATAATGCTACCGGTCTAGATTTTTCAATTCCACAAACAACAGGCAATGCAGGTAAGGGGTCGACTGGTAATATTTCTGTCACGGTTTCGCAACAAGATCTGATTTCGGTCGGTGAGGCTGTTCAGATTGTTATTTATCAGCAAACTACCAATGGACCAGTGGAGGTTGCACGTGGTACGAGTCAAGGTGGTATTGTCACTGTTGGTGGTATTGGAATCATTGGTGTCGTAAATAGCAACGATTCAATTAAGCTTGATTTTACTAATTTACCAGAAGGTAATTATACGGTAGCCGTTCAGGCAGATGATAGTGCTCTAACAACCTTACTCAAAGATGTTGCTATTAGTGATCTTGGTGGTGAAGGGGAAATTCTGGGGGCTTCAAATGCTGCAGCTATCGGGGCAGCAATTACTGCAGTACTCGGCCCGGTTTTGGGTGCTCCAATACTTGCTTTAGTCAATACAATTTTAATCCCTGTTAATACAATTGGCTTACCACTTTCAAGCGTAGTTAACCAGCTACTGGACGTATTACCAATTGGAGTAATTGATTACATTGTTGATGCTGCTGTTGCTCCTCTATTGTCAAACTTGTTAACGATTTATGAAAAAACAAATATCAGTGTAACTGGAACTGAAGAAGTTTTTGCTAACTATGAATTAACAGGTAATGTTTTTGCTGATAATGGCAATGGGCAAGATGTAGTCAGTGGTGGTTCGATTATTGAAATAGATGGTTCTTCTGTTGCATCAGGTACTGTTACGATTCAAGGAGAGTATGGCAGCCTTGAAATTAATACTCTAACAGGAGTCTTTACTTATACTGTGACAGCTGGAGAGGCGGCTTTAGGAAAAACTGAAATATTTGATTATAAACTGTCCAATGGAACAACATCTGATATTGCTCAAATCATTATTAATATTGCAGGAACACCAGCAGATCCTGGAGAGTTGACTCCACCAGATCATGTAGATCAAGTTGTGGCAAATGATGACCTTGCAACTGTTAAAAATTATCATGAATCTGTGGGTGATGATGTTGGTGAACAAGGACGAGCTTCTCAATTATTAGGTGTAAATTTACTCGGACTAAATATCTCTTTAGGTAATACCGTACCATTTAATTTTGAAGTTGAAGAAAACAGCACATCGAGTATTCATGTCAATGTGAGCGGTAGCGTTGTAAGTGCTGCGATAGGTGGACTTATTGGTGCTTTATTAGGAACAGCTGATAAGTTTTTCAATGCTGTACTTGAACGTCAATATGTAGATGAAAACGGCGTTATACAAAAAGAGCACTTCATTGTGGAAGATGCTGTAAAACTAACGCCACCTGGATTGTTGGGCATTATCTTTAATTATTCTGGTCAGATTAATATAGATAATTTACCACCCGGCGTTTATACAATCGCGCTACAAGAGAAACCAACGGATTCTGGTTTATTACAACAAATTTTGAATTTATTGGATTCGACAGCATCTGCCCAGTTATTTGGTGGTGTTGAATTAACCATGCAAGACCAAACCAATAAATATTTGGGTTCAAGTACCATTGAAGGAAATGTAATTTCAAGTGTGGATGGTGCAGATGAAGTAAATACAACAACATTTGTTACTAAAGTGGCCAATGAAGTGGGTGATCCTGCAGTCACATTATCAGGTGCAAACACGGTTGTTGTAGGTGCTTACGGAACACTTTATATTTCTCCAAACGGTCATTATAAATATGTGAGTAATGGTGATGCTGCAGATATTGGCAAGGTAGATACATTTACTTACACGATCAGGGACTTTAATGGCAGTGAAGCAACAGCGAATTTAAATATTCGTATTGATGGTGATAACTCTGGCGTGGTTTGGGATAATGCAAACCCTCAAAATGATATATCTCTTCCAGCTCCAATTATTTTAGACAATGCAGAGCATGTCGCTATTGGTGCTGTAACGAATGTGGTACAAACAGTAAGTGAAGCGAATCAAGGTGCTAGTTTTGCAGTGGCAGGTTCATTAGGTGGTGGTGCTGGTACTTATACTCCGACGACATTTAGTGTGGCGAATACAGACTCTTCTCATGTTGTAGTTAAAGTAAATATCCCAGCACTTTCAGTTTCTCTATTGCCAACGATTGTTCTTACAATCAAAGATCAAAATGGTACAGTTGTTGGGACGATAACCGGTAAGCCTCTTCTCAATGCACTTGGAAGTTCAATAACTGTCGACATGCCTAATTTAGGGCCAGGAACCTATACAATTACAGCATCTGCATCGGGTAATATAGGTTTAGGATTTAATGCTACAGTGAGCTTAGCGCAAGATATTACTCACTATAATGAAATTGGCCCAGTAACCGCAGCTCCAATTATTGGCAACATGTTGACAGACGATACCTATAATCCATCTTATGCTAAATTTAGTATTGATACGGGTAATGGTCAGTTTGTAGAGGTTGGATATAATGGTGTGACAGTGCAAGGTGAGTATGGCAGTCTGTTCGTGAAAAGTGATGGAAGCTATGTTTATACACCAAGTGCGGGAGTAATCGGTCGTCAAGAAGTATTCGATTATAAACTCTCTGTTTTTGGTCAAGATCATACAGCATCTCTTACAGTAACAGTTGATGCACTAACCACTGGTGATGCTCTCCGCAATACACTGATTAGTGGTGAACTGAATGATACCTTTACGGGTAATGGAGGTTCAGATGTGCTTGTATATCATGTATTAGAAAGTGCGAGTGCAAGTGGTGGAAATGGCGTCGATCATTGGACAGACTTCCATTCAGGAAATGTGAACACTGATACGAATGCAGACATCATAGATATTTCTGATTTACTGATTGGTTTTAATAGTGCAAATATCACAACCGATTTAACAGCATCGGCAAACTATCTGAAAAACTATCTTGGAGTAAGAGTTGATGGTAATAATGTCACTCTCACCCTAGATCGTGATGGTGCAGGAACTACGTACACTGGCAAAACCGATTTACTCCAATTGGATAATTTAGCGCAATCAGGTGCTGCATTTAATGGCAAAACTGAAGATGATATCTTGAAACTCTTGCTTCAAAATCATCAGCTTGTTCTATAATTTAGTCAGTAAATTGAAAAACCCTAAGTTCGCTTAGGGTTTTTTATTGTCCCATGTATTTTAAAAGCACGTTATAATGACAATATATTGAGTTTGAATGCTTTATTTTCATTATGGTTTATACACTTGTATCTGAAATGATTTTTGAGGAAGACATTAAAAAGAGTCGATTTCAAGCCATTGCAGCATCTGTTGAAAATGAGCAGCAAGTTAAAATATTTCTGGAAAAACATTTAGATCTAACAACAACACATCAATGCTGGGCATGGAAAATAGGTCATAATGTTCGTTTTAATGACGATGTTGAACCTTCAGGTACAGCAGGCCGACCAATCCTTGCAACCATTGAGGGTAATGATTTAACCAACACAATTGTATTGGTCAATCGCTGGTATGGTGGCATCAAATTAGGTACAGGTGGTTTAGTTCGGGCTTATGGCGGCTGTTCAGGGCAATGTTTGCTTTTGGCTGAGAAAATAGAACTGATTGAAAAGAAGAAAATTTATTTTCAATGCCACTTCAGCGAATGGTCGATTTTTCAGTATGAATTAAATACCCAAGACATTGAGTATAAAGAACAATATACCGCTGATGGTGTTGAAGTTGAAGCATTATTACAAATACATCAAATTGATCCACTTAAGTTAAAAGTTCAAGATGTAACGCGTGGGCGTGAGCAACTTAAATTGTTGGAAGACATTGATGAATGAGCAAGATCCATTACTAAAATATCGTGAACAACATAAGCATCGCTTAAATTATATGCCATGGCTGTATTATTCACTTAAACCGAAAAATCGAGTTTGGGCGGAGCAGTGGCAGCAGCAGTACCAAGCGTATTTGATGGCAATGGAAACTGTTGAAATAGGTAAAAATTGTTTTATTTCACCTTTGGCTCATATTTTTGCTGAGCCTGGTCGGAAAATTCTCATTGGGGATAATACTTTTATTGCAGCGGATTGTACGTTGCATGGGCCGTTAGAGATTGGTAATGAAGTTGCGATCAACCATCATTGTATTTTAGATGGGGGTAAAGTCGGTATTAAATTACATGATCAAGTCCGTATAGCCGCCTATTGTCATCTTTATGCTTTTGATCATGGTATGGATTTGAGTATTCCTGTTTATCAACAAGCTGTGACTTCCCAAGGCATTGAAATTGGTCAAGATGTTTGGTTGGGGGCACACGTTGGTGTAAAAGATGGGGTAAAAATTGCTTCACATGCCATAATTGGAATGAATAGTATGGTCACTAAAAATGTGGCTGAAAGAGAAATTGTGGCTGGAAACCCAGCACGTTTTATTCGTTATCGTGAATGAATGCACAGTTTGTACAAATACATAATTAAATTATGGAATTAATTACATAAAGTTGTCCAAACTTATAAAAACTTGTGCTAATTTAAATAATATAGACCCAAAGCTGTAAAGCTAAAGCGAGGTTAAAATGAACAGAGTAGTGGCTTGTATTGACTCTTCTCCGTGCATCAATGCATTGGCAGAAGCAGCCGCATGGATTGCTCAAAAAACTGGTCGTGAACTGGTTTTATTGCAAGTATTGGATTATTACCCTGCAAGTTATCATTTAGGGGAAATTAGTGGGGTAATTGGCTTCGAAAGTAATGCGATGTTGCTTAAAGAGCTGGCTGAGCTTGAACAAAAGCAAAGTGAATTAGCACTGGATTACAGCAATAATTTACTTAAGCATATTTCAGAAATGATTCAAGAAAAATACAATATCAGACCTATTCAAATTCAAGCCAAAGGTGATTTTCTAGAACAAAGCTTTAATGAGTTGACTGAAGATGATATCGCTGTAATCGGTAGAGTTGGTGAGCGTTCAGCTGAGAAGAATAAAATATTGGGCAGTAATGTTGAAAACTTTATTCGTGGAACGAAAAGTACTGTATTAACTGTTGGGCAAACATTTAAACCACCAACCCGTTTTATTTTTGCTTATGAGCTTTCTGAAACATGTCAAAAAATGCTAAAACGTGTTGAAAAAAGTGATTTACTTAAACTTTTACAATGTCATTTACTTTATGTCGGTGATCATCCTGAAATTCTCAATGAGCCTGCGCAACGTTTAAAAGATGCGGGTCTGGATGTAGTAGTAGAATATCGTTATGGTGATGTTGCTGAAAATATTTTGGATTATCAAAATCAACATCAAATTCAATTGATTGTGCTAGGTGCTTTTAGTCATAGTAAGATTCATCAGTTCTTTTTAGGTAGTGTGACAACCTCAATCTTTAGAAATGCCTCTGTTCCATTGTTAGTCGCAAAATAAGTTTTATCTTAGGAAAAAAAAGCAACTTCACCGTCGATATTAAGTCAAAAGATGGATGAAACAGAAGAAATGGAATGCCACAAATAATGGGATTTGTGGCATTTTTTTTGATTAAAAAATTTAATAAAAATATTGCATTTTGAAATGCAATAGCTTTTTAATGAACTGTGAATTTAACTGGTTGAAAATTAATCGACAATTAAAAATATTTTATTTTCATAGGCTTATTAAATCATTATTGAGTTATCCACAATTCTACAAACAAGTTCAGGGGATAACTCTAAGGAAGATGATCTAAGCTTGAATAGATTTGTTAAAATCATAGCTACAAAAAAGCTGCTATATAAATAGCAGCTTTTAAATTTAGGTTACAATGGTTTATTTCACAATTGCAATGGCAAAACCATCATGTCCTTTGCTGCCAACTGTTTGTAAAGCAGTACATGACAGAATTTTAGGATGGTTTTGCATAGCTTTATACATGTCACGAATCCCTTCAATACTTGGTTTAATATTCGCTGGGTCAAGAATATCACCAGCACGAATCACGTTGTCCAAAACAATGACTGTTCCAGAATGTGAAAGGTTTAAGCTTAGCTCTAAATATTCAGGATAACTTTGTTTATCTGCATCGACAAAAATAAAGTCGAAAGCTTTAGTACTTTCAGGCAAATTCTTTAAAATATCAGCTGCGCGACCACATTTTAATTCAACGGTTTGCTTTAGATTAGCACGATCTATATTTTCTTGACCTAAAGCAGCATGTGTATCACGACCTTCAATCGTTAAAATATAGCCATCTTCAGGTAACGCACGGGCTAACCACATGGTGCTATACGCTGCAAAAGTACCTAATTCTAAAACACGTTTGCACTTGTTCATTTGAATCAACATTTGCAATAACATGCCCTGATTTGCGGCAACAGCAAGGTGGTCTGGAAATCCTTTATCCTCAGTGTTTTTTAATGTTTGTATGAGGATTGGGTCTTCAGGAATTAAATGTGATTCGATATAGGTATCGATGTCTGACCACATTTGTTGCATGTTATACCACCTAATTGGAGTCACTTCGTTTATGTAATTTGCATTTTAATCTTTTAAACGAAGAGTGCAATTTTAATAGAAACTTTTGAGTTAAATTTAATCAACTTGAAAAATAATAAATATATAGAACGATACATTCAGGTTTTATTGTTTTAAAGAAGCCAGATCAACTTCTATAAAACATGGTGATGAAACTGATTTATGCAGCGAAGAATGGGCTAAATCCAATTTTTTTTAATAAACGGCGATACATACTTGAACTGCGATCAGCAGGGAAGTGCGTCTCAATGGATAAATCTAAAGGTAGATATTCTGGTTTTTGTGTCTCAACGATCAAACGGTCTTCTTCAAAGATTTTAAGGTTGTATTCATAAGCATCTTCTATTGGTAAATCTTGATCATAGTTACGACAAATGGGGGCAAATAATCGAGTACTACGTGCTGTCATGGGCGAGGCAGCATTCATAATGACCTGTTTCGCTTGATTGGGGAAATGAATGGTTAATGTTGCGGTAAAAGGCAAATGAATTTCAAAATGGCGTAACCATTGAAAATCCGCTTGTCCTAATTGATCTAGACCAATCGGGTAACGACCTACACTACTGATATAATCAGCACTAAAACCATAGTCTGTTTCTTGCGTAGTGTAATCAGGCACTTCTGTATTTTCTGGGTCACCAAAAGTTTCTGGATGTACCCATGCAAAATGGGCAACATCGATAAAGCCTTCCAATTGTCGACCAGCAAAGCATTTTAAATCGACTTGAGGACAAACCAGTTGTTGGTACGCGGTCTCATCCCAATGCGGCATATTTGGAATATTGGCTATATCCTGTTCTTTTGCTAAAAGTGAACACCAGATTAATCCATAACGTTCAACAGCAGCATAGGTTTTTAGGTGGAAACGGTCCGAAATTTTATGATTGGGATGAGCAGGGATTCGATTACATTTACCATTTTCACCAAAGCGTAAACCATGATAACGGCAAACGATACCTTGACCATCATTTGTTCCGATGCTTAACGGAACACCGCGATGTGGGCAGGCATCTTTGGCAACAATAATTTAAGCACCTATTTTATAAATGACCAATGGCATATCCAGCAACATGGTTCCGAGTGGTTGCTCAGTAATATCTCTTGCTATTGCAATTGGATACCAATATTGGGCTAAGAGTTGCCAGTCATGTTCGGAGAAGCTCATATGAACGGGGAGGTCTGGGTTAAAGCTGTTCAGCGTTTTGCTATTCATATTCAAATCTTTTATGGAATGCTCATTTGAATATAAAACAATGCTGTGTTCTTTGAAATTTCAATTATTATGCGTAATGATGGAAAAAAAGAGAACACATGATTGACTACTAAGTATGATAAGCGGTGGATTTCCATATATAGGCTTAGCTGTAATAATCTTTTAACATTTTTCCAAAATTTAATAAAAAAGAACTGAGTACAATAAGTGCGATGGAGAAACTGCTGCAAAAGAAAATAATTTTTTGATAATTTAACCTGCAACTATTCATTAAAGGCAAATAGTAGACTTGATACATTGAGCGTAAGGTTTGCATGGTTAATATAAATAAACTGATGAAGCTAAAACTAATAACAATATTTTGGATCAGATTGTATTGACTAATTTGTGCCAATAAAAAGTAAATGATCCAACAGCTCATATAGATAATGAATGTAATCATGCTAGCTGAGGCTACCATTTTTAGAAAAGTTTCATGCCATTCTTTACGATTTAATCTCATTATTTAAATTGCTCTTTTTTATTTATTTTAAAGGTTTTTAGATGAGTAAATAAGGTTGATACGACGTATATTGTCGCTTTAAGTATGTAAACGTTAATACAGTTTTTGTGACATACACATGAAATATTACAATTTGAATTGTAATATCCTCAAATTTAAAAAATAGCACACAGTTGATTACATATTGAATTTAAAAGATTTTTAATAAAATCAAATGTGAATTATCAAATATCATAAAAGCGTCATAAAGCTGTAACTTATTTGTCATATTTTAAAATCAAAATGCAATTATCCGAAAAGTACTACACAACAAGAAGTGGTGTACTTCAAAATTGCAGTTTATTTAAGAGAGAAAAGAATGCGCATTAATCACATCGCACTTGCATTAGCAGTTTCAGGGGCAGCAGTATCAGCAAATGCTCGTGATACCATCCAAATCGCTGGTTCTTCTACTGTACTTCCTTATGCGAGTATTGTTGCTGAAGAATTTGGTAACACTTTCCCTCAATTTAAGGCACCTGTAGTTGGCTCAGGCGGTAGTTCTGCTGGTCTTAAACAGTTCTGTTCAGGTGTAGGCGATAACACAATTGATATCGCAAATGCTTCACGTAAAATTAAAGATACTGAAATCGCAGCGTGTAAAAAAGCTGGCGTAAACAAAGTCCAAGAAATAAAAATCGGTTATGACGGTATCGTTTTTGCTTCAAATGCAAGTAAAGCAGCTTATAAATTACGTCCACAACACGTATTTGCAGCCCTAGCAGCTGAATTACCATCAAATGGTAAATTGGTACCAAACCCATATACACGTTGGAACCAAATTGATAAATCGCTTCCAAATGAGCCAATTACTTTAGTTGTTCCAGCTTCTAACCACGGTACACGTGAAGTGTTCCAAGAGAAAATGGTTGAAGCGGGTTGCGAAACTTACGATTACTTCAAAAAGTTAGACAAAGATGCACAGAAAAAAGCATGTTCTAACTTCCGTAAAGACGGTAAAGTAATTGAAATTGCTGGTGATTATACTGAAACTCTAGCACGTTTAAAAACATCTCCAAGTGCGGTAGGTGTATTTGGCTTAGGTTTCTATGACCAAAACAAAGATAAATTACGTGTTGCGACAGTGAACAACGTTGTTCCTTCTGAGCAAACTGTTTTAAATGGTACTTACCCTGTATCTCGTCCTTTATACTTCTATGTAAAAGGTGAACACTTACAGTCAATCAAAGGCTTAAAAGAATATACTGAATACTTCCTTAACAAGAAGGTATCTGGTAAAGGTTCTAAGTTAGACAAAGCTGGTTTGATTTCATTGTCAGATGCTGAACGTGCAAAAGTATTAGCTGGTTTTAAAGCTGGTAAATAATAAAACCGCAATAATGGAGCTGATGGTGGGTGACTACCATCGGCTTTCCTTGCTAAGTAGAGTTTTTTCAAAGCATTGAAATTGAAAAAACGGTGGAGAATACATGAATCTGCTACTCATTGGCGTGTTATTGGCTTTAATCGCTATCGCATATCAAATCGGGCTACGAAAAAGCCGAAGCCTAGCAGGTAAGGGAAATAACACTGCAATTTTACATTCGCGTCCTGGCTACTATGGCTCTTTGGTGGCGTTGTGGTGTGGAATCCCAGCTTTTTTAATTTTGATTGTTTGGAATTTGGTAGAACCAAGTGTTTTACAACATCTAATTTTAAAAAATGTTCCAGCAACTGTTGCTTCATCGCTAGATACAGCTGGGGTAGATGTACTGGTAGATCGTATTAAAGCAATTGCCTCTGGCTTTGGTGTGACAGATACGCCAGCAGCTTATGAGGTTGCAGCTGCAGAACAACTCTCAAAATTTGAAAGAATTGGCTCGTTTGCAAAGTTTGCTGTGGTAACGTGTGCTGCGATCCTTGGATTGATTTGGGCAAGAAAAAGAATTAGTCAACAATTTCGTGCACGTAACGAAGTTGAAAAAACTATTAATGTTGTTTTGATCCTCTGTTCTGGTGTCGCGATTCTCACAACTGTGGGTATTGTGATGTCGATGTTCAGTGAAGCGATGCACTTTTTCCAGTTTGTAAGTCCAATCGACTTCTTCTTTGGTACAGAGTGGAATCCTGGGTTTAGTACTTCAGGAAATGCCGAAGGAAGTTATGGTTTGCTACCATTACTCTGGGGAACACTCATGGTCAGTGGTATTGCACTACTGGTTGCTGTTCCACTGGGTCTAATGATTGCAATTTATCTTGCTGAATATGCTTCACCTCGATTCCGTTCATGGGCAAAGCCAACAATTGAAGTTTTAGCGGGTATTCCAACCATTGTTTATGGTGTTTTTGCCATGATGGTGCTTGGTCCAATCTTCAAATCAATTGGTGATTCTATTGGCGTTGAAGTTAATGCGACTAGCGCACTAACAGCGGGTTTTGCAATGGGGATTATGATTATCCCATTTGTATCTTCTTTATCAGATGACATTATTACTCAAGTGCCGCGAGCTTTGCGTGATGGTTCTTTAGGTTTAGGTGCAACCAAATCTGAAACTATTCGCCAAGTGGTTCTCCCAGCTGCCTTACCAGGTATTACTGGTGCATTCTTACTCGCAGTATCTCGTGCGGTAGGTGAAACCATGATTGTAGTACTCGCTGCTGGTAATAGTCCATTGTTACATATCAATCCACTTGAAGCTGTTTCCACAGTAACAGTAACGATTGTAAAACAATTAACAGGTGATACAGACTTTGCAAGTCCGCAGGCATTAGTTGCATTTGCACTGGGTTTAACTTTATTTACCATTACATTGTGTTTAAACATTGTCGCACTTTATATTGTGCGTAAATATCGTGAGCAATACGAATGAGTACATCAAATACATCTCCTGTGGATCAAAATGTATTTGATCCTCAAGCCGCTGCTGAGTTGCGAGAAAAACGTAAAGCTAAAATTGCTAGCTCATTGTCAAAACGCCATCGTAAAGAAAAGACCTTCCGTATTGCTGGCTTTTCAGCAGTGATTACTGGCTTGGCATTTGTAGCAATCTTATTTGGAAGTATTTTATACAAAGGGTTGCCAGCATTTTGGCAAGCAAGCATGACTGTACCTGTATATTTTGATCCCGCTATGATTGATGCAGGACCAAAACCAACGCAAAAAGTAGGGGAGTCTCCTGCTGTTTTTCAAGAGCGTTATGTAGACTGGCAAACTAAAATGGGTATGGTTGATTGGGATGCCTTGATTGTAAATGCAATCATTGCAAAAGATCCTACACTTGAAAGCCGTCGAGATGATCTTTCGGGTGTTTACACCAGCTCAGAAGCTTATCGTATCCGTGATATGGTCTTCAAAGATCCTGCATTGATTGGTAAAACAGTCGAACTCAACTTCCTTGCTGATGCTAATATTGATGTTTGGTTAGCAGGTCATATCGATCGTTCATTACCTGATGAGCAACAACAACTTAGCCCAGAAGTACGTCAACTTTCAGATGATTTGGCCGCAAAAGGGATTATTAACCGAACTTTTAACACACAAATGTTCACTAACCCTGATTCACGAAGTTCACCTGCAACAGCAGGTTTAGCAGGTGCATTTATGGGTTCATTGTTCATGATGTTAATTGTGATTGCGATTTCTATTCCATTGGGCGTGGCAAGTGCGATCTATCTCGAAGAGTTTGCACCAAAAAACTTTATCACAGACATTATTGAGGTAAACATCAATAACCTTGCAGCGGTTCCATCGATTGTATTTGGATTATTGGGCGCTGCCATTTTTATTGGTTGGATGCATTTGCCTATATCCGCACCTTTGGTCGGTGGTTTGGTATTAAGTTTAATGACCTTGCCTACAGTAATTATCACCACTCGTGCATCACTGAAAGCAGTACCTCCATCAATTCGTCAAGCGGCGTTAGGTATAGGTGCTTCTCGTTTACAAACAGTATTCCACCATGTATTGCCTTTGGCTCTGCCAGGGATTATGACAGGTGCGATTATTGGTATTGCTCATGCATTGGGTGAAACAGCACCATTACTCTTAATTGGTATGAGTGCTTTCGTTGCAAATATTCCAGTATCTCCATTAGACCAATCTACGGCTTTACCTGTTCAAGTTTACTTATGGCAAGGTAATGAATTACGTAACTTCTTCGAAGGGCGTACGGCTGCAGCCATCATTGTGTTATTGGCACTCATGGTCGGTCTAAACAGCTTTGCAATTTGGTTACGTAAGAAATTTGAAGTTCGCTGGTAAAAGAGGGCAGAATAGAGATGAATACTGTAGAAACTAAAAATTCCTTAAGACAGGATACAACCGTGAATTCTGAACATTCTCAATTTACATCGACTGACAGTAAGCAAAAGCAAGCAAGCACTTCTTTTGTATCCCAGTTTGAGTCTTCGACGCCGAAGAAAGAAAAAAATACAACTGTGAAAATTAGTGCTGAAGATGTGCATGTTTACTATGGTGAAGCTGAAGCGATTAAGGGTATTGATCTTCAAGTTTATGAAAATGAAGTGATTGCATTTATTGGTCCATCAGGTTGTGGTAAATCAACATTTTTACGCACCTTAAACCGTATGAATGATACGATTGATACTTGTCGTGTAACAGGTAAAGTGCGTTTAGATAATCAAGATATTTATGATCCAAATCTAGATGTTGTATTGCTTCGTGCTCAAGTCGGAATGGTATTTCAAAAACCAAACCCGTTTCCTAAATCAATTTTTGATAATGTTGCTTATGGGCCTAAACTACATGGTTTAGCCAAAGATAAGTATGATTTAGAAGAGATTGTTGAAAATAGTTTGCGTAAAGCAGGTTTGTGGGATGAAGTTAAAGATCGTTTAAGTCAGCCAGGCACAGGTCTTTCTGGTGGTCAGCAACAACGTTTGTGTATTGCGCGAACAATTGCTGTAAGCCCAGACGTGATTTTAATGGATGAACCATGTTCTGCACTTGATCCGATTGCGACAGCAAAAGTTGAGGAGTTAATCTCTGAGCTTTCTGCACAATATACAATCGCAATTGTAACCCACTCCATGCAACAAGCAGCACGTGTCTCTGACCGTACAGCCTACTTTCATTTAGGAGACTTAATCGAAGTTAACTCTACAGAGAAAGTCTTTACTCAACCAGATCACCAATTGACTGAAGCTTATATTACTGGTCGTTTTGGTTAAGTCGAGCACTGATTAAGTCCAGTTTAGTTGAGAAATTAAAGAGCCGTAAGGCTCTTTTTATATAGATAAAGCATATAAAAATTTGAGACAATGAATTAAATTTATGAGAATGGTAGATAAAAAAAATTAAAAACCTAAGCTGCCAAATAATAAATTGATTGTCTAAATCTTTTCTTTGTTGGGTGCTGAAATAGGGATGTAATGCAGTTTTAGTTAAGTCTAGTATTTTTTAATAAAACCAATTTAATAAGAATGGGTAAGGCTAAATAATTTAAGAGGTAGGAATAGATGAGCTATGCGTTCATATTTCAATATAAGTGCCATGAAATAAATGCTTAATTATTTGAGCTTATAAGAGCGGGAAATTAGACAAAGGCTTTTTTAAGACATACATCATTTTAAGCTTTGTGTATTAAACATATTTTTCAGTTAGGGCTTTATTTTATATGCGAATAGCAGTTGATTGTTATTTGTAATTTTCTGAGCTATTCATAGTTGCTTTATATAAAAAAGGAGCTCAAAAGCTCCTTCTTATTACCAAGATTGCTTATAGTATGTTTTTAATCGATTGGATCTTCACGATGTTGTTCAACTGCTTTAGCGTCATAGTGTGCTTTACTCGGATGAGCGAATGCAGTAGCCAGTTTGTCTTTGTCTAAAGCATTGTCCCAACGTGCCACAACAATCGTTGCACACGCATTACCGACTAAATTGGTCAGTGCACGGCATTCAGACATAAAGCGGTCAATACCTAGAATCAAAGCCATACCTGCAACAGGAACTGCTGGAACAACAGATAATGTGGCTGCTAAGGTAATAAATCCAGCACCTGTAACACCAGCAGCGCCTTTAGAGCTTAGCATTGCAACGAGCAATAATAAGATTTGGTCTTGAATACTCAAATCGATATTGCAGGCTTGTGCAATAAAGAGCGCCGCCATCGTCATATAGATGTTGGTACCATCTAGGTTAAATGAATAACCAGTAGGAATAACCAAGCCGACTACAGATTTTTCGCAGCCTGCTTTTTCCATTTTACGCATCAATGATGGAAGTGCGGCTTCAGATGAACTGGTCCCTAAAACTAACCATAATTCATCTTTGATATAGCGAATTAGATCTGTAATTCTAAATCCATTGTAGCGCGCCACTGCACCCAAAATAACCAAAATAAAGAGTAAGGCAGTGATATAGAACGTCATAATTAAAAGTAAAAGATTTCCAATACTTTCAATACCATACTTACCAATTGTAAATGCCATTGCACCAAAAGCACCAATCGGAGCAAATTTCATCAGCATTCCAACTAAATGGAATACAGGTGCTGTAAGGTTATTTAAGAAATCTACAATCGGTTGACCTTTTTCGCCTACCGCAGCTAAGGATAAACCAAATAATACGGCAACAAATAGAACTTGTAGAATATCACCACTGGTTAATGGGCTAACGATGGTTGTTGGAAGAATATTCAGCAAGAAGTCGACAATCGAAGCGTCATGTGCTTTTTCAGCGTACTCAACAACTTTCTCTGATTTTAATGATGTAGGGTCAATATTTAAACCTTGTCCTGGTTTAATAATATTGGCAACAATCATCCCGACGATTAATGCGAGTGTTGAGAATGTTAGGAAATAAAGCATCGCTTTACCGGTTACTCGTCCTACAGTTCCCATATGTTTCATGCCTGATATTCCAGTGACAACCGTCAAGAAAATAACAGGTGCAATAATCATTTTAACCAGTTTAATAAATGCATCACCTAATGGTTTTAAACTTGCACCAATATCTGGCCAAAAGTGTCCAAGAAGGATACCAAGTACAATGGCAAAAATAACCTGAACATAGAGGATTTGATAAAACTTTTGTTTTTTAGGGGGTAGGTGTTCATCGTGTGAGGAGATATCCATACTCAATCCTTATCCTTGATGTTGATAAAATTAAACATTTTTTAAAGAAATGACACGCAAATGTTCATAAATTTTAAAAATGTAATTATTCTTTTTAACGTGTTGATTTTAAATAGTTTAATCAAAATAACAAATATGTTATTTAGATAAAAAGAGCTGCTAAATGAGCTAATATAAATTCTAAAAATGTGTGATATATGTTTATTTGTATTATTCGTTTGATATAAACATGTCTATGTTTTTTTATGTGAATTTGTCATAAGAAAAGCCAGCAAAAGTTCTACTAAGTGGCATTTGGCTTATTTTCAAGATAAAGTCGCTGAATATAATGAAATCATCAAAGCTTAACTTAGATGTAAAAACTATTAATAAAATCTTAATTTATTCACGATGTGCATCTTTACTCGAATTTTAATGCGTTTTAAAGTATAAAAAAAAGCTATATTATTCATAACTTAAATTTGGTTATTGTATTTTCAAAAGTCTTAATAAGACCTACTTTTATACTTTATATAGCCTAAGTGAGTTTAGCTTTGTCGAATTTTTCAAAAAGTGTATTGAAATTTACCTGATCCGTCCGCATCTTATTAGAAAAGCATTTCCTCAAATATTCGAGATTATAAATTCTATGTTATTCCATTTACCTAAAGTACCCGCAGAACTTCGCATTAGTCATTTAAATGCTCGAATTAATGAGCAAAGAAAAAGAATTGCTCAGTCTACTGCATCGAAATTGGAACTGTTTCAACTGACTCAACAGTTTGTAAAAGAAGCTCGTATACGTAAAAAGAATAATCAAAAAATCTATGTATTGGATTTTAAAGGAGATGTACAAGCTTCAGCGGTTGAGAATTTACGAGAAGAAATTACCTTAATTCTTGCGACAGCAAAAGCAGGGCGTGATCGTGTCATCGTACGTTTAGAAAGCCCAGGTGGTATGGTGCATGGTTATGGTCTTGCAGCTGCACAATTAGTTCGTTTACGTGATGCAGGCTTTAATCTGACGATTTGTGTGGATAAAGTAGCTGCGAGTGGCGGTTATATGATGGCATGTATCGCAAGTGAAATCGTCTCTGCACCTTTTGCTGTGGTTGGTTCGATTGGTGTTGTTGCTCAAGTGCCCAATTTTAATAGACTGTTGAAAGAGCATCATGTTGATTTTGAGCTATATACTGCTGGTCAGTTTAAACGTACTGTGACGATGTTTGGTGAAAACACTCCAGAAGGTAAAGCAAAATTTGAAGAAGAGTTACAACAAACACATCAATTATTTAAGCATTTTGTTGAAAAATATCGCCCACAACTCAATGTGGAAAAAGTTGCTACAGGTGAACATTGGTATGGTGAAGATGCGCGTAATTTAAATTTAGTGGATAAATTGCAAACTTCAGATGAATATTTGCTGAGCTTACTGCCACAACATGATGTATATGTGATTCAAACACGTCGTAAGCCAACACTTGGCGAGAAGTTAGGTTTGCAGGCTGCACAAATGGCAGATGCCTTAATTCCATCTGTCGTGAATAAATTGATGAGTGAGATCACCAAGCTAAATTCTTCTTTACCGATGTTTAAAGACGATAAATTCTAAGTTTTAATTGTTTATTGACAACCTAAAGAGTAATTGGTGAAAGCTGATTACTCTTTTTTTATAGAAAAGTCTTTTCTTTATTCGCAAAAATGCTCAGAAAAAATGACCTCATGTGGTCATGACAAGTCCGTAAAAAATGATTAGCATGCTAGGGATCATAAAATCAAAAACTCAGATTGAAAGGAATACAAGACATGTTGGCATATGATGCAGATTTAGAACTTT
Source organism: Acinetobacter legionensis (assembly GCF_048551735.1). Lineage (NCBI taxonomy): Bacteria > Pseudomonadati > Pseudomonadota > Gammaproteobacteria > Moraxellales > Moraxellaceae > Acinetobacter > Acinetobacter legionensis. The sequence goes on from NZ_JBIMBV010000006.1 coordinate 17,285, forward strand.
TTCGTGATAACTTTAAACGTTTTATGAGTGAACACGTTGCTCCATTTTATGAGCAATGGGAAAAAGAAGGTTTAATGCCACGTTCAGTATGGTCATTATTGGGTGAAAATGGCTATCTTTGTGTGGATGTGCCTGAAGCGTATGGTGGTTACGGCGTTCCAACTGAATATTCATTGATGTTAGTTGAAGAGTCTGCACGTGCAGGTTATGGTGCCTTGTCTACCGCAATTTCATGTCATTCAGAAATAGCAGCTCCTTATATTTTGCATATTGCCAACGAAGAACAAAAACAATACTGGTTACCGAAAATGGTGTCAGGTGAAGTGGTGGGCGCAATAGGGATGACGGAACCGGGCGCGGGTTCAGACTTACAAGGGATGCGTAGTAGTGCAATTTTAAATGGTGACCATTATATTTTGAATGGTTCTAAAACGTTTATTTCAAATGGTCAGCATGCAGATTTAGTGGTATTGGCAGCAAAAACTGATCCACAAGCGCGTGCAAAAGGTGTGTCACTTTTATTGGTTGATACACATCTAGATGGATTTAAAAAGGGCACCAACCTCGATAAAATTGGTTTGCATTCGCAAGATACCTCAGAACTGTTCTTTGATAATGTTAAAGTTCCAGCAAATCAATTGTTAGGTAGCGCAGGTCAAGGTTTTGCCTATTTGATGCAAGAGTTACCTCGTGAACGTACTGCAATTGCAGCAACAGCACTTGGTGCAATTCGTGGCGCAATCGATATTACCACTCAGTATGTACAGGAACGTCAAGCATTTGGTCAGAAAATTGGCAGCTTCCAAAATACGCGTTTTGTTTTGGCTCAAGCAAAAATTGATGAGTTGGCAACAGCAGCATTCTATAACCAAAATTTAGCTTTATATAAACAAAGTAAATTGGATGTTGAAACAGCAGCGGCTTTAAAAAGTTTTAGTACTGATATGCAGATGAAAATCATCGATAGCTTGTTACAACTGTTTGGTGGTTATGGCTATATGACGGAATATCCAATTTCTCGTTTCTTTGTAGATGCACGTATTCAGCGTATTTATGGTGGAACAAATGAAATCATGAAAGAAATCGTGGCGCGTGGCATCATTGGTCGATAATGCATAAATAAATAGCAACGATAAAGTATTCAAATAAAAAACCTTCTTTATTTAAAGAAGGTTTTTTATTATCAAGGTTTAGGGATTAAGCACTTAATACATTTAAACATTCATTGATAAAGATAGGTAACTCAAAAGTTGAACGTGAAGAAATATATAAATTGTTGTCGTTTACCACTTCGCGATCAAAAACCACAGCGCCAGCTTCTTTAAGTTCTTTGAGGATATCTTCAATTGAGGTTAAGCGCCGTCCAATGGCAATTTGTGCATCGATAAGCAAATGGCTACTGTAACAACATAAAAAAATAGGTTTTTGCGCATTGGCAAAATTACGTAAAAAATCAATAAAGCGTTCATCTTCTTTAAGATGATAAGGGGAATAGCCACCCGGAATCATCAGCGCATCAAAATCCCGAACAGAGATTTCATCAATGCCTAAATCTATACTGACCGAAGATTTTCTTTGTTTGCTATACACAATATTCCCCGCAGACTTTTCAATATTGCGCACAGAATGGCTTGCAGCTCGAAAAGCTTCAACGGGATGATGATATTCCGCATCTTCGAAATCATGGGTAATGAGAACAGCGATTTTTTTATTCATATTCTATGACTCGAAATGCGCTTATGCTTTTTATCATAGAGCGCAATGTTTAAAATTCTATAGCTGCTTTGTAATTCATTTTGTGGTCAGAAAATTTATAAAGTGATGACATTTTATTCAATATATAAGTTGGAAGTGAAACATTGAAAAATGCACTATTGCCCAACAAATTAAACTGAACTATTGTTATACTGTCAGTGGTCTAAAACATAGACTTCTCGTAATTCTCGACTTTAAAGGGCGACATAACAATGATCAACGATGATCAAAAAACGACTTCTCTAGATCTTGCTCAAATCCGTGAAGATATTGACTCTGTAGATCAGCAAATCCAACAACTTATCAATCGCCGTGCAAAACTGGCTGAATCAGTTGCTAAAGCAAAATTTGCAGCAGAAGAGAATCCGTTATTTTATCGTCCTGAACGTGAAGCACAGGTTTTACGTCAAGTTATGGAGCGCAATGAAGGGCCATTGTCAGATCAAACCATGGCACGTTTATTCCGTGAAATTATGTCTGCATGTTTGGCACTTGAAGCACCACAAAGTATTGCATTTTTAGGTCCAGTCGGTACTTATACCCATTCTGCTGTATTAAAACATTTTGGTCAGGATGCTGTGGTTCGTCCACTACCAACGATCGATGAAGTGTTCCGTGAAGTTGAAGCGGGCAGTGCACATTATGGTTTAGTTCCAGTTGAAAACTCATCTGAAGGTGTAGTCAACCATACTTTAGACTGTTTTAAAGCATCACATTTAAATGTGATTGGTGAAGTTGAATTGCGTATTCATCACCAATTCCTGATTTCTTCAAATACCCGTAAAGACAGTATTAAACAAATTTATGCACATCAACAAACCCTTGCGCAATGTCGTAAGTGGTTGGATGCACATTATCCGGGTGTAGAACGTGTAGCTTTAAGCTCAAATGCAGAGGCTGCTCGCCGTATACGCAATGAATGGCATTCAGCAGCAATTGCATCTGATGTGGCTGCAAGTATTTACGACTTAGAGGTTCTCCACGGCAATATTGAAGATAATCCTGAAAATACCACACGATTCTTGGTCATTGGTCGTGAAAAAGTACCACAAAGTGGCAATGATAAAACCTCATTACTGATTTCAGCACATGACCGTGCAGGGGCTTTATTGGAAATTCTTGCACCATTTGCAAAACACAACATTAGTTTGACCAGTATTGAAACCCGTCCAGCATTACCTGAAAAATGGGCTTATGTATTCTTCATTGATCTTGAAGGTCATGTGGAACAGGACAATGTTAAAGCGGCGATTGAAGATATTCGCCCACTGGTTAAAGAAGTACGTGTACTGGGTTCATATCCGATTGCTGTGCTTTGATGTCGTTGTGAAATAGGTAGTTCAAAATCGTTATGTCACAACCTTTATTTAAAAAAGTTGCTTTTATTGGACTTGGATTGATTGGTTCAAGTCTAGCCCGTGTGATTGCAGCGGAACATCTTGCTGAAAATGTTGTTGCATCAACACGCTCAAAAAAAACATTGGAAGATGCAAAAGCTTTAGGAATTATTTCTGCGGGTTTTAGTGATCCTGTAGACGCTGTAAAAGATGCAGATTTAATCGTTCTGGCTTTACCCGTTCGCGCGACACAGAAAGTACTTGAAACGATTCAAGCTTATGTTTCTGAAAATGCCATCATTACCGATGTCGGAAGTACCAAAGGGAATGTGGTGGCTGCGGCACATGCTGTTTATGGTGAAAATCTTCCTGTAGGTTTTGTACCTGGTCATCCAATTGCTGGCGCAGAACATACAGGTGTCCATGCCGGTAAAGTTGACTTGTTTGTAAATCATAAAGTGATCCTAACGCCGTTGCCGACTAGTGCTGATTGGGCAGTTGAAAAACTGATTCAGCTTTGGCAGGCTGCAAAAGCTGAAGTCATTTGTATGGATGTGGACAAACATGATGAAGTGTTGGCACATACCAGTCATTTACCGCATCTGATGGCATTTAATCTGGTCGAACAGCTTGCAAATCGTGAAGATAACCTAGATATTTTCCGTTATGCCGCTGGAGGTTTTCGTGACTTCTCACGTATTGCTGCCAGTGATCCGCAGATGTGGCATGATATATTTTTTGCCAATAAAACAGCCATATTGAAAGCAGTTGATGGTTTTGAAACGCAACTTGCGACATTACGTCAACTGATTGAAGATGAGAATTCACAAGCCCTGATGGGATTGCTAGGACATGCACAAGCGGCACGACAGCATTTCAATCATATGCTCGCCAATAAACCTTTGATGGAGAAAAATAAGGTGACACAACAATTTACCATTTTGCCGGGTGAGAAGACATTTAAAGGTAAATTTACCGTGCCGGGTGACAAGTCAGTGTCACATCGTTCCATCATGTTTGGTGCAATCGCTGAAGGTACAACCCATGTTACAGGTTTCCTAGAAGGTGAAGATGCTTTAGCAACACTTCAAGCATTTCGTGATATGGGTGTCAGTATTGAAGGCCCTAAAAATGGTGAAGTGATCATACATGGTGTGGGTATTCATGGTTTAAAAGCACCCAAAACGGCACTGTATATGGGTAATTCTGGTACATCGATGCGTTTGCTTTCAGGCATGCTTTCAGCACAACAGTTTGACTCTGTGATGACGGGTGATGCGTCTTTGTCTAAGCGTCCAATGGAGCGTATTGCAAAACCTTTACGTGAAATGGGTGCGCAAATTCAAACCACGGGTGAACGTGGTACTCCGCCTGTTTCTATCACTGGCGCTCAAGCACTGAAAGGGATTCATTACGATTTGCCAATGGCATCTGCGCAAGTCAAATCTGGAATTTTATTGGCAGGTCTATGGGCAGAGGGAGAAACCTCTGTGACTGAACCTGAACCAACCCGTGACCATACTGAGCGTATGTTACGTGCTTTTGGTTATGCTGTGAAAACGGAAGGTAACCGTATTTCACTCCAAGGTGGTGGCAAGTTGGTTGGGACAGAGATTCAAGTGCCTTCTGATATTTCTTCTGCTGCATTTTTTATGGTGGGTGCTGCCATTACTGAAGGTTCAGATATTACCCTTGAAGCTGTTGGGATTAATCCAACTCGTACAGGTGTAATCGAAATCCTTAAGCAAATGGGTGCAGACTTAACTGTTGAAAATGAACGAATTGCAGGCGGTGAGCCGATTGCTGATATACGTATCCGTGGTACCCGTACACTGAAAGGCATTCATATGCCTGAAGATCAAGTACCGTTGGCAATTGATGAGTTTCCATCTTTGTTTATTGCTGCTGCATGTGCTGAAGGGAAAACGGTGTTAACAGGTGCTGCCGAATTACGGGTTAAAGAGTCTGATCGTATCCAAGTGATGGCAGATGGTTTAAAAACCATGGGGATTGATTGTACGCCAACTGATGATGGCATCATCATTGAAGGAAAAGGTAAATCGGGCGACTGGTCTGCTATTTTCTCTGGCGGTGAAATTGAATCGCACCATGACCATCGTATTGCAATGAGTTTTTCGATGGCGGGTTTACGTAACTCTGGCGAGATTAAGATTATTGGCACTGAAACAGTAGCAACAAGTTTCCCCACATTTACTGAACTCACCAATCAGGCGGGGCTTCAGATTGAAGTCACGGAATAAATCAGTCCTTGTCTAATATTTGTATAATTAATTAAAAACAGCCAAGCAAATGCTTGGCTGTTTTGTTTATATTGCTTATTCTAAAACCATACAACTATAAAGCCTTTTGGATGAAGCAATGAGAACATTACAATTTACAGCAAACTGTGAGAATCATAGTAACAGTCACAATCATGGTGAAAATGTATGTTATGTCACTCAGGAATACGTGACGACTTTGTTGTTAAAACAATTGTCTCAATATGGCTTTAAAGCGGAAACAACACACTCCGATGAAGACCTTGCTGTCAGCGTAGAAAATCATCCAATTGGTTTGGGGGTTAATTGTCATTTAAATGATCAAGGATTATTAACTTGTGAAATTTCAGCCCATGCTGATGAAGAACAAGCGTGGTTTAAGAAGATAGCAACCCAGAGTATGATTAAACAATTGGCAAATGCTGTAGAAAATACGTTAAAAGAAGATGATGCGTTTAGTGGATTTGAATGGAAAGTATAAGCAGAGCCTAGGGGATAGCTATGCAATTACAAGCATTTATCGATAAATTTTCAGTAGATCAGGCGGGAAACACAGTAAGCCCTGAAACTGTAAAAAAATATCAAGCGTATTTACCTGAAGCGCTCTTAGAGCTTTGGCAAAATCATGGTTTTGGCTTCTATGGTAACGGTTTGTTACAGATCATTAACCCTGAGCTTTATCAAGATGTGCTTTGGTCATGGTTAATGAAAGATCAACCTGATATGACTCGGTTACCCATTGCTATTTCAGCATTTGGTTTGGTGTTTTATTATCGCTTATTAAGCGAAGATGGCGATGAAGATATATCCTTTATTGATCCACACAACTCGGAAATTGGGGTAACAGCTTGGTCATTAACAGATTTTTTAATGACTGGATTTGTGATGATGAGATCATTGAGCAATTTTTAGAAAAATCAGCCTTAGCAAAGGCACAAACTCAATATGGTAAATTAGTTGATAATCAAATGTATTGTTATCTTCCTGCACTGAGATTGGGTGGGCGTGCCAGTGATCTCAATTTAGATAAAGGTGATGCAGCCACACATTTAGCTTTTTTATATCAACTTGCTGTGAATAACTGATTTAAAAATCATTTAAAAAATAGATGTTTAGAAATGACAGTTTGATTGAGATAAAACTGTCATGTCTATTATGAATTAAATTATGCTATTACTCGACACGTAACCATGTTTGGCTACGACCTACCGCTGAAATACCTAAATATCCACGAAGAAATAGTTTCTTGCCATTTGGGCTGACTTTACCTTTTAATCGATAGATTTTACCTGAAACTGGGTCAATAATTTTCCCATCAGTATAACTCACATGATCATCTGTCTTTAGCCCAGAGATTACCTGTAAGCCAATAATTGGCTTGTTGGTATAAGGTGCAGGGCAATTGGTGCAAAATTCTTTTGGGGTGTAGCCTGGGCGTGGTGTTGCTTTTAATGCTGTACCCGCATAGGTACCGTTACTTTGTTTTTCAATTTTAACCAGTCCCTTTGCTTCACCAGTTTTGTCATCGATATAACGCCAAGTTCCCACGATATCTTCTGCAAAAGCTGTCGATGTTAAAAATGCGATACATGCTGTCCCCAATAAAACTCTCATCATTTCCCTTATTCCTTAAGTGGGTATTTTCTACTTTAAAAATCATACTTATTTAAGGCGTTGATTATATAATGAATAGTTGGGTCATTTATTTACATAATGTGCCAATAAGTATGAAATTTAAAATGAATTGGCACATAAAGATAAGCAATTGATGAGCTTGTAAACTGGATTTAGCATAGCTGAAGCTTATGTGATGACACTCACCTTAAAAATATCATTGATTGCTTCAAAGTGAATTTCACAATCTAAGAATTTTTGAATCATTTCAGCTTGTGTTGTGGTGTGTTCACTGACAACTTGAGCAGTAAACGCACCGCCTTTACCTAAAGCTAAAGGCAATAAAAGTTGGTCTGCTAGATATTCGTCAGCCACAGCATCACAAGCTAAAAAGGATTTAACTTCTTTGGCTAAATCATGCGCTACTTTTTCTGCACTTTTCTTCATTTCACCTAACGCAGAAAATACTTGTTGATGGTGTTGGTAATCTAACACCACAAAAGCTGTATTCCCTTGGCTAATCCCTTGAAAGTTTAGTCTATTACGTTGGCTTAAACTCAATTTATTATGCAATACTTCCAGTTCACGATCCGCAATATTCTGTTGAATATTTAAGGCAGCGGCATAGCCACGTATTTCCAGTAATTTGCCTTTATCTAATACTGAATATTCAAGCTTATCTATCCAAGGATAAGTAGTAATATTGATTTGACCCGCACCAATTGGAAAGAAACCAGCACGTTCACATTCAAAATCAACCTTTATTCCAAGTTTATGAAGAGCAGGTAGAAAACAAGACTCTATGAAATCTGCAGTCGGTGCCATTGGATTATGTGTTCCGCCGTGGATACTGATGTGACTGATTTCATTTTGCATCATCAGTGCAGGCAGTAGTGTTTGTAAAACCAATACTGTGCTACCCGCTGAACCAATATGAAAATCATATTTACCCGCCTGAACTTGTTGGGGCTGAAAATATAATTTTTGTGAATGTAGTTCAGCACCTTCCACAATGGCATTACTGATGCGTTGTGATGCTTGTACACAGACTAAATGCTGTCGCATTAAGCCCGGCTTTTTGCGCCCTGTACGAATATTCACAAGCTCAAATGGAATACCCGTTAACATAGACAATGAAAGGGCAGTTCTTAAAATTTGCCCTCCACCTTCGCCTTGTGAGCCATCAATTTGGATGGTTTTATTTTTTACTAATGTGTTCATTTTGTTCTTCATCATTTTTTTCTAAATCATTCGGTTTTCGAACATGTTTTAAAAATCGTAATTCACTTAAACCCTATTGATAATTATCTTGTGCTTCTACTAATGAGATTGCATTTACGCCACTTTTTGAATTCGGATGAATATTTTGTACAGGATTATCTTCCCAAAAACAAATTGGACAAATCTCAAAGTCAAAATTACCTAGAGGCTAATCTTTAGTGTAATGATGACAACAAGAACAAGGGTAATTCATTAAAATTCCTAAAAGGGGTGAACATACTGTCAGTGCATGGTGATGCTCGGTGCATTGTAACTTTGTTTTCACAAAGGTTGGCCTTGTACGTAGTGATGGGTTGATTTGTGCTTAAAGTTTTAAGCTAACCCGCTCGCTCATCAAGCCACTACACCTTATTTTCAATCCTGTGTTGTGGAGGTAGGGGATCTTGCACTCGCCCAGTATGTTCGGGTTTTCTCAAATGACGAATCACTTGAGAAAAGGTGAAATATATTGTCAGTACGTGGTAATGCTGTGTGAATAGTCACTCTGATTCACAAAGGTTTAAGTGATGATAGGTGATGGATTTGATTGGTGTGTTTCCGCTCTAAATCCGCTTCGCTGTCATTACCCAAAAATGATGCTGACTTTTATTTCAATCTATACAGCCTTAGATCTTGTACTCGCCCAATATATTTCGAGATCTGATAGGGTAAAGCCCTATCAAAGCTTTTAAATGATGGCTTTAAACGTCAAGTAAATCAACTTGCCAATTGGTGGCTTGTATCAATACATTCAAGTCGCGTAATTTGGCACTGATATCATCGGATTGTTTTTGCAATGATGATACTCGAATGACCTTATGCCATTTGATTTCACGTGTACTATAGCGATCAGGCTCACGTTGTGTATTGCTGATAGCAGACGTTAAAATTTTATGACGCTCTACAAGCTCATCACGTTGAGTAAGTAAAGCCAATAATGAACGACCATCTGTTAATTTTGCCAAAGCATTGGTTTGATGAATGGCATAAACAAGTTTTTGGGATTCTTGAGTTAATGCAAATACTTGCTTTAATAACTCATTTGGATCCTCGGATGGCTCATCACCGTCTTGTACCAATACGTTTGCATTGATACGTTGTTTTAATGAAGCGAGTTTCTTTTGTTGATCGCTTCGTAATAAAAGTGCTTCTGCAAGTTTCATTTTATTTTCCTTATCGCTTTTAATAGTCAATAAATATTTAACACAACGATTTCATATAAAGTTTGCTGGGGTAAAGTATCAATTGGGATTGATCCGGCAAATTTGATAACATCTTCTAAAGTTTGATTTTCATGCCAAGTGGTCATGAAATTATAATCATCGTCTTTAGGTAGATCATAATTACAAAATTCTAAATAAGAATAATCCAATGCATCATCCCAAATTGAACATTCATGGCCCCAAGCTAAAGCCCAATAGCATTGTTTAGATTTTACAATCCAATCACTGCATTGATTGCGCCAATCATTAGTTACATTGTTGTTATGTATTGCTAGCACAACAATGTATGGCTCTTGTGGTAATTCAAGATGGATTGCTTGATTAGCCAAAAGATCGTAATGACTGATCTTGATTTGTTTAGAGCGATCCATTGGCATTACTCACATTCAATTAGGAGGAATTTGTGAAAGACAAAAAGCTTTATGATATATAAGTCCTTTTTCAATACATACATCATATGAAAAAGAGTGAATATTTCGTTGTAAGGCTATAATCTCATTTCTCCAGATACAAATATCTCCATGCTTTATCTGTTTGGACTCACTCAAATACCGTTGTAAAACCAAAGTTTTTTTAAAGGGATCACTTAATCTTTTAAATTGATAAGCAACCATATAGTAAAGCAGATACTTAAAATAATTCTGCTTATTGCATTTGTGGTCTACTGCGAGTTCCAGAAAAAGTAATAATTCATCTTTCCAGACCAAGTATAAATCCCATTCAGTCGTAGGCAGATATGTATCCGAAAATGCCCATGCTCGAATTTCAGTTATGCTCGGATTGGAGATGTTGGTTATCACTATATTATCCCTTTACACAAACAACCTGACTTAAGGTATAAACCACTTCCACCAAATCACTTTGTGCTTTCATCACATCTTCAATTGGCTTATACGCAGATGGAATCTCATCAATCACGGCTGCATCTTTACGGCATTCTACACCTTTGGTTTGTTCAATCTGATCTTCCACAGTAAACAACTTTTTTGCCGCAGTACGGCTATGTACACGACCAGCCCCATGCGAACATGAACAGAAAGACTCCTGATTTCCCTTACCTTTGACAATAAAAGACTTGGCACCCATTGAACCCGGAATAATTCCATACTCACCCAAACGGGCACGTACAGCACCTTTACGTGTTACCAGTACTTCCTGACCAAAGTGTTCTTCTTTATCCACATAATTATGGTGGCAATTAACGGCTTCAACTTTGGCATTAAATGGTTTGTTGATGATGATTCGTAAAGCTTGAACCGCAGCTTCCATCATTAACTCACGGTTTTTCATGGCAAATCGTTGTGCCCAACCCACTGCAAACCAATAATCATCAAAGTGTTCAGTCCCTTCCACTAAATAAGCTAAATCTTTATCAGGCAGATTAATAAAGTGCTTTTGCATATCTTTACGTGCAAGCTCAATAAAGTGATTACCAATCGCATTTCCTACACCACGAGAACCTGAGTGCAACATAATCCATACTTGTTGATGCTCATCTAAACAGACTTCAACAAAATGGTTTCCTGTTCCCAAAGTACCCAACTGTTTATGGTTGTTGGTATTTTTCAAACGGGGATGCTTGGCACAGATATATTCAAAATCAGTCACCAACTCAGCCCAAGCCTGATCAACACGTGCAGTAGGTGTATCCCATGAACCTTGGTCACGACGACCACGACCTTTGGTCATACCATGCGGAATTAAACGTTCAAGTTCGGTACGCAGTGCGTATAAGTTATCTGGTAAATCTGATGCGCTTAGCGAAGTACGTGCAGCCATCATTCCACAGCCAATATCTACACCGACCGCAGCAGGGATGATTGCGCCTTTGGTTGGAATTACACTTCCAATCGTTGCTCCGATTCCTACATGTACATCTGGCATTACTGCCATCCATTTATAAATAAAAGGCATTTGCGCTGTTTTTAATAATTGGTCTTTCGATTTCTCATCGACAGGGACACCTTTGGTCCACATTTTTATAGGAACACCTTTAGCATCCTGAATTACGTTATAAGTATGTTCCTGCGGTAAGGAAGTTTGTTTTTCGATTTGTTCTGCGACTAACATTGTCATTGCTTTGATCCTTTTCAAAACCTGCCTGCCAAGCGGTTGCAGGCAGGTGATATTTATATACATCTCATGATGTATGCTTTGTATATTGCAGAGAGTGTGCCAACTTTGTCTTTTAATTGATTTTTATTTTATAAGATATTGATTTTTAATAAATAGATAGATTTGCATTTTATTTTGAATGTACGTTTTAAAAAAAATATGCAAATTTAAATATTATTTTAGATAGTAATTTATCTATTTTTATATTTTAAATAAAATATAAAACAACCAATGCCTAAACATAATAAGAAAAGGAGGCTAAAACCAATTGAAAAGATGAGGCTTACTTTAGAGCCTTGTAAATAGGCAAATAAAGTGATTGAAAATATTAGGCTATAAATACTACTAAGGAAATATCTTCCGCAATGTGGTGCAAATTTAGTTGTAAAATAGCCGAGCCAAATAGCTATTGGGAATGTTGATATAATTGAAAAATAATAAATTTTTGAGCAGGTTGGGATATCTTCTTGCTGGAAACCGCAACCCAAAGTGAGTGAAAGCAAAAAAATGACGTAGAAGAAAAATAAGAATATAAAAATTACTAAAGGAAATAAGAGGAAAGCAAACCAAGTACGCATTGTTATTATTCAGGATATTTATCATGTTACAGATTATAGTATGAAATCTAGTTTGGGAGAATTTCTTCTCCCAAACTAGATTTGATGAAATTTGTGAATCTTAATTTTTGTTCATATCCCATATCGTATTATCATCAGTTGGTTGATAATGTTCTTCGATATGGATTTTTAACCTCAGTGCGAGAGGATCATCTTCTAGGATTTGACTATGCCCATGTAAAAGTTTCAGTTCGCTTTTTTTACGACTTTTACTTGGCGGTTTTTCATGATAGTTCTGGCATTTCTTATACCAGTGGTTAGTTTCTAAATAGTACTTTTTGACTCTTAGTTTCTCTAAAGCAAGATCAAGATTGTTATCGTCAACAATAACTTGTATAGACATGATTTGCGTTTTACAGACTGACACCTGTCTTTGGTTTTAAGTTGAGACTCCAAGCTAGCAAATTTTTTGTTGATTCACAAGCATCGCTTTTAAACATGATAAGTTTAAAAAGAAAAGCAGCCACAAACGTTAAGATTGGATATTGTGAGTGAACACGATAGGAGGGTTTAAACCCTGCACTAAGGCGTTACCATGTAATCCAATTTATATTCGTGACTGCTTATCGTGTAAATCTATTTATTATAATGAGAGTACATCAACAAAAGGCTGAAGACAGTCGTGGCTCTACCAACTGAGCTACTGTATCTTGTTATACAGGGTGGTATCGAAGCGCCGACAAACGCGTAATGTAGTCCTCAAAGCATTTGATCTACTTTCATTATTGCTTATACAAGATCAAAAAAGTTGGTGTTGGATATGTGCAGTACCCGAAATACTGTGCGTGAGATCGTGATGTAATCCAACAGGCATTTGATCGTTTAAACATAGGTCAAAGCCCATCAACAAATTTGATTATAAGACAAACAATTCACCGCTTTTGCTTTAAGCGACTGTATGTATATACAGCAGAGGAATCTAACCTCTGATCTGTGAATTCTAATGTAGTCCTATGAGTATTTGATGGACTGATGACCCCAGTATATTTTCATATACTGCCCTACAAGTGAATCAACAAGTTTTTCAAAGACGTTCGTGCCTTACCGCTTGGCGACCATCATCGAAATGATGGGGTGGATTCGAACCACCGATGACGTCAATTTTAAGATGTAGTCCTTGAAGCATTTGATTCTTTTACTGCTTTGCATAAACAAAATGTTAAAGACGTTTCGTTGCTCTATCCAACTGAGCTACTTTTCAAACTTGCAAAAGCGTGAAAAGGGTGGATTTGAACCACCGACCTACGCATTAAAGATGTAGTCCTTAACGCATTTTATGCGATGTATTTTGCCAACAAAGGTGTCGATAAAACATCAATTATTCAAAGTAATGTAGTTCTATCTGCATTTGGCAATTTCTTACTTAGCACAACAATTAAATATAGAAACAGCATAATCTTGAAATGTAGTTCCTATGGCATTTGTGCTTTTTATCTAACCCAGTCTTATCAAGTGTGAACATTGTTAAATGTAAACACTTGAAGAGACTCGATCAAATTTGTTTATACATTCAACTTGCATAAAGCTGAGTTTGTGTAATATCTATTTTTTCAATTTCGTTTACCCAATGATCTGCATGCATTTCATTTTTGGCAAAACTTTCAATCAGTTGAAATACCGTATCGGAAAACCCACCGACATTCATCACATCGCTATGTTCAGGCATTTGCGTAGTTGTATAGGGTTGCAGATCAACACACACCAGTTTTGCATCTGGGTTATGCTGTTTTAGCTGTTTCCAATAATGCATCATCCCAGTTTTTCGGTGTGATCTTGGAACTTGATCTGCCCATGATTCATTATCAGAGAAGAAAATTACCATATCAACTTTGGCATTTTCTTTCACTAACAGTTCCAAAGGCTTAGAGCAATCAGTTCCTCCACCACACATGCTGGCAAACTTTTTAGCCAAAGCAAAAATATCAATTTCTGAATTTTGCTGTTTTCCAAAATATTTTCGTTTTAAATATTCCTGTACTTTGCTGAAATTGGATAATTGACGAACTTCAGTATCAAACGGCATCAAACGAATATTTGGATTTACATATTTAAATGCACTAGCAAATAATGCAGCAGCATCTACGCAACGTAACTGAGAGGTTGCACCCTGACGATAACCTGTCACAGAACTTGACATCGAACCGGAAACATCAATCGCAATCACCACATTTCCTTCAAGTTTCGGTACATTGGCGATGGCACGCTGCATAGCAAACTTTAGCGCATTGGCAATTTCATGTGGCATATCCTCTGCAAGTGCTGACCAAGCCATCATCAATTGATATGGAAATACTCGACTTTTGGCTATGGCTTGCTCATCCATCAATTTATCGGCAATGATTTTTGTCATTCCTTTGATTTTAAAAACATCATGGCGTAAGAAGGTATTTAAGTTCATACGTAGCATTTGCCAAGAACCATTTTTTGCAATTTCGGCCCATTGTTTCGCATTCAAATTTAAATTGGTTAGAAGCTGCATCGGTACTTTAGGTACTTGTGTTGCTGTTCCCAATCGAAACTCTTCCAATGCTTGCACTTGAGTCGGTAGTTGGACAAGTTGGTATTCTTTTCCTAGGACATAGGCAAAAAAAGCATCGTGTTGAACTGTCTTTGGTTTTGGATGAGTCATTTTTAACACATCGGCAAGTGAAGGGCTGTTTCCAATATTGGCCGCAATCAATTGTTGATCCGATGCTGAAAGAATCCATTCATTGACCATACGTTTCGGTAATGAACCTAATGACTTACGACCAATCATTCCAGAGCGCATGATTTGAACAAAATTTCTCAACTGTTTTCCATTATCAATAATCAAAGGAAAAACTTGCTTAAATAATTCTGCATCAAGTTCAGAAAGTAAAGCCAATAACACTACAGGTGTATCTTTCATATGTGCCTTTTGACGTGCATAAATTGCAGTTTTAGCCACAAATTCAGACTCTACTTCAAGCGCTAGGTTTAGAATATTATCAAGTTGCACTTGTGCATTTTGATAAAAGGTCTGATTCAGTGTACCTGTTGCAGCAAGCTGCGCTAATGCGGCACGAGATTTTAATTTATATGCGCGACCACCAGCTTCGTTGTATTCAATGGTTTTTGGTTTTGCCTGTTGTTTAGAGGCAAAAATTGTCTTGTTCGCCATGACAGCATCCTCAAGTGATTTTTTAATTTCTTGAGATAGATATTGCAGAGAGTGTGCCAAGTTTTGTTTTGGAATGAAATTTTATTTTTAAGTGACTGATTTTATGAGTTTAAAAAATTTAAAATTTCAGTGGTTATTTGTTTTAAAATTTAAAAGGTATAAAATAAAATATCTTTATTTATAGATTTTTATCTTTATTTCTATTTTTAAAGTAAAAAATCAATGATCCTAATGTTGTGCAAATAAAAAAGGACACTAACTCCAGCTAAAAGCAAAGTTAGTTGGGATATAGTCAACCTATTAAAAACTCAGGCACAAAAAGATGTTTTTTTTAATTCATATTTTTAATTAAATTAATTGCATGGCGGAATAAACTATTTGAATATAAAAAGCTTACACTGCCACACCTTTTGAAGATGAGGCCAAACTTTGCGCTGCAAACAAAGCTGAGCTTTGTTTTGCTCATGTTGGGCGAGGGATAGATCCTGTACCCAGCATTCCTACACAATGGGCGATATCCATATCTCCACACGATAGAACGACCATCTATGATTCAATAATATTGCATAGCGTTAAATTGAAGTTGGGAAAATTACTTTTCCCAGGGTTTCCCAGTGCGAAACGGTGTTAATTCGCCGTGCATATTTAGTTCATACTGATCAAAATCATCAGCAATGTAAAAATTGCCATGATAGTACTGGGCAATTTCATTACCAATGGTTTGCACACCTTGTGCATCGTGGTAACGGGCACTGAGATGCGTTGCAATTAAATTAGGTAGTTGAATCGATTCTGCAAACTCAGCGACCATTTTCGCAGAACTGTGCATTGGGCCTGCGCCTACTTTGTCTAATATCGATTGAGTATAGGTTGTTTCATGAATCAGCAGTGCTGCATCCTGACAAGCGTTCGATAGTAATTCTGGCTGATCGTTATCTCCACCGACAATGGCATAAACACTTTGAGTGTTTTGAATGAGAACCTCTTGACTTAAGACGGACTGCCCATTCCACTCAATATTTTGACCTTGTTGTAGATCACCCCATAGTTTACCTTTTGGAATTTTGAGTTGATTTAAAACGTCAACATTGAGTTTGCGCTGAGTTTGTGTCGCTTTAAAACCATAAGCATAACTTGTCACACGGTGGTGTAAGTGATGAACGTTAATGGAAATATGCTCATCCAATTGAAAGGGATTCGTCAAAGTATTTACATCGATAAAATGTATTGGATAAGGCAGAAAAAGTTCAGTGAATTGACAGGTAACTTCTAACCATTGCTGAATTTCTTTGGGTGCAATTAGCGTGATTGGATCTTTACGTGCATTCATACCAGCACTTGCCAGTAAACCCATCAAGCCATAACAATGATCGCCGTGTACATGCGTAATGCAAATGGCTTTTAAATGTTGTAAAGAGAGTTTTGCTTGTTGAATACGATGCTGTGTACCTTCGCCTGCATCAACCAATATCCAGTCTTTGCTTTTGCAATAATGAATCGCTAAACCTGACACATTGCGTGTTAATGTGGGCACACCAGAGGATGTCCCTAAGAATGTAAACTGTAACATGAGGAATTAAAACCTATTGAATATTTAAAATGTTTTCTATGATTGTTTTTACAACAAAGCAGGGTGGATTCCATCAAAAAGTGTCGAATCAGACGGTGATGGGAGAAGTGAGTAAAAGCTTTGTACATCAATAGTATAGTCGCATTATATTCAAAAGAGAAACTGAGATTTTTAAAATATTAAAAATGACGGTATAAACAGTATTTGATTTTTGACAAAATAAAACTATGCTTTAAGCAAGATATATAAAATTTTATAGATTTATAGAAATATGCAAAAATTTAAAAAAACAGTCGTGATTGGTTTTGTGGGTTCTACTTTAGATCAAGGGAAAAAACTTGATCGCTGGCAACGCTGGCGTCCCACCATAAGTTTGTTGATGCATGAAGATTTAGTGATTGATGAGCTGGTTTTGTTACATGATCGCCGTAATGTCAGCTTAATTGATCATTTGCGGCAAGATGCGTTAGAAATCTCACCGCAAACCCAGATTACTGGCCATAAGGTGTGTATCCGTGATCCTTGGGATTTTTCAGATATGTATGGTGCATTATATGACTTTGTAAAATCATATTCTTTTGATACTGAGAACAATCATTATTTATTACATATCACCACAGGTACTCATGTTGCGCAAATATGTTGGTATTTACTGGTTGATGCGCATTATTTACCAGCCAAACTCATTCAAAGTGCACCTACAGGTAAACAACAACCCGAGGGTGAATATCGGATTATAGATTTAGATTTATCTCGATATGCGGCATTAACCCAGCGGTTTGAACATGAACAATCTGAAAATTGGCAGCAGTTAAAAGCCAATATTGCCACGAAGAACCAAAACTTTAATCAAATGATTCAAGAAGTGGAATTGGTTGCAACACGCTCAAGTGCGCCAATTTTGATTATGGGTGCAACAGGGGTTGGTAAGTCGCATTTAGCCAAGCAAATTTATCAATTGAAAAAGGAAAAATTTCATTTTTCAGGACGCTTTATTGATGTGAACTGCGCAACACTGGTTGGTGATAGTGCGATGTCGACATTATTTGGTCATAGTAAAGGTGCATTTACAGGCGCTATTGCAGCACGTACGGGTTATTTGAAAAGTGCGGATAATGGCATTTTATTCCTCGATGAAATCGGCGAGCTAGGGTTGGATGAGCAAGCCATGTTGCTCAAGGCCTTGGAGGATAAGTCATTCTTTCCTGTAGGAAGTGATAAAGAGGTTCAGGCTGACTTTCAGTTGATTGCAGGAACCAATCGAGATTTACGTGAGGAAGTCCGTGCAGGGCGGTTCCGTGAAGATCTATGGGCTCGCTTAAATACATGGACCTTCTTTTTACCGAGCTTAAAAGATCGCGTAGAAGATATTGAACCGAATATCACCTTTGAATTACAACGTTTTGCTGTTGCGCATCAACGGCAGTTGCGTTTTCATACCGACGCCTTAGAAAAATATTTAAAATTTGCGCAATCTTTAGACGCCAGTTGGCAAGGGAATTTTCGTGATTTAACTGCAAGCGTGACACGTATGGCGACTTTAGCCAATGGTGAGCGTATTGGTTTACATGAAGTAAATGCTGAGATTGGCCGACTACAACAAATTTGGAATATTGCTGAAAATAAAGAGGCTTTAACCCAATCGTCACTGATGAAAATTTTAAGTGCTGAACAAGTGGCGCAGATTGATGAGTTTGATCGTATTCAATTGCAGGGGGTGATTGAGGTTTGCCAAAAATCGAAATCCATGGCCGATGCTGGACGGCGTTTATTTTCTGTATCTCGCGAGCAAAGACAAACCACCAACGACAGTGATCGCGTGAAAAAGTATTTGGCGAAATTTGGTTTGAGTTGGGATGATGTGAACGGATAAATAAAGTGACTCATTCACCTTATTTATCCTAGAATTCTTTTTAAATTCAGATTTATGGCACAAGAAGAAAACGCGAAATTGCGATTCTTAACTGCTTTAAATAACCTGTAAAGAAATGGTTTGCGCCTGGCAATACTGTAATTAAATGGCGCTGAGGTTTTGCCCATTCAAGCAAATCAGAGAGTTTAGTCGTCGGATCTGCTTCACCATGTACAAACAGGATATCGCCTTTAATGGCTGGGGTAACATAATGACGCAGACCATCTACAGTGGATGTTGGTAAACCACATAAGATCACTTGTTGCGGTTTAATTTCATCAGGTAGCGCATGATAGGCTTTTGCCATTACATGTGCACCAAAACTAAAACCGCCAACGTAGAAAGGTAGACTTTTGTGTAATTGTCTAACGTATCTAATGACCTCTAGAATATCTTCAGTTTCAGCAAAGCCTTCGTCATGGATTCCATCGCTTTGTCCAGAACCACGAAAACTTGGGCGATAGACCACACAACCCTGTTCAGAGAGGATTTGTGCAAGTAAAGCAGGAACTTTATGTTGAGGTGTACCACCTTGCAGTGGGTGAGGATGACAAACGACAGCAAAACCTTTTACTTCGCCCACAGGATAGTCAACAAAAACTTCAATTTTGCCAACCGAACCTTGAATGAACAGTTGTTCGGACATAATTTAAACGATCATAAGCAGGGAAGTGCGATAGTTTACCGATTCTGTTCACAGAAAACATGAATTGGAATTAAAATATCCCGACTGTTATAGTTTGATTAGTTATTTTTTGATCAGGAAGACCATGCTCGCCTTAATTTCCCCTGCTAAGACGCTCGATTACCAGTCAGCACTCCCGACCGATACGCACACTCTACCAAGACTGCTGGATCAATCTCAACAGCTTATAGACCTAAGTCGTAAACTCTCCGCTTCAGATATTGCCAGTTTGATGAGTGTCAGTGAAAAAATTGCCAATCTCAATGCGGAGCGTTTTCGTGACTGGAATGCTGACTTTAGTTTTGCCAACGCGCGACAAGCAATTTTTGCATTTAAAGGCGATGTTTATACAGGTCTGGATGCATATAGTTTGTCACAAGACGATCTCAATTTTGCGCAAGATCATTTACGCAGCTTATCTGGCCTATATGGCTTATTACGTCCTCTTGATTTAATGATGCCGTATCGTTTGGAAATGGGAATAAAACTTGCCAATACCCGTGGTCATAATCTTTATGAGTTTTGGGGGGATCGAATTACCGATTTGATCAATCAGGATTTGCAACAAAGCGGCTCAACGTTATTGGTCAATATTGCTTCTGATGAATACTATAAATCGGTCAAGGAAGCAAAAATTCAGGCTGATATTATTAAACCAGTATTCTTAGATCAGAAGAATGGTAAATATAAAGTGATTAGCTTCTATGCTAAAAAAGCGCGTGGCTTAATGGCTCGATACATCATTCAAAATCAATTGAAAAAAATGGATGATCTTAAATCCTTTAATACTGATGGTTATTATTTCGATGCCGAGAGTTCATTGAAAGGTGAACTGGTATTTAAGCGTGATGAGCAAGTTGCTTAAGTATTTCAATCGTTTAATGTATTGAAAGAGAGTTGGCTTGCTTTAAGCCAGCTCTTTTTCAAAAATAATGTATTCATGACCAAGCGAATTTACCGCTTTGATTTGAACAAAATCAAAGCCATCTAATTTTAATCTCTCAACAGAAATTATTTCCCCCGAAATAAGCTCAATTTCACCGTCTTGATTGAGAAAATCATCTAGTTCTTCATCATAATCTATATTGTGATAGACACTAAAAATGATCTCGAATTGATCCTGATTGTCCTGATCTTTATAAAAATGGATTAACGGTCTTTCGGTGATTTGTTTATGTGTAAACTCATCGCAGAACATGGGATCATAGCCATGTTGCGTACCATCAAAAAGTAAAATTTCTTCATTGCTTTCTACATCTACCGCGTAGATGAGTTCTGGTGCAAAGTCTGTCCCACAAATGAGCTGATATTCTTCAAAAATATCTCCATAATATTTGATTTTAAATCTTTTATTTTGTGTGGAGGACTGTATTTGACCTCGCCATTCAATATCAATGAGATCTTGAAAATAGTCAGCGTGTTTATAACAAGCAAATTTGTCTAAATGAGAAGGGGCTAAAAATTTTGATTTATTGATCATGGGATAACAGCCAAAAGTGTTGTATTAATATATAAAGTCTTAGATGTTCTATAAATATGATCATAGCTAAAACAGAAAATTACCTCAAACCATTCAATCAATATTGGGCTGAATTTGCGAATCAGATAGAAATCGAAACAGAGCAGTGTATTTTTTTACAGCAGTTGCTTGTTGCTGCTTATACTGAGCCACAACGTCATTATCATACGGTTCAACATATTGTCGAATGCCTTGAGTTATTTCACCAAGTAAAAGCGCAATTGAATGATCCTGTTGCTGTTGAGTTGGCAATTTGGTTTCATGATGCCGTTTATAATCCACAAGCAAAAGACAATGAGCAACAAAGTGCTCAATTAATGCACAAGCATTGTGTGGGTATTTTAACGCAATCGGTCTTAAAAAAAGTTTCTCAATGGATCATTGCAACACAAGAACATCAGCCGTCTAATCAACATGATTTAAATTATTTACTTGATATCGATTTGGCAATTTTGGCTAGCCCCCCTGAACGTTTTGCAGAATATGAACAGCAAATTCAACAAGAATATGCATGGGTTGATACTGAAATCTATAAAGTCAAAAGAGCAGAAGTTTTACAGCATTTTTATCAAATGCAACCTTTATATCAGACTGAATATTTTAGAAATCATTTTGAGCAAAATGCGAAAGTAAATTTGTCAAAATTTTAAAGGTGAATCTAGATCAGCATAGAAATCGTTATTATTCGGTTTTTTATAGATTTGTTGATTTCATTTTTATAGTTAAATCTCATATCATTAAGTACTTACTCCATTATTAAACCTTACATAAAATTTTACATCAAACCCTATTTATATTTAGGAAAATATTTTGAACATCATTAATATTTTGAGTTTATCAGGACTTGTTTTCTTAAGTGCTTGCTCTCAGCAAAATTCTCAGAATGCAGCTCAAGTAGAGTCTACGAAAAAAGTTGCGATTGCAGCAGATAATGACAAAGTTGAGAGTGCAAAAGTTGATACAGGAAAGGCAAGCAGTGAGATTGAAGTCGAAATTCCTACAACTATTACTGAAGCAAAAATAGAGCGAAAATCTAAAACGTTAAGTTATCCTGATGAGCTTATACAGCAGGTAAAAGATGCACAGAAACATTGTAAGCAAGCTGTAGCGGTTGATATGAAAGATGTTGTTACGGTTGTGGATTTAATTGGGGATGATCAGCCAGAATATATTTATGAACCTGACTCAATTCGGTGTGTTGAAGATGGTGTATTTAGAGGGCATGGGGGAGATCAGCTGGTGATCTACCAATCTAAAGATCATAAAACCATACAAGAAATTTTTAACAGTGCGGTATTTTCTTATCAGATTATCAATAATCAAGCCAAAGCTATCGTTCAAGTCGAAGTTGGTGGGGGATATTGTGGGCAAAACATGGCAGAAATTAGCCGTGCAGAAGCAATCAATTGTAAGCGTAATTTGGAATGGGATGAGAGCCTAAAACAGTTGAAGATGGGTAAGATGTATGTTGATGAACCGAAGGCTAATGCTGAATAAGTGCTATTCAATATAAATAGCACTCTAAGCAGTCAATTATGTACGAATAATCATACAGGTCGCTGTTGCATGTGCATATAATTTGCCATCTTCATCGACCAATTTCCCTTCAGAAATGGCAAGACTTTTACTTAAATTAATCAACTGTCCAATAGCAAATAATTGCTTATTTTGAGGTACAGGGCGGCACATTTTTACATTTAAATCGATGGTGCCATAACCTACGCCTGCTTCTAGGGTGGTATGTACTGCACAACCTGTTGCTGAGTCTAAAACTGTTGCTGCAAAACCGCCATGTACGCCGCCTAAAGGATTTAAATAACGTTGGTCCGCTTTGACTTTAAAACTTGCATGACCATGCGAAATTTCATGTAAATCCATTGGGATGGTTTCACTAATCGATGCTCTAGGAATTTGTCCAGCAACCATTGCTTGTAGAAATTCAAGCCCTGTCATTTCTTTTGGGTGTTTCATATATTTATCCTTTATATAGGGTTCTAAAAGAGAACTTAAAGTAAAATATGATGTTGGGGGATTTACTGTCAAACTTTTTATTGAATTTGAACGATTGAGTTGATCTTTTTAATGTTCAAAATCGTAGAATTTTTCAATATGGTTGGATTGATGAATGATTTTTAAATCAATTCTTTCACCCGTTGCCCAAGTTGCAATAGATGCTTGTAAGTCGACATCAATAATATCGAGCTCTTTACATAAGGTCTGATCAGTTTCAATTACGATGAATTGAGGTGATTGTGTCTTTAAACACTTAGCAATATACCGTTGAATATTTTGGAGCTGATAAACATCTATAATTTTATAACGCATACTTTTCCAAATATTATATTTAAATTGTTGTATTGACTAATTTAGAGTGAATCATTTAGGTTTTCAATTAAAAAGCATGAGTATGATAAAAAATATCTGTTTCACTATAATTTCTCTACATCATTGTAGTATCTTTATTGAAAATTTATAAAACATAAGGAAATTATTATGAAAGGGCAATGTGTTTGTGGGGCAACAACTTTTACGGTTGAATTAAAAAATCATGATGTTCATGCGTGTCATTGTTCAATTTGTCGTAGACAAACGAGCGGTGTAATTATGACGATTGATGTAGAACAGGGTAGTTTAAAGTTTACTCAAGATGATCACTTAAGTATTTATAATTCTTCTGAATGGGGCGAACGTGGGTTCTGCAATTGTTGTGGAACGAATTTGTTTTGGCGGACCAAAGACCGAAGCTATTGCAATATCAATGCATTTGCTCTGGATCAACAGCTTCAAGAACTAAAATTTAATATGGAAATTTTTATAGACAATAAGCCCGAATTTTATGCATTTAACAATGAGACAAAAAAATTAACCGAAGCAGATGTGATTGCACTATTTGCCGGAACCATTGATTCATAAGTGCGTTATTCACTGATTCGGATAAATTTTTATAAAACCAATAACTCCATGCCAGCCAATTTAAGATTGACTGGCATTTTTATTTCTTTAGAAGCTGAGTTTATGGTTTATAAAGTCCAAGTTCAGTCAAATGTAATCTTAAAATCCGTCTAAGTTCCAATACCGCTTCAGGTGTCTCTTGGATCGAATGACCACCTTTGATAATTTTCTCAGATACTGCACCGTCTAAATGTGAACTAGTATATGGAACGATTCCATCGGTCATTACGTTAGGATCTGTACTATTGGTGATATTGCCCATAATTGAGTGATAGATCATGTCTTTCTTCGGCATAACGTTTTCAGTCAATTTGGTGAAATTTGAGCTATGGCTTAAGTCACTTGGACCATTTTGAATCAGTCCATGCCCAACATCTTTTAAAAAGTTTTTTGCATTTAAATCACGATCATCAATAGAGTCAGCTAAAGCCCCCAAGAATGCACCTGGCAACTTAATAATTCGACGAGCAGCTAAAGTGAACCAGCGATCAGCAAATGCAGTGCCACGATGTGGTGCTGAAATAAAAATAGCACGATCAAAATTAGGTATAGATTGAATAGTCAAACGAGATTTGAACATTGGATCATCTTTAAATTTATCAAATTTACGATTGTTCAACATCTTTAAGGCTGGTTGTGTCAGATTGGCATCACTGACGAGTAAGCGCGCAATAATCCCGCCCATACTATGCCCAATCAACACAGCATCTTTAGCAGAAGCAGAATTTTGATTAATTGAAGCAAAACCTTGATTAATGATGGCATTGATCTGAAAACGGCTTTCTAAGATCGGCATATTAGTGGAATAAAAGACCTGCCAAACTTGATAGTGCTCACGTAATACATTGTCGCCCATAATATCATTAGTTAAGCGAATCCAAGCTTCCGGGCTACTGGCGAGACCATGTACCAAAACAATCACTTTCTTATTTGGGTTGTATGGTTCAAGCATATACAAATGAGGCATAGTCAGGCTTTGATCGCGATCAATTAAGCTCAGATAAGCCGCAATACCTAAATTATTTTGAGCCAGCCATAGACCATAGGGCGCTGAAAAGTTTGCCGCAAGCGGGTATTGTTTGCCACCAATTTTTAAATTTTCAATGCTATAAGGATCATAAACATTCAGTTGAAAATTTGGGTTATGTAAGATGTTTTGTAGTGATTCCTTTGAATTTTCAGGTTGTGCTACAATACTGACCGATAAATAACGTGGTTGATGAATGTTGGGATTCATGCCATTTTTGTATTTATAATCAAATGGATTTACAATATATTTGTTTTCTTCAGGTGCTGTGGTGTTGGGTAAAATTGCAACAAATTCTGCACCGAAACCGTCTCTACGGTTGATTGAGCGTAACCCTGAGAAGTTTAAGTTATAGCTCGAAACAAGATCCTCAAGTTCAATCTGAGCCAGTGCAGGATAGCCATTAAAATTAATACGATAAGTGCTTTTGCCAACTTTAATTTGTTTTGCTACTTTTTGGTTTTTATTTCTTAGGGCATATGTCGAAATCAGTTTAGCTAATGCTTGATTATAAAAGTCACGTATCTGAACTTGTCGGTTATTAAAAATACGGTCTTGGGGTTGGCGTTCAGTTTTAAATAAATAGGCATAACTATAGCGGATGCTATTATCTAACATCACCATCTGCTGATCTAAACATTGCTCATAGTTTTTTTGGGAGGATTGTTGCTTGTCAGTGGATTGATGTTTAGAAAAAAGACTGACTTTACAATCTGATGAGTCGCCCAGATTGATTGCTTTGGTTAAGTAAATTTCACTTGCGGTCGAAAGTAGTTGTTCATCTTGAATCTGTGGGATTTCAGCTAAATCTGCCACACATTTTTCGGGTTCATCTGTACATGATTTGGCTTCTCGTCCAGTCATTGACAAAACATTTAAGCTGGCTTCACTCATTTTTGAACGTGTCAAAATGCTGTCACGTTCATTGGCAATAGTTACATTAACCTTTTGATTTTTTACACTGACAACTTGGCATCCGGATAAAATCAATGGACAAATTGCCAGAGCACAAAGCAAAATATTGTTTTTTGAGTATTGCATAATCATTAACTAGATCAATCTTTGTCTGAATCATACGTGAGTTTTATTCAATTGATAAACAAAAAAAATAGACTGAATGTTCAGTCTATTTTTTATATTTTATAAATTTATTTTGCCTGTGCTGGATTTTTTAATACCTGCCAAACGTTGTAACGACCTTGTTTTTCAATTTCTTCAATTAAACGATCTGCAACTTCAGCTTCTTCTGGGTATTTCACTTTATAATTTTTCAAGGTTTGGATTGCATTTTTCTTTTGCTCCATACCAATAAAGTTATTTGCAGAAGATAAATAGGCTTCTTGAACACCTTGTTTGATAGCTTTATCTAAATATGGGATGGCTTCTTTTTGACCGCCACCCTCTGATAAAGAGAAACCAAACCACAAGTTTGCTTCAGCATCATCTTTGTTGATTTTAAGGATACGTTGAGCATATTCTAGTGATTTAGTTGTATAAGATGAACCAAGGTCAAGGTTACGGCCCAAAATACTTGCTTTAAATGCACGAATCAAAATATCAAAAGAAGCATTTGGTGCAGCGGCTAATTGGTCAAGCTGAGTAGAGACTTCTTTTAACTTACCCTCAAAGCCTTTTCGCTCTTTACGGTCACTAAATTGTGGTGGGTAATGGCGTGCTTTACCTTCAACCATTTGCAAGAAATCATCAATAGCAGTGATGTCAATTTCATTGTTTTCCGCAAGTACTGCATACTTCATAGCACGTTGTGAGCTATTCACTGTAGGTACAATTAGTTTATTGGTATCTAAAATGATTTTTTGGTTTGGATTTGCTGGATCAGTAACTTCAAGTTTGTTTACAGGTTGAGCCGATGCTTTTTTTAACTCCAACTCAAAAACAGGTGGTTGAGAGTAATCGAAAGGGTTTAGTGCATAGAACGGAGGAGACAATTCAGGCTCAGTGTAAATAAAAGGCTCGTTTACATCTACTTTGTTTTGTTGCTTGATGGGTGTTGTTGAACACGCCGTAAGTACTGAAGCTGCGAGTAATGCATATGCCAAAGGCTTAATCGTCATGTGTTTCTTCCATTAATTTATATTAAAAAACGTGCATGGGCATCAGTCTATGAAAAGACGTCTGAACATGCAACTTGATTTGGTTCGTATTATTAAAAATTATACATTACAGTCTATTGACACTTCATTTTGTAAAGTAGTTGGGTCTGTTGACATTTCATAAATGGCTTGCGTTGTAGGTTAAAATTGAGCAGGCAGGGGATGAAACAAAGAGAATAGCGAGACTGTTTTCGAGTTTCATAACGAAGGCTGAGATAATTTTAGCCACTACCCTGAGCAAGAACAAAGTACTGCTTTGTTTGCAGCGCAAGGCACAGCGGGGGACTAGCGTGTTTTTTGCCGCTACTTCGTTAGTTTGCGAAACAATGTTTCTCATCATTTAGAATGACTAAATTTCATATTTCGCGCCTAGTATCGCCTAAAAAACACACGTAGTCGCAAACGTAGACGAATTGTCAACAGACCCCAAGCAGCCTTATGCTTTCGATGAATGGTTTTGCGCCTCACATTCACGTCTAACTTCTTCAATGATTTTGATTTCATCTTCACTCAAAGGCTGCTCAATATTGTGTTGTAAATTGAACGTTGGGTCTAAAATTGATAAACGCTGGCACAAAATATTGAGGCGCTTTTCATTTTGTTCTAAGCGATCTAATAGAACACGCATACCATCAAGCATAGGATCGGATTGTTCTGGTACAGCTGCATAGGCTTGAAATTCTGTATTTTCAATAACACTGCTCATTTCTTCTGGACAACTTGGTTCAGGTGTTGAGATGATTTCTTTATCTTTGCTAATAAAGCGAGCAGGATTACCTACAGCCGTGACGCCATCCGGTACAGCTTTTGTCACCACAGCATTTGAACCTACTTTAGCATTTTTACCCACCACAAAAGGGCCTAGGATTTTTGCACCTGCGCCCACCACAACACCGTCAGCTAAAGTAGGATGACGTTTACCTTTATTCCATGTTGTGCCACCTAAAGTCACTCCATGATACAGGGTGACATCATCACCAATTTCTGCTGTCTCACCAATTACCACACCCATGCCATGATCGATAAAAAAGCGTTTACCTATTTTAGCGCCAGGATGAATCTCAATACCTGTTGCAAAACGACTAAAAGAAGACAAAATACGCGCTGAAGTTTTACAATCTTTTTCCCATAATTCATGGGCAACACGATGCATGATTAATGCATGTATCCCAGGATATGTGGTTAAAACTTCAAATGTATTACGCGCAGCAGGATCTCGCGCAAATACAGCTTGGATATCTTCTTTAAGCTGTTTTAGCATTAGTTTTGATCCTCATCTTTTGACTTTTTCCATGTACCATTATTTAAGGCTTGAACTCGACTAAAAATGCCTCTTAATAAATGATATTCCATCTTATCTAATTGTATACGCCCAAATAATCGACGCAAGCGTAAAGGCAGTAAACGTGGGTTTTTAGGGTCTAAAAACTCGATTTCAGCCAACATTTTTTCAATATGCGGATAAAACTGTTCCATTTGTTCGTGTGTGACCAAAGGTTCATCCCAGTGCATATCTTCTGAATCTGTTACACGCATCATCGCTTCAGTATCCAGTTTCTTATCAGCCAGTTCTAACGTTGCCATACGCATTTCATAGCACAGCACTTGAATTGCTTGAGCGACATTTAACACGCCATAATCACTATTTACTGGGACTGTAACGTGAAAGTTTGCCAGTGCAAGCTCTTCATTGGTTAAACCACGATCTTCACGACCGAAGACAATAGCGATTTCTTGCTGGTGTTGAATAACCGCTTGCATTGATTTTTGAGCCGCAGGGCGTGCATCAAGCAAAGGCCACGGAATGGTGCGACTACGCGCACTGGTTCCAAATACAATATGGCAATCTTTAATGGCATTTTCTAAGCTGTCGACAATTTCTATTTGCTCGATCAGATCTGCTGCACCAGCTGCCAACGCATCTATATCTGGGTGAGGGTAGGTTTTAGGCGCAACAAGCACAAGTTTAGTTAAGCCCATTGTTTTCATCGCACGTAAAGCACTTCCAATATTGGCAGGAAGTGTGGTATTGACCATGACAATACGTACATGACTTAAATGCTGTGAAATCACAGCATTGTCGAAAATATCCATGAATATTCCAAAATATTAAGCTTTAAATTCAAATAGGGAGGTTAAGAGAATTGGCCTGCATCTGCCATATAGTCATCCATTGCATCATCCATACTCATATTTTCTGGTGGCGGTGCAACTTGAGTCGGTTGGGCAAGTCCACGATGATCAACGGCTTTTGCCGCTTTAGATTTGACTTGGTATTCAATATGAATAGATTCTTTACCGAAGTAATCACGTAATTTCGAAAGTAACTCATCCAATGGGGCAACTTTCCATTGTTGACCTAAATGTAACTCAGCTGTGGCATAGTCGTAATCTAACTGGATCTGCATTGGGATATGTTGGCACATATCGACATTACAGAAGGGCAGTAAGATCTTTTGAATATCCGAGGCTAAAGTTTTAGTCATCACTTCAGTATTCAGTGTTATGGCAATGCTATTGGCACGCTTTTGTCGAATTTCATTGAGAGTGAATGCTTTGGTCAAACGTCCCATAGGACGGTCAAAACCTTCACGTTCATAAATTTCACCTTCAATCACAACCACTTTTTCATTTTGAATAATGTCTTTAAAGCGTTGGAAGCGTTCATGATTTGCAGAGACTTCGATACGTGCTGTGCCGTCATCAAGGGTAATCATCATCCGATTTGGGAAATTGGCAATATCGACCACTAAACCTGCGAAAACAGTAGTTACACCACGGCGAGTTGGGGTTAATTCATTAATTTTATTTGGAATAAAGGATTTTAATTCTGCACGATAGACATCAATTGGATGACCTGTCAGATATAAACCTAGTGTATCTTTTTCGCCTTTTAGACGCACTTCATCTGACCAAGGCTTTACAGGTTTAGCAGGCTTACGTTGAACCTCTTCAACTTCACCAAATAAGTCCATGATACCCGTTTCACGATTTGAACGTGCTTGTTCAGCTGCTTGGACAGCTTCAGGAAGTTGAGCCATTAAACTTGAGCGTTCAATTCCCAAACAGTCCAGTGCACCAGCGCGAATCAATGCTTCCAATGTTCTTTTATTGATTTTTTTCAAATCTACACGGTGGCAGAAATCAAATAAATCTTTAAAAGGACCATCTTGCTCACGTGAATCAATCACGGATTGCATGGCCTGTTCGCCGACACCTTTAATTGCACCTAAACCATAAATAATGGTGTTTACATCACTGGCATAGAATTGGTAGAACGACATATTTACCGATGGCGGTAATACCACTAAATTGTTGATTCGACAGTCATCAATTAAAAACACAATGTTATCAGTGTTTTGCATTTCCGAAGACATGACCGCAGCCATAAATTCAGAAGGGTAATGTGCTTTTAACCAAGCCGTTTGATAGGCAACTAAAGCATACGCAGCGGCATGTGATTTGTTAAAACCATAGCCTGCGAATTTTTCCATATAGTCAAAGATATGGTTGGCTGTACCTTCATCAATATCTTTTTTCGCAGCACCTTCAATAAAGGTGGCACGTTGCTTGACCATTTCCTCGACTTTCTTTTTACCCATCGCACGACGAAGTAAATCTGCACCGCCCAGTGTATAGCCAGCACAGAACTGTGCGGCTTGCATCACCTGTTCCTGATATACCATGATCCCATAAGTGGGTTCGAGTACACTTTCTAACAGCGGATGTAAGTATTCAAATTCCCCACCATGCATACGATGGATAAAGTCAGGAATAAGGTCCATTGGACCCGGTCGATATAAGGATACGAAGGCAATAATTTCTTCAAATTTACTTGGGCGTGCTTCTTTAAGCATTTTTTTCATGCCCACGGATTCAAACTGGAATACCGCGGTGGTATTTGCATCAGCAAATACTGCATAGGATTTAGGATCGTCTAAGGGAATGTTTGAAATATTTAACGGCTTATCAGATTGAATACGCTTATTGATATTTTGAATCGCATCTTCAATTACAGTAAGGTTACGTAAACCCAAGAAGTCGAATTTTACTAAACCTGCAGCTTCTACATCATCTTTATCGAATTGGGCAACCCGCCCCGTACCATCAGCTTCACACAAAATTGCCGAATAATCGGTGATTTTGGTTGGTGCGATGACCACACCACCAGCGTGTTTACCAGTATTACGGGTAATGCCTTCAAGCTTGAGCGCCATTTCCCAGATTTCAGCAGCATCGTCATAATCTGGGTTGGATGGATTGGTAACGATATCTTTAAGTTGTGGTTCAGCCTCAATAGATTCTTCTAAGGTGAGACCTAAAGGTTTAGTCGGAATCATTTTAGAAATACGATCTGCCAAACCGTAAGATTTACCTAAAACCCTTGCTACATCTCGAATCGCACCTTTAGCAGCCATGGTACCGAAGGTTGCAATCTGAGAAACCGCATCACGACCATAATGGCGTGCCACATAATCGATGACCTTATCACGCCCAGCGATACAGAAATCGATATCAAAGTCGGGCATGGATACACGTTCTGGGTTTAAGAAACGCTCGAAGAGTAGGTCATAACGCAGCGGGTCTAAGTCGGTAATTTTTAAACTATAAGCGACCAGTGAGCCTGCACCTGAACCACGACCAGGGCCTACAGGAACACCATTATTTTTAGACCATTGAATGAAGTCCATAACGATGAGGAAGTAACCGGGGAAATCCATTTTATTGATAATGCCAAGCTCATAGGCCAGACGTTCATCATAAGGCTTACGAATTTCAGCCCAATCTTCATCACGTGTTTCAACAGGATAAAGGAAGTCTAAGCGTTCTTCTAAACCAATTTCAGAAAGATGCTCAAAGTAAGAATGGATGGTATGCCCTTCCGGAATCGGATAGTCTGGTAGATCATGGAATCCTAAACGGAGTGAAACTGTACAACGCTTTGCAATTTGTAAGGTGTTTTCTATCGCACTTGGAATATCTGCGAATAACTTAATCATTTCAGCAGAGGTTTTAAAATATTGCTCAGGGCTGTAGTGCTTAGGGCGTTTATTATCACCTAGAACATATCCATCTGCGATACAAACGCGTGCTTCATGTGCTTCATAATCTTCTGGTCTAACAAAATGCACATCATTATGTGCTACAACACCAATATTGTATTTTGCAGCAAGTTTAACTGCTTCTTCATTGAAGCTTTCTTCTAATGGGCGACCTGTTCGCGTCAATGCTAAATAAACACGATTGCCAAATTTTTCGATCCATTGTTCTAACAGCGGTTCGGCTTTTTCAGGATAAGCTGCACAAAGCATTTCTCCGACATCACTATGTAGACCCAAAAGTACAATGATGTCTTGAGACTGTTCAAGCACCCACTCTTTTTGTACACATGGAATCGACAGTTGTTGTCCTTCAATAAAGCCACGAGAGACAATTTCAGTCAGCCCACGCCATCCCTTATTGGTCATCGCCAGTAAAGTTGCTTTATGGTTGGCATCGTTTAATCGAATTACACTGCCGAAAATAGGTTTAATCCCTTTCCCCAGCGATTTGTTGTAAAACTTAACTGCTGCATGCAGATTGGATAGGTCTGTAATGGCTAAAGCAGGCATTTCATCAGATGCGGCAGCTTTAATCAGATCAGGTATACGTACGATCGATTCTGTAATAGAGAATTCGGTATGAATACCAAGATGAACAAACTGCATAGACCTATCCTATATGAAACTGCCGGCTATTTTATCACGCTTAAACTGTGATGTGCTGAAATAAAATGTTCTGGATGAATTATTGATTTGCATTTAAGTTGTTGAAATATATCTAAATATACTGAATTTTTTAATTTTGGCTTTTAGTTGCATGATTAACCAGCAGTCAGTTTGAGTTATATGTTGGCAGGCGGTTTTGCATGGGAATAAAGAAATTAAGCTTTATTTGAATCATATGGATTAAATAAAGTAGCAGTGTTCGTCCGTGCGATTGTGTTCAGATGAGACCAACACGCAGGGACACTTTAATGTGCGATAAATAAGTTTAGGATGACTAAGCCAATAAAAATATGATCTTTTATTGGAGAGTCTGCTATTCGCTTAGCTTGGTCATGTATATTGAACCGATTTATTTGATGAATAATTTAAAGCCCTGACTATTATTCAGTTAGAGCTTTGTATATCTAAAAAAGTTGGGCTTATAATGCCTTTAAACGTTCTGAACCAATCCAATGTTTAGAGAATTGATATGCTGCACGACCTGAACGTTGACCACGTGCCTGACACCATCTTAAAGCCTCCGCACGAACATCCTCAGTAAAGGGCATTGCTGCTTTTGCCAAATAATGTTCCACAATTTCTAAATAAAGATTTTGATCCATTGGATAAAAAGACAACCACATACCGAAACGATCTGATAATGAAATCTTTTCTTCGATGGCTTCTTGCGGATGCAACTCTTTATATTGCGGCACATCGACTTTGGTTACAGGCGTGTTTTCATGCATAAATTCGGGCAATAAATGACGACGGTTACTGGTTGCGTAAATCACAAAATTACTTGAACCAGATTGTAGCGAGCCATCTAAAACGCTTTTTAAACTACGGTAATTTTCATCTTCAGCATTAAATGCCAAGTCATCACAATAAACGATGAACTTTTCTGGTCGATCTTTAATAATTTTTTGAATTTCAGGCAAGTCAGACAAATCATCTCGTTCAATTTCAATTAAACGTAAGCCTTGTTCTGCATACTGAGTAAGTAAAGAGCGAACTATGGATGATTTTCCTGTGCCGCGTGAGCCAGTCAGTAAAATGTCGTTGGCAGGTAAGCCGTGTAGAAATTGTTCAGTATTTTGTAAAATTTTAGCTTTCTGCCGTTCAATCCCTTTAAGATCATCCAAATGCATTGCTTTCGGGTTATAAATCGCTTTGAGTTGTTTATCGTGCCACCTAAAAGCCACTGCTTCAAAGTCAGTATCTTGTTTCTTTTCAGGAAGGACTTGATGTAACTGATCCAGAACAGTGGATAATTTTTGGATGATATTGTCAGGTAAGTCGAAAGTTGCCATATCCGTTCGCTATTTTCAGAAATTACATTGTGTGGTTGATATTAGCACAGTAATTTTATTGAGCTAATCTCAATAGGCGATAATTGGAATCTAAAGCAAGAATTAAATGACTTATGGTAATTGATTATCTGGTTATTTTTCAGCATAGTTTATCGACAGGTATTTAAAAGTGTCGGATTAAAAATCAAAGGAATATTAGAAATGTTATTAGAACTTACTCAAGATTTAAATCCGCATCAGGCTTATCGTATTAAAAAACTAAAAAGAAAACTGAAACATGCAGAAAACTATGAAGAGTGGAAATCTATAGCGTTAAAACTGGATGAAGAAACGGGGGCACAGGAGTGGAAGCTAGATAATACCTCACCATATTTTGATGCTGAAATTATTTCCCATCGATTAAATTTATTACGCCGTTACCGAATGCAAAATCGAACCCAAGACTTGATGTATATCCTTAGAGAGGGATTTAGTCATGATGTTGCCAATATTGGGCACCCGATGTTATTTGCGCATACCTATGTTGGGACAAAAAAAATAATTGAAGATTATATTGAGGAAGTGAGTAATAGTTTGGCATTCATCGCTTCAGATGGTTGCCAAACTTTATGTCATGAAAGTAAAAGGAAGTTTTTTGAAAACTGTGAAAAGGCCTATGGTCAACCTGCATTGATGTTTTCAGGTGGGGCTACATTGGGTTTATTTCATAGTGGCGTTTGTAAAGCATTGATGGAACAAGACTTGATGCCCAAAGTACTTTCAGGTTCGAGTGCTGGCGCAATTATGACTGCGATGTTGGGGGTAAATGAACCAGGTGAAATTCCAAACTTACTCAGTGGTGACCAATTTTATAGCGAAGCTTTTCACTTTCGTAGTGTAAAAGAATTAATCAAAGGCAATGGTGGTTTTGCAGATGTCCGATATCTTAAAAAATTCTTGGTTGAAAATTTAGGCGATGTGACTTTTCATGAGGCTTTTGAAAAATCAGGATTAGATATTAATGTCACCGTTGCACCTTATGATGTTTCTCAAGAAGATGTACGCATCATGAATAAATATACTTCACCAGATTTGTTGGTCTGGAGTGCAGTATTGGCATCCTGTGCTGTACCTGTTTTATTTCCACCTGTGCGTTTAATTAGTAAACGTTACGATGGTGTACATACTCCTTATTTGGCCAATACCCGTTGGGTGGATGGCAGCGTACGAAATGATTTCCCTCAAGAGCGCATGTCACGTCTTTATAATTTGAATTACACCATTGCCAGTCAGGTTAATCCACATATTGTACCGTTTATGCAAAATGATGAAGAACGTTACCGTAGAGATTTACTGAGTTGGCCTGAACGTATCGTACGTAGTCAAGGACGCATGGCTGCAATGGGGATCATGGATTTTGCTCGAGGTCGTATGGGAAGAGTGCCATCTATGCGTCGTTTACTCGATCACGGTTACGGTATTATTGACCAGCGCTACTATGGTGATGTCAATATTATTGGGGAGTATAGTCTACGCCATTATAGCTATATGTTACAGAACCCACGCCCATATCTATTTAAGCTGTTGCAACGAGAAGGTGAGCGTGCAACTTGGCCAAAAATTTCAAGTATAGAAACACATGCACGTATTGGTAAAACAATCCAACATTGTCTAGAAGTTTTGAATCATCCTATGACGAAAGATATACCAGCAGAACAATTGATCGAAGTATGAGCCAAAGCAGAATTCTTCCAGTTGCATATAATTCAATCCAAAGTCAAAAATTTGGTCGCCGTGTTTATCAAATTCAACAGGGACAGCAATGGTTTTGGTTGAAATTGCAGCTCAAAAATTCGAATCGCTGTTATCAACAGCACTTTTTCAATGAGCTAAACTGCTATAGCAAATTGAATGCATTGGAGACAGAATCTCAGCCTGTAATATTAAACTTTTCAATATTTGATCCATTTCAGCAATTTAAAATTGAAGAAGAGGTCATTGATCAAGCTTTATGGGTGGAAGATGTCCCAAAGCTTTTTCAGGATGCACCTGATTTACTTAGCTTGGCTGAAATTGGTATACGATTGATACTCAGCTTAGATGTGCTTGAACATCTGCATGACTATGGTTATCTGCATGGCGATATCAAAGTTGAGCACTTTCGGGTTAAGGGTGGAAAAAGTTATTTGATTGACTTTGAACAGGCTGTAAAAATAGCTCAAGACGCAAATCTAACAAGTATTGAGACACATACAGCAACACCAAGGTATATGGCACCAGAATTGTTTCATGCGCAAGCAAAATCATTTCAATCCGATATTTATGCGTTGGGAATCGTTTGGTTGGAGTGGTTGACACAACAGCGGCTATCTGCAAAAAGCTATCAAGATTGGGCATTTTTGCATTGTCAGGAGTTAAATGTGGTGTTACCAGAGCGATTTAAAATTTTTGAAATGGTATTAACAGCAATGTTAATGAAAAAAACAGGGCAACGTTGTTCAAATATTTATCAAATAAAACAAGTATTAAGCCAAATTGTTTAAACAAAAAGCAGTATTTGCAACATTTGTTTTTTATTTAAACAAACGAGTGTCTTTTTCGAAAAAAGGGCTTGTCATAATAAAACGATCTCTATAATATACACAGCCATTGGGGACGTGGCGAAATTGGTAGACGCACTGGATTTAGGTTCCAGCGCCGCAAGGTGTGAGAGTTCGAGTCTCTCCGTCCCCACCAAGCAATTCATTTTGCGGTACTGAAGCAAAATGAAGTGTTATAGAGGATTGGTGTAATGGTAGCATGACGGTCTCCAAAACCGTTCGTCAAGGTTCGAGTCCTTGATCCTCTGCCAAGTTATTTAAAAAGACTAAAACGTTAGTTTTTATTCGGGGACGTGGCGAAATTGGTAGACGCACTGGATTTAGGTTCCAGCGCCGCAAGGTGTGAGAGTTCGAGTCTCTCCGTCCCCACCAAATTTAAAAAAGCATGATGAAAATCATGCTTTTTTTATGCCTAAATTTTTATTCTGATGATGCTGTATCTTATCTTAGTCATAGGTTTGGGAATTTAATTTTATCCAGATCAAAAAAAGACCTAAACGAAATCGTTTAGGTCTTTTTAAAGAGAAACTTCATTTACACACTTACTAAGCCTTTAAGTGATCCTCAAACTCTTCACCGAGCTGTATCGCTAAGTTATTACCTGATAAATCACAAGTGACTAAACCATATTCTTTTTTAAAGCTGAAAGTAAATCCTTTTCCATCAGCTAAATTTTTTACTGAATAGCCTAATTTTTCTAACCAAATACGAAAAGCGATTAAATTCTTTGCCTTTACAACCTTTTTCACAGAAGATCTCCTTAATTCCTGCCTATAAATTTAATAGGGGTGATCATTAAATTTTTAAAGGGGAAACTTGATGAAAGTTATTTTTTATATCAATATTTGAGCAATTTGAGAAATGAGGCTTTTGTATCATTGCGTATTTTTTTGCTATAAATATGAATAAAATGTGAATTTATTATAAAATAGTTAAATAAAACAAATTGTTAAAATAGTGTGGAAATTGTCCTTGTAATATTTTGATGCAAAGATATCTATTTTTAAAAGCAGAAATTTTCTCATTTTTAGTTTGAATAAATGTAAGTAAATTTAACAGAAGAATAGATTATTGCAGTCGAACAGGATGATGTTGTTGTAAAAAATCTAAAATATCACTAAATAATTCAGCCTGATCTTTGCCTAAGGTCATGAGGTGTCCTGTCTTGGGATAGCTTTTAATCTGTTTTTCTGTGGAATTGACATGATTATAAATAATTTGTGCACTGGATTGATAATGTACATCATCTAATTCACCATACAATAAAAAAATAGGCGCGCGAATTAAAGAAACATTGCTTATAGTTACAGCAATAAACTGATGCAATTGGTGTAGTTGTATTGTTGCTTTATTTTCTAAGCTTTTTATGTCTAGTTCTAAATCGCTATTCTGAAATTGATGAA
The DNA here is from genome assembly GCF_048551735.1 of Acinetobacter legionensis. NCBI lineage: Bacteria > Pseudomonadati > Pseudomonadota > Gammaproteobacteria > Moraxellales > Moraxellaceae > Acinetobacter > Acinetobacter legionensis. The sequence goes on from NZ_JBIMBV010000006.1 coordinate 55,448, forward strand.
GATATTCTGCATAGTGTTTTAATCGCTTAAAGAGATCATTTACATTTCGATCCTGTGTTGCAGACATGCTAATACAAGCATCAATCGGAAAGTACTCAGTGAGTTTTAATGATAAAATTGCGCCTAAAGATACCCCAATGATAGCAATATGCTTATAACCCTGATTTTCTAAGAATTGATAAGCATTATGTGTATCTCGCCACCAATCCTCTGTAGTGTAAGTGAGAAACTCATCAATCGTTAAACCATGTCCAGCGTAGCTAGGTGCATAGCAAGTGTAGCCATTTTGATGCAGAAATTTTGCCAAGGCCCTCATATCTTGAACGGTACTGGTATATGCATGTAATATCAGTACCGCCCGCTGAGAGGCTTTTAAAAACAGAGGCTTAGGTTGGCGCAGTTTTAACATTGTGAGGACAATAATCGTGATTGCTTAAAAATTATCTTTCAATGCGCGAATACGCGCAAATTCTTCAGCACTTTCGACACGTAAAAAAGGATTGGTTTCAAGCTCAAGTTCAATGGTACTGGGCAATGTGATTTGCCCATGTTCACGAAGCAGTTGGATCTCTTCGGCACGTTGTTGTATTGCTCGGTTCTCTGGTTCGATATGCAAAGCAAATTGTGCATTAGAAAGGGTATATTCATGTGTACAGTAAACTTTGGTTCTTGGTGGTAAAGCGGCGAGTCGATTGAGAGAGTGATAAAATTGTTCAGCAGTTCCTTCAAACATACGTCCACAACCCATAGCAAAAAGGGTATCACCACAGAAAACACTGTCTAATTCATCAATAAAATAAACGACATGTCCTAGGGTATGACCTGGTACTGCGATAATGTCGATGTTTAATCCATGAAATTCAAATTGATCATCGTGTTGTAGTGGGTAGGTAATAAAAGGAATGTGACTCAGTTCAGCGCGCGGCCCATAAACAGGAATATTATGGTCTGCGATCAATTCTGGAACACCACCAATATGGTCTTTATGCCAGTGTGTGAGCCAAATTTGTTTTAAATTCAGCTGATGTTCAAGGCAATAATTTTCAACGAGTGATGCTTCAGTGGGATCAATTGCAACGATATCATGGCTTTGACTTTCTTCGATCAGCCAAATATAGTTTTGTAATTGATTTTTTACATCTATGACGTGAATTTTAAATTGCATCGTTTAATTCCATGAATATGCTGACACAAATTTAATAGCAAAATCAGGCTATAGACAAGTTAGAAAGCTGATTACAGTCTTTTTTATGTGAAAACATATGTAATTCGATAGTGCGACATGTTATTTGCTTAAACAAACAAGTCATATGGTAGGTTATTCTTTTAGAGAATAGCATATAGATCAATATGCTATTCTCAATAAAACTTAACAGGCCATCCCTTGGTTGATTTCTAATTTGCTTAGTTTGCCATTTTTAAAATTAAAATTGACGTAGGCGATATAGCCCGCTTCAAACTCAGCAGGATTTTTTAAAAACTCTTTGGCTTCCGATGCCGTTAAAATTAAAACACTGGTGCCAGTTTTGGCGCTGTTTGGGAAGTCTTTTTTAAATTGATTGATGCTATATAGATTAGTGATGGGTTTATTGTTAATCAGGATTGTATCTGTGATTGCTGGTGCATTTGTCCAAGAAAGCCAAACTCGTCCTTTGGTTGTGCCAAGTTGTTGAAAATTATTTTTGGTTTTATAGAAGGAGTTAGACTTAATCTGTGGATTGTCTTCACTATAAATTTCAAACATCAGTTTTTTCCCTGATGCAGTAGAGCTTGAATATTCATAGTTCCCACTACATTCAGAAAATGCTTTTATAGTTTTTTGAGAGGTGTTTCCGAGCAATTTTTCAATTTGCGTTGCACTTAGCGCTTGATTGAGCTCTACACCATTGACTTTTACTGTGGTGGTGTAATCGTCTGAAGCTTGCGCAAAACTACAAATAGGTAGCATAAGGAGTAGTGAGGCGATTGTTTGAGTAAAATTATTCATTTCAAATATTTCTTAAGTTTTCTATAACTTAATCAGTTCTGAAGGATTGATCAAGAGCAGATGATCAAATGAGTAGAATTAAAAAGGATCTATAAATTTTATAAGTATTTATATCTGTAGCTAACTCAAGAAATAAAAAATACCCTCAACAAGGAGGGTATGATTTTAGAAGTAAGAAGAATTGAAAATGAGATGCAAAGATTATCGAAGCTTAGATAACCAATTTCCAAGACTCTGTACAATTTGTACAAGGATCAATAAGACAATCACAGTGAGATAAACCACACTTTGATCGAAACGTTGATAACCATAAGAAATTGCTAAATCACCAATACCACCAGCGCCTACAGCACCCGCCATCGCTGTTGCACCAATCAAGCTAATGGTTGCTGTGGTAAGGCTCAGGATGAGTGAGCTACGAGATTCAGGGATAATAAATTTAAAAATAATCTGCCAAGGCGATGCACCCATTGCTTGTGCAGACTCAATAATCCCTTCATTCACTTCAAGCAATGATGTTTCTACAAGACGACCAATATAAGGACCAACATAAATGGTCAACGGTACAATCGCTGCCCAAGTACCAATAGTTGTACCCACGATCGCTTTGGTGAGTGGGAAAACCGCAATCAACAGGATAATGAAGGGTAGGGAACGTAGCGCATTGACGATAGGATTTAAAATCTGATAAACAGCGCGATTGGGTAAAATGCCATTAGGGCGAGTAACCAGCAAGGTAATTGCTTGAACAAAGCCCCAAATGGTACCAAACAGCATTGCAAAAATGACCATTTGGATGGTTTCTTGCATCGCTGTAACAAACTGGTCAATGCTTAAAGAGCTTTTCCAAAATGGTGCTGTGAGCGTAGTGAGCCATTGTACAATGAGTTCTCTCATAGTCTAACTCCTGACTGTTCCACCTTGACCCCATTTTTTTCAAAGAAATTTATGGTTTGGCGAATGCTTTCGGTATCTCCCAAAAGTTGTATAAACATTTGACCGATCACTGAACCATTAATTTCAGTCATATTGGCAAATAAAATATTTAAGCTGACATCAAATTGCTTAATTGCTGCTTGTACCACAGTTTCTTGCGCTGAAGTACCCAAAAATTGCAGACTATAAATACTTTTATGATTTTGATTTTCGAGATTGTTTAAGATATTAACAGGGAGTTGTTGCTGTAAAACGGTTTGAATAAAGTTTTTAGTCGTGGGGTGTTGCGGTTGACTAAAAATTTCTAAGGTAGAACCTGTTTCAATCACTTTGCCTTGTTCCATGACGGCAACAAAATCACAAACAGATTCGATCACATCCATTTCATGCGTAACCATGACAATGGTAATCCCTTGCTCTTGATTAATCTTTTTAAGCAAAGCGAGAACAGATTTCGTGGTTTGTGGATCAAGTGCAGAGGTTGCTTCATCACAAAGTAAAATTTTGGGGTGGTTGGCCAAGGCGCGTGCGATACCGACACGTTGCTTTTGTCCTCCCGAGAGTTCGTCTGGAAAAGCATCTTTTTTATGCTTTAGATCAATGAACTCAAGTAACTCATTTAAACGTTTTTCACGTTGGTCTTTACTGACACCAAGCAATTTTAACGGCATTTCAATATTGTCAGCTACAGTTTTGGTTTGTAGCAAATTGAAATGCTGAAAAATCATGCCTATATTTGCACGTTCTTGACGTAATGCACGTGCATCAAGTGCCGTAAAGTCTTTTTGATTAATGATGACTTGTCCTTGGTTAGGACGCTCAAGCAAGTTAATCAAACGGATTAAGGTACTTTTACCTGCACCACTATAGCCGATAATGCCAAAAATACTGCCCGCTGGAATCTCAAGATTAATCTGATCCAGTGCACGTATGGTTTGACCTTTCAACTCATAGTGTTTTGAAATGTTTTTAAATTCAATCATATCGTCAAAAACTATAGCAAAAAGAAAAAACAGGCAAATTCACTTTGCCTGTTTTATGAGGGCCTATAGACCTTTCATAAAAGAATGGTCAATTGACCTGATCCATTATAAAACTATTTTGATTCTGTAAGATAGCTTACAGGTTTATTCACATCAACTTTAGTTCCACCGAAGTGTTCTTGAACATATTTACCTACAGCAGGAACATGATATAACTCACCCACTTTTTTCAAGAGGGCATCGTCTTTACGTGCATCTGCAACAGCAAGTACGTTGACATTCATTTTGGTTGTTTGGTCAACTGGCTCATAATAAACTGAATCTTTAAGCACGTTTAAACCACCTTCCATTGCTAAAGTATTGCCTAAAACAATTGCATCAACTTCATCTTTAGCACGTACCGCAGTCGCCATTTGAATTGGTTTGATGACAATTTTCTTTGCATTTTCAGTAATATCAGCAGGTGTACCTTTGACTAAATCAAAACCATCTTTTAATTTGATGAGACCAGCAGATTGTAAAAGTAACAATGCGCGCGATTCATTTGCGCCATCATTTGGAATAGCAATAGTTGCACCATTGGCAAATTCTTCAACTTTTTTAACTTTACTAGAATAAATACCCATTGGCTCTAAATATGTTGTAGAGATTGGTGCAATTTTTTCTTTGTTTGATTGATTGAAAGCAACAAGATATGCATAAGATTGGAATGCATTGATATCGACTTCTTTGTTTGCCACAGCTGTATTCATTGCAACATAGTCAGTGAAGTTTTTAACTTCTAATTTAATTCCAGCTTGTTTTGTTTCTGGTAATGTTGCGATATAGCGCCAAATATCTGCATCTGAACCTGTAGAAGCCATGGTAACGACTTGTTCTTTACCTGCATCTGCTTGGGCAGCATCATTTTTTGGAGCTTCTTGTTTTCCACAAGCAGAAAGAGTGAGCACAGACGCGCTAAGTAAAACGCCAAACAGCTTTTTCATGAATAAGTCCTAAGTAGCAAATGCAGTAGAATTTTGTCCTTTGCATTCTCGATCATTTAAATCGAATTTTTAACATTTTGAAAATAAATAATGCGGTGACGTACTTGTCTGATTGCGCTATCTATATTCTTTACATTTGAGGATTAGCAGCCTGTTTTAAAAGAATTTTAATTGTTTAAAACAAACTCTAAAGATTTGTTTATCATATCAATAAATGAAAATTATACATAGTGGCTGCGTGTTGACATTGGGTGGTGATGTCGTTGCATGAATATCAATGTTTTTATTAATTTAATAAAGAAAACAAATGCTTTTGTTGAATGCTAAACGATAAATGATTAAATTTTATACTTATTCATAATATATAAATTTTTTAGGATTTATTATCTTTTTTTTGAATAAGTAAAATAATCTTAGATCTGCATCTATAGCAGTGCTCTGATAAGCGTTATTTCAAATTGTTAGGCGAAATAGGGGGATTTTATTCAAACAGTTATTGACATTGACACTACTGTCATACTTTAGCATGAAGATCTTATGTACATCAAAGAGATCAATAAATGAAATTAATCATCTTTTTTTTAAGCAGTTTGTTATTTCTAAATGCTGCATATGCTCAAAATAATGTTTATATCATTCATGGCTATGGTGCAAAGGTGGATGATCATTGGTTTGATTATCTTGAGGAAAATTTACAAGATAAAAATACTAAAGTTGTAAAGATCGCATTGCCGAACTCTAACAATCCAAAGCTTTTACAGTGGAAGCAAACCTTAAAAAATAATATTGCTCAAATTGATCAACATACATTTTTTGTTGCGCATAGTTTGGGGTGTATTACGCTGCTTGATTTCCTGTCTGAATTGGATTTTCAACAGATAGGTGGTGTTGTCTGTGTATCGGGATTTTCGAATAAATTGGTAGTACTACCTCAACTAGATTCATATATCACTGAAACGAATAAGGATTTTTCTTTTAAAAATAAAATATTAAATCGAAAAATGTTTATATCGAGTAATGATCAATATGTTCCAACTGATTTAAGTATCTCGTTGGCAGAAAAACTGGAGTTTCCATATGAGATTATTCCCAATGCTGGACATTTTCTAGCCAGTGATGGGTATCGGGAATTTCCTCAATTATTAGATTGGCTTCAAATGGTCATTGGTGGTGTTGATGAGGTTGAGAGTTCTTACGATTCAAACTAAATTTTTACAACATCTTTATTATAAATTAAGTTGGATTAAGCTTTTCTATGAATAATCGTAAAGGCGACTGATACTTTACAATTACAAGCGTTTTTTTTCTGAACTCATACTGTTTAGTTGTTTTGAGATAGTGGAAAGAAGAATTGACTAAGAGGATTTTTGAATAAAAGGCAAAGTTGATTTATTGGTTGTGGTTGATTTAATTTATTGATTTTTCATTTTATTTATTGTTTTTATTAGATTTTTTGTAATAAAAACTATTCATTTTTTTAAATTGTTATGTTTAAATCGAACATTCTTTAATCAATAATAAATTAGAAAATAATAATGAAAGCATTAATTACAGTTGGTTGTAAGACTGATCATGGCGGAGTCATAATTTTAGGTGATGTTTCTTTCTTGTGGAAGGTAAAGCAGTGCATCTAGATGGTATGACACACTTTTGTCCAAAATGTAAAGTTCAATCTAAGGCTATTGCTTCTAATCAAGGTTTTGTGATTGTTAGTGGTAAGAGTGCTGTAGCTGATGGTGATAGTTCAACTTGCGGTTCAAAATATTTAAAAATTTCAGATCTTGCTGTTATGAGTAATGGGGCTAGTGTTGAAATGAGTAATGCAGTGACAGCACCTTTAATGAAAAATAATTTTATTGAATATCAGAAAAATACTTATGATGAACAGTTACAATTGCAAGATATAAATGGTGAGCCTTATGCCAATCTTGAATATTTAGTTACTTTTGATGATGGCTCAACTTGTAAAGGTGTTACTGATGATAAAGGTAATACAAAAAGGTTGAAAACAAATGGTGCTGTAAAAATTATTTCTGTTGATTTAATCGTCAATAGTAGTTGGACTGAATCTTGTTTTTGCGGGGAATAGAGTATGGATTTTAAAATTGTCCCTGATTTACATTTGCCCGAAGTTCCTGGATTTAAATTACCTAATATGCCTGAAATACCTTCAGGTAAGTCAGTAATTAGATTTATCACAGATAATCTTATAACAAATACAATTGCAGACTCTAAAATAATTATTAGAGAAGATAAGTCTAAAAATTATCGGTCTTTAACATCAGGTGAGATAGCAATATGTCAAAAGATCTTTCGTGACTCAATCAACTATAAAAATGTCAAAGTTATTAATAGTGCAATTTTACCCAAACAGGATGTTCCTGTTACACCATATGGAAGCCCTCATTACCCTGATAATTTAACGGGTTCGGATGTATACCAGTCTGATTTTTCTAATCCAAAGTTTAAAGGTAATACAAATGTTGGTAATGGCCGTGATTTAACAATAGTATCAAGAATGACGTTTATTCATTAAATGACACATGTGTGGCAATACCAAAAAGGGCTTAATCTGAGTAAAAGAGGTATCATTTTACAACCTTTAGATAGGCTGATTCCTGATAGTATTTATGATGCATATTCATATCAATTAAAATATGGCTCAAAATTTAATGATTTTAATTTTGAGCAACAAGCAACTATCGTTTCTGACTATTTTAGAATTCTATCAGGTTTTAATGAGGCTAATTTTAGTTCATATTGGAGAAAATATTCTAATCCATTTTGGAGGCAATATATTCAGGACTTAATGCTACCAATAATGAATAATCCTAAAGACTTTAAGCTCAAGGGGACTCTATTAGATAATCCAATGACTATAGCTTCTAATTTATATTTTATAGTGAGATAAAATGAAAAAAACAGCATTATTTTTATCTATTGTATTACTCTTGCTAAATGGTTATAAGAAAAAATATGAAGATAACTTTGAATATAAGATAGTGAACAAAAAAATATGTGCTGTAAAGAATAGAGTAGTGGAGAAAGCAAATCATATAAATTGGTTATTTCTGGAGGTTCGGAATTCTTTGGGTGATGTTGTGAGTGGAAATTTGCAGGTTGATAAAAACAATAAAGAGTACCTTTTTTGCTCAGATTTGAATGAATTTAAAAAAGAGGTTGGAGAAGGGTTTATACAGTCAGATATTTCAATTGAATTAGATAATACTTCATCTGTACAAGAATATAATTTCAGGAATTATTCTTGTATTTTTGCAGACTCAGTAAAATTAAACTTATCTCAACGTGATTCATCTAAAAGCTGTACCTGAAAAAACCTAATATGTATGTACGAAGATATGAGTTTTATAATCTTTATTTAAACGTAAATTTTTGATCTGTTTGTCGTTGGAGATTTACCAAATAAAAAACCCGCCTAAGCGGGTTTTACAACTCAATCGAGTTTAAGCATTTTCACGAGCAATCGCACGGTAACCAATATCTTTGCGGTATTGGACACCATCAAAAGTCACTTTTTGGCAAAGTTCCAAGGCTTTTGCTTGCGCTTCACCAATTGTGTTGCCTAACGCTGTAACGCAAAGTACACGACCGCCAGCAGTCACTACATCACCATTGGCATTATTTGCTGTACCTGCATGGAAAACTTTAGCATCTGTCATTTGGGTATCTAAACCCAAAATCACGTCATCTTTGCTCGAAGTTTCAGGATAGCCTTTAGATGCAAGCACAATACCAACAGTTTTACGCTCATCCCATTCAGCTTCAGCGGGTAAGTTACCTGCAATACCAGCTTCTACTAAATCAACCAAAGAAGATTTTAAGCGCATCATGATCGGTTGAGTTTCAGGGTCACCAAAGCGGCAGTTAAACTCAATGACACGAGGTTGCCCTTGCTCATCAATCATCAAGCCAGCATACAAGAAACCAGTGTAAGTATGACCATCAGCTTTCATACCATCTACGGTTGGACGCATAACTTCTTTCATGACTCTGTCAAAAACATCTGCAGTCACTACAGGGGCAGGGGAATATGCACCCATACCACCCGTATTTGGACCTTGGTCAGCTTCAAAAATACGTTTATGGTCTTGTGAAGTTGCCATAGGAAGGATGTTGTCACCATCAATCATACATATGAAAGATGCTTCCTCACCATCAAGGAATTCTTCAATAACAACACGCGAACCTGCATCACCAAATTTATTGCCTGCAAGCATGTCATCAATTGCATCAAACGCTTCTTGATTGGTCATCGCTACAATGACGCCTTTACCCGCAGCAAGGCCGTCTGCCTTAATTACAATTGGTGCGCCATTTTTTTCTACGAATGCTTTGGCTGTTTCCACTTCGGTGAATACATCATAGAATGCTGTAGGAATGTGATGACGTTTTAAAAAGTGTTTGGCGAAAGCTTTAGAGCCTTCAAGTTGTGCTGCAAATTGGGTTGGCCCCCAAATTTTAAGGCCAGCTGCTCGTCCTGCATCAACTACTCCATTTACAAGCGGTGCTTCAGGACCAACAATAATGAGATCAACGGCATTATTTTTTGCAAAGTCGATAATGGCAGGGTTGTTGAGAATATCTAAAGCAACATTTTCACATTTATGTTCAGTTGCTGTACCCGCATTTCCTGGTGCAACAAAAACTTTAGTGACTTGATCGTCTTGCGCAATTTTCCATGCCAATGCATGTTCACGACCACCACTACCCAAAACTAATATTTTCATCTTATGTATCCTTTTTTAATCCCTCCCAACCTCCCTTTATACAGGATGGGGTATCACGAATTTAAAGAGTCCTGTAGTTCGTGACAAGTCCCTCTTATGAAAGAGGGACTTAGGGGGATTTTTAAATAATGATTTATGGTGAACTTAGTGACGGAAATGACGCATACCCGTGAAGACCATTGCAATACCAGCTTCATCTGCTGCTGCAATTGTTTCTTCATCACGCATTGAACCACCCGGTTGGATAATACATTTGATACCTGCTTTTGCAGCATTATCAATGCCATCACGGAATGGGAAGAATGCATCAGATGCCATAACAGCACCTTCAACCACTAAACCTGCATGTTCAGCTTTGATCGCTGCGATACGTGCAGAGTTTACACGGCTCATTTGGCCAGCACCGACACCAATGGTTTGACGGCCTTTAGCATAAACAATAGCATTGGATTTAACGTATTTGGCAACTTTCCAAGCAAAGATTAAATCATCAATTTCTGCTTCAGTAGGAGCACGCTTAGTTACTACTTTAAGATCATCTTTGGTGATCATACCGAGGTCTTGGTCTTGAACCAATAAACCGCCATTGACACGTTTATAATCGTATTGTGAAGCACGTTCATCAATTTTAGGAAGTTCGCCACATACCAGTACACGAACGTTTTTCTTTGCGCCAGTCACTTCAAGTACACCATCGGCAATACTTGGTGCAATAATCACTTCAACAAATTGACGGTCAACAATTGCTTGAGCTGTAGCAACATCTAACTCACGGTTAAATGCAATGATGCCACCAAATGCTGATTCTGGATCAGTTGCATAAGCAAGATCGTATGCAGCCTTAAGACCATCTAACGATACTGCAACACCACATGGATTTGCATGTTTAACGATGACACACGCTGGTTTTGCAAATGATTTGACACATTCAAGTGCTGCATCTGTATCCGCGATATTGTTATAAGAAAGTTCTTTACCTTGTAACTGCTTAGCAGTTGAAACCGATGCTTCAGTTGCAGTCGATTCTACATAGAAAGCAGCGGATTGATGTGGATTTTCACCATAACGAAGATCTTGTACTTTATTTAACTGGGTATTGAAAGTACGGGCAAATTTGTCAGCTTGACCTTCTTCTTTACCAACACGTGCACCGAGGTAAGAAGCAATCATGCCGTCATACTGGGCAGTATGTTCAAATGCTTTAACCGCTAAATCGAAACGAGTCGCATAAGATAAAGCACCATCCGCTTTAAGTTCTGCAATTACAGTTTCATAATCAGTCGCATTTACGATGATCCCCACAGAAGCATGGTTTTTCGCAGCTGCACGAACCATTGTTGGGCCACCAATGTCAATATTTTCAATTGCATCTGCAAGCGAGCAGTCTGGTTTAGCAACAGTAGCAGCAAAAGGATAAAGGTTTACGACAACAAGATCGATTGCATCGATGTTGTGTTCAGCCATGACAGCTTCGTCTAGACCACGACGAGCCAAAATGCCTCCATGAATTTTAGGATGCAGTGTTTTTACACGACCATCCATCATTTCTGGGAAGCCTGTGTGCTCTGAAACTTCAACTACAGCCACATTGTTGTCTTTAAGCAACTTATATGTACCGCCAGTAGATAAAATTTCCACCCCAAGAGCAACAAGGTTCTGGGCAAATTCAACGATCCCGGTTTTATCAGAAACAGAGATTAAAGCGCGTTTAATAGTCATGATCTTCGTCAACAGTTTTTAAGTCTAGAGATTGAACAGGTAGGCAAAATATAGGTAAAAAAAATGCCCACGCAAGCCGTGAGCATTTTATCATTTATTCACTCATTAAACCGTGAGCTTTTAACTTTTTGCGTAAAGTGCCACGGTTCAGTCCGAGAATCTCAGCAGCGCGAGTCTGATTCCCGCGTGTGTATTCTAAGACAACAGATAAAAGAGGTTTCTCCATTTCTGCTAGCACCATGTCGTACACTTGTGATGGTTGCTCACCTTGCAATTGTGCAAAATAGTGACGAACTGCGCGATCTACGTGAATACGAAGAGCGACGTCAGATTGTGCAGTAAAAATAGGAGATTTGCTATTCATGCGAGTTAATCCGAAAATCAAAATATTACTTGGGTAAAGTAATATATAAATGTGGTCTAAAAAAATCTGAGCTCCGTTTTAGATCCTAAAACGGTTGGCTCTAAAACAAGAACAATTAGCTTGCCACAAATCGTCGAGTTGAGTGAAAAATAAGCGTAACAATAGATTAATATTTGTTACAACACTCTTTTAAACAAAAAAATGTTCTACTTGCGCGATATTGGATATAAAGCACATAACAAAACAGTATTTTTTTTGAAAAAATGCGAGGAGTTTGCAGGACAAAGCTTTCGTGGCGCGTATGATACCATTGTCTAAGAAAAAATGAGCAAGAAAACTACATTTTTTTTCATTTTTTTATAATTTTTTTTAATTTTAAGGGTGAATAATGTCTAATTGGTACTGATCAAAACTTTTTCTTGGCTCTGTAACAACAAATTTAAAAGGATATGGGCTATTTTGAGGAATACGCTTAATTCCAACTAAACTTTCAATCAGATATTGCTCAGGTGTAATCACATGCGTAGCTATGACCTTATTTTGAGTTTTTAAAGTTACTCTTATTAGGGGTAATTCTAAGCTTTTAGAATATTGGTTATTGAGTTGACCTGAAAATTGAGTCTCCTGTCTATCAAGTGCTTTAACTTTAAGGTGACTAATCACAATTTGTTTATAGCGTTGATCAACAGTATCACACTGTAAGATGGCACAGGTTTGAGTAAAGACAGTATTCAAAAACGGATAACGATCAGTTAAGTTTGGATTAAACCAAAGGATTTGAAATAATAAAATGCTGAGTAGGGCAAGATTAATCATGCTCCACGCCAAATAGTAAAACTTACTTTTTGTTTTGATCAAATGTTGCCCGTGGTTATTTAAACCTTGTGATAGATTTAAGCTGGGAATGTTGTTGACTGGTTCATTGTTAAAATAATTCAAATTATTTAAATAAGTTCTTAAATCAATATTGGAGTTTTCAATTTTACGATTAAAAATATCTAAGACATTGGTTTCTATTTGACGTTTCGTCGTCATGAGGTTTTGTACCTCATTCTGCACTGGCGTATCAGGATTGCCCCTTGGTTGAGTAGGCTGGCTGTTTTGTAGATGAATTAATGCATTAAAATTATGTGAACATTTTGGACAACAAACCATACCCTGCGCAACGGTGAGTTGCGTAACTGATACTTTATAAATTGAAGCACAATTTGGGCATCGGGTTTGTTTTTCAGTCATAAATACTTATATTTTCATAGATTAAACAGCCTTACGTGACCCAGAAATTCTGCACCAGGTTTCTTCACGTTTCTTGACTTCTACTATATCAAAAAATTCAGAATAAATACTAGAAACATCAGTAACTTGCTCTTCAATTACGCCGGCAAGTGCGAACTCTCCCTCAGATTTAATCAAAGTTGAGAATTCTTCAGCAAGTGACATAAGAGGGCCTGCAAGAATATTTGCAACTAAAATATCGGCCTGTTGGTTTTTAAATTCTGCATTGAACTCTTCAGGTAATCCAACATAAAGATTTTCAAGAACACCATTCAGCTCAGCATTTTGCTTGGTCGCCAAGACAGCTTGTGGGTCGATATCTGTTGCATAGACTTTCTTTGCACCTAAAAGCAGTGCTGCAACACCTAGGATGCCTGAACCACAACCATAATCAATCACGACTTTATCTTTAACATCGGTTTTGCCTAACCATTGTAGACAAAGGAAAGTAGATGCATGGTTACCCGTACCAAATGCTAAGCCTGGGTCAAGTTTAATATTGACTGCATCCGCTTCTGGTGGTTCTATCCATTCAGGTACGATCCAATACTTTTCACCAATTTGAATTGGTTCATAGTAATCCATCCAAGAACGTTCCCATACTTGGTCTTCAAGAAATTCACTGCGCATCGGTTCAGTTGGGAGTTGGGTGCGAATAAATGTTTCTAGTGCTGTTACATCAATGTCTTCGCCTTCTTCTTGCGCGTAGATTCCAGTAACAATCACTTTATTCCATAGCGGAGTTTCGCCAGGGAGTGGTTCAAGCAAGTCTTGGTTTTCAGCATCATCTAATGTCACGCTGACTGCGCCTAAAGAACTTAACAAGGTTTCAGTAAAATCAACTTGAGCTTGTTCTACAGTAATATGAATTTGTAACCACTTCACGGCAAAGACCTAAATCGTTTTCTTAAAGGCAATATTGTAGCCCAAACTTAGAAGTTACGCTTACATTCAGTAGCAAAATAAAAAATGGATGCTTAAGCATCCATTTTAGTTGAAGCACATGATGGCTTTATATCGCAGGTTCAGTTTCAGTTGCTGCATGTCTTGAAATTAACGCACCAAAAATAGCAGCGAAAATATACATAAAGATTGAGTAAACCGCGGCAGGCATTGCAACAGTAGAATTTGCGATTACAGTCAAAGCAATAGTCATAGCTAAGGTACTATTATGAATTCCGATCTCAAATGCGCATGCACGTGCTTGGGCGCTATTAATACCCAGTAATCTTGGCACAAAGTAACCAATAACTAGACTACAAATACAGAAAATCACCGTGGCTAGACCAACCTGCGTCAGGTACTCCATGATATGCGTACGTTCTTTGGTGATTGCTCCAATAATAATGAGAATTAAAAAAACCACTGAGAAAATTCGCAAAGGTTTACTTAATTTTTCAGTAAAGTGTGGCGCATAATTTCGAATGAGCATGCCAATACACACAGGAATTAAAATTATTGCAAAAACTTGCAGTATTTTACTGAATTGCATGGTGATTTGTTGACCATCATTCATAAAGTATTGTATAGAAAAGTTTACGATTAAAGGCAAGGTAAAGGCAGCAATCACCGAGTTAATTGCAGTTAAGGTAATATTGAGCGCAATATCACCTTTAAACAAATAACTAAATAGATTGGCAGTACTACCTCCTGGTGAAGCAGCAAGTAACATTAAACCAACGGCAAGCAAAGGTGGGAGTGCAAGTACTTTACAAATAATAAAAGCAATACCGACCAAAAGCACTAGCTGACAGAACAACGCAATCAATACGGCTTTAGGGTGTTTAGAAACTCGCGCAAAATCTTTTGGTGTAAGCTCTAAACCAAGTCCAATCATAATGATGGCGAGGGCGAGGGGAAGCATTATGGTAATAATCCCTGAATCCATAGTGTGATCCTTTTTGTTGTTTTACATTAATTAAATATGTGAATATTCCGTACTCAATTTGAGTGTAATCGAAAGGTGTGAAATTGAAAAATAAATTCTATGACTCGGAAATCTTCTTAGAAAAATAAGTTATGAATATCTGTTCATATACCCAATAACAATTCTTTCGTAGCAGATGTAAAGCATATGGTTGTTATATCAAGAAAGTCTGTGTACTCGAAATAAAAAAAGGTGACCCACTTTTAAATGGATCACCTTTTTTACACATGCTATTTATAAAAACATGTATTTATGCTCAAAAGATATCATTGAGCTTGGATCGGATCTTCGCTCGGAGCAGCTTGACTAGGTTGCTCCATTGCTGGTTGTTCAGCTTGAGATGCCTCATTTGTTGCTGGTACATCTGCACTCGCTGGAGCAGATTGTTCTACAGCTGGGCGGTTTTCAATGGCCGGTTCAGGCGCTGCTGCAGCGGCAGTCGGGTTGCCACCTGCAGGTGCAGGGAAGCTAAATTGTAATTTACCATTTTCATTTGGTTCACAAGTACCATTAAAAGTTACCCCTTTATTGGCATAGGTCACCCAGTCTCCTTGTTTTTTCTTGGCACATACCTGAATTTGCTTTTTCACTTCAGCTTTGCTGGTGTTTTCATCAGCAGCATGGGCAAAACTAAATGCAACACAACTGAGTAAAGATGCTGTAATTACTTTAGACATGGTATTTTTCATCATGATATTCCTTATATATAAAGTCTCGAAAAAAATAATTTGTCCGTGTAATATCTATCGTATCGTGAGTTTTTGATAAGTTAAATTCTATTTGTAGGGCAGTCATGAAACGAAGTGTCAATTTATGTTGCCTATGTATAAGAGATGTTTAATCGTTCATATGCATGATTGAGGGGAATAATATTTGTAAAACTGCCTAAAACTAGAAGTAAAAATTTGCTATAATTTTCTGTCATTCTTTTATCTCTCATTAATCACTATGCATTATCCTAAAGTTTACGATGTCATTGTTATCGGTGGCGGTCACGCAGGTACGGAAGCGGCACTCGCTGCAGCGCGTATGGGTCGACAGACTCTGCTTTTGACTCATAACATTGAGACTTTAGGGCAGATGAGCTGTAACCCAGCCATTGGTGGTATTGGTAAATCTCACCTTGTCCGTGAAATTGATGCTTTAGGCGGTGCAATGGCATTGGCGGCGGATAAGGGCGGTATTCAATTTCGTATTTTGAACTCGCGTAAAGGCGCAGCTGTACGTGCAACCCGTGCACAAGCTGACCGTATCCGCTATAAAGCTGCGATTCGTCATACACTGGAAAATCAAGCGAATTTAGATATTTTTCAACAATCTGCAGATGACTTAATTGTTGAAGGCGATACAGTTAAAGGTGTAGTGACCCAGATGGGTATTCGCTTTGATGCGAAAACTGTGGTGTTAACCACAGGCACATTCTTAGGTGGCGTGATTCATGTTGGTCTAAATAATTCGTCAGGTGGTCGAGCTGGCGATCCGCCATCAATTTCCTTAGCGGCTCGTTTACGTGAATTAAATCTACCAGTAGGTCGTTTAAAAACAGGGACTCCACCACGTATTGATGCGCGTTCTGTCGATTTTTCTGTAATGATTCCGCAACCGGGTGATTTCCCATCACCGACCATGTCATTTATGGGGGATGCTTCGATGCATCCAGAGCAAGTAAATTGCTATATCACACATACCAATGCGCGTACTCATGAGATTATTCGGGGTGGTTTAGATCGTTCGCCAATGTATACAGGCGTGATTGAAGGTGTAGGTCCACGTTATTGCCCATCGATTGAAGATAAAATTCATAAATTTGCGGATAAAGATTCGCATCAGGTATTCCTTGAGCCAGAAGGGCTGGATACTCACGAGCTTTATCCAAATGGTATTTCAACATCTTTACCATTTGATGTGCAGTTTGAGTTGGTGCGCTCAATCCGGGGTATGGAGAATGCACACATTCTTCGTCCTGGCTATGCGATCGAATATGATTATTTCAATCCACAGTCTTTGAAATTCTCACTTGAAACCAAATCGATTAATAACTTGTATTTTGCAGGTCAAATTAACGGTACAACAGGTTATGAAGAAGCTGGTGCACAAGGTTTATTGGCGGGCTTAAATGCTGCACGTCGTGCATGGGATCAAGAGCAATGGACGCCTAAACGTGATGAAGCGTATATGGGTGTTCTTGTTGATGACTTGATTACCTTAGGGACCAAAGAACCGTATCGTATGTTTACTTCTCGTGCGGAATATCGTTTGATGCTTCGTGAAGATAATGCTGATCAACGTTTAACAGCAATTGGCCGTGAAATGGGCTTGGTTGATGATGAGCGTTGGGCTTCTTATTGTGAAAAAATGGAAGCAGTTGAAAAAGAAACAGGTCGTTTACAACACCTTTGGGCTGCACCAAACAATCCAATGGGGAAAAGATTCGTTGAGTTGACCGGCGCTGATCTTTCTAAAGAATGTTCTGCGATCGATTTACTTAAACGTCCAAACATCAACTTTTCACAAATTGCTGAATTAACTGCTTCTGAAGTATCTGCATTTGTAGGTGAGCAGATTGAAATTGCTGTGAAATACGAAGGTTATATTAACCGTCAGCAAGAAGATGTTGCACAAATGAAGCGTTTGGAAGATACCAAAATTCCTGCTGATTTTGATTATGATATCGTTTCAGGGCTTTCTCGTGAAATTACGATGAAATTGAAAAATGTATTACCTGAAACATTGGCACAAGCCAGCCGTATTCCAGGTGTAACACCTGCTGCTGTTCAATTGGTGATGATTACAATTCGTAAAAATAACCAAGCGAGAAAATCAGCTTAAGGTGGTGAATTGTAAAAAACCCGCTATATGCGGGTTTTTTATTGTCTCGAGCTTATCTTCGTTAGGGCACAATTTGTGATTTATCTTTAAAGGCATATTTTAAATACACAGATCCAATCTAACTTTATAAAAATAAATCCTAAACAGAATTGATGAAAAACAAAGCTGTTTTAATTATTTTTCAGTTTGCAAAATCATCGCTATAGTCAACTTACATTCAAACAAGAGGTGAACGCCATGACAATGAAATCAATCCGCTACAATAGTGCTGAACTTGCGTGCTGTAACATGTGATGTTTAACATACTCCAATAAATCCCATGTCTTGTGGACATGTAAAAATGTGACATGGGTTTAATATCTGCGCAAAAACAATAAAATTTAAAAATAACAATCAAAACAATAAATCAAAGAGCCGAAAGGCTCTTTTTATTTTAATTATATTGGCTTAGGTGAAGTTATTAGATTATTCAATTTCATGTACAGCATTGAACACTTCAACAGGCTCAATTCGGACTATCTTTTTACCAAAACTTCTTAACCACCATACCAGTTGTGAGGTAAAAGGAACCACAGCACTGACTTGATACAGTTCTTCGTTCAGTTGTTCCACTTTTTGTTCTTTACTGAGTTGGCTTTCCGTGAAGTACTGTGCATCATCTTCGTGCATGACTAATTTTAATTCAACATTTTTAGTTGGCCGAGAAAAGTCGACTCTAAAGCCTAGCGCACCAGAATCGATATATTCATCGATATCGAATTTGACAGGGTGTAAAGCACGTAAATCTAAAACAGTTGCAGATCTAAAGCGATGTAATGCAAAGGTCTGAACTTCTGTCTTGTCATGACGCGTACAAATCAAATAAATAATTGCACCTTTTTGAACCAAACCTAAAGGATTCAGAATATAAGTTTTCTCTTCACCTTGATAACCACGTGCGCGGTAGACACATTCAATTTGTTTATCTTGTAGCAGTCCTTCATAAATGGCTTGCTGTGCATGTCTTTCCACCAAAGGTGGGATCACTGGTTGGCTTGCAGGCACAATTCGAACTCGGTTAATCCATTGTCGAACATTGTTCTGCGTAGAAAGACTACGCCGTGCCAAATCGAACCAAGGGTTCATTTCATCAATTAAACTTGGAGGTAGCAGGTGTTTTAAATGTTCTTCAACCATCATAAACGTGACTGCTTGCGAGCTGGTCATATGCGGCAGACTTTGGATCGGGGCATCTGAACGCCAACGCCAGCCTTGTGGTACTGTTTTGTTACTCTCGATAGGAAAGCGTTGAGCAATCTGATTTAGATCACGCTGAATCGTACGTAAGCTGATTTCGATCCCTTCACGTTCTAAAACTTCTTGTAATTCACGTGTACCCATCCACTTCCCTGTAGAGAGTCGGGACAGGATTTGCCACTGGCGATAGAGGCTATTGGAAGTTTCTTTTTCTTGTGCAGACATGGTTTGGTATCAATGGAATCGTGAATGTTTAAGGGAAATAAATCAGCTACACAATAGAAAATTAAAACTGATTCTGCAAGTTATATCCTGTGAGTAGTTGCTTAGGTGTTGAAAATATTAGCTAAAAAATTTTGAAACAAGTTCGATCAAAACTCACATTGAGTGCTATGGCAAACAATGAATTAATAAAATTGAGCCAAAAAGATTTAATTGTACAGCGAAGAATACTGAATACGGCGATTTAATAATATTTTGGCATCGATATTGCATTATTAAAGAAGCCATTAGATAAGATAAAAAGAGGTTTGTATGCTAAAAGAAAACATGGATACAAATTCAAGCAATGAGAATTATGCAGATCGCTTCGCTTTGCCAGTTGCTGAGGCAGAAGTAAAAACTGAAATGACGAATCAACAACAGATAGGAAATATTCAACAGGCCATTCATCTAAATATCGATGCACAACAAGCCTCACATCATTTACTTAAACAGATGAATTCGGTTTTTTTTAATGAAATGACAGACGATCACGTTCTTTCTCCTGAAACTGCTGAAAAAATTGAAGATTGGTTATCTCAACACAGTATTTACCAACTTGAAAAACTCAATGAAACAGCTAAAGCGCATTTTTTATATCAAGGAATTACTTTTGCGGTTTATGGTGAAACATCGGGAATTGATCGCACCATACCATTTGACTTAATTCCGCGTGTGATTGCCAAACAACAGTGGAATAAAATTGCAGCAGGCTGTGCGCAGCGTATTCAAGCGTTAAATTTATTTTTAGCTGATATCTATAATCAACAAAATATTTTAAAAGAAGGCTTAATTCCAGCAGTACAAGTACTATCTCATGAAGCTTATCAACCAGTGATGATGAATCATCGTTTGAATGGAAATATTTACAGTCAAATCAGTGGAATCGATATTGTACGGGATTGCAAAGGTGAATTTTTTGTCCTAGAAGATAATCTACGTACGCCTTCAGGTGTGTCATATATGCTTGAAAGCCGTAAGATGAGCGAAAAACTCATGCCTGAATTATGTAATCAACATGTTGCTGATATTGGGCAATATCCGCAATTGTTGCGTGAGATTTTGGCTGAAAACTCAAAGGTAGATTGCCCAATCATCGTGGTTTTAACCCCCGGGCGTTATAACAGTGCGTATTATGAACATTCATTTTTAGCAAGGGAAATGGGTGTTCCATTGGTGACATCGCGTGACCTTTTTGTTGAAAACGACAAGGTTTATGTGAAAACCATCCGTGGTCGTCAGCAGGTTGATGTAATTTATAGACGTTTGGATGATGGTTTTTTAGACCCATTAAGCTTCAGGCCTGATAGTACTTTAGGTGTGGCAGGGTTAATGTCTGCTTATTTAAGTGGAAATGTGGTGATTGCTAATGCTCCTGGTACAGGTGTTGCAGATGATAAGTCGATTTATCCATATGTGGATCAAATGATTGCCTATTATTTAAATGAAAAGCCAATTTTGTCCAATGTACCTACTTATCAATGTCGTGAAGTTGAAGCTTTGGATTATGTTTTGGCAAATTTGGATCAATTGGTGGTAAAAGAGGCTCAAGGTTCAGGTGGTTATGGGATGCTCATCGGTCCTAAAGCAACTGAACAAGAAATTGATTTATTTAAAATGAAGCTAATGGCTTCACCCTCAGCGTATATCGCTCAACCCACCTTAAATTTATCTGTTGCACCAACACTAACTTCCCAAGGAATTGCAGAACGTCATATTGATTTACGACCATTTATTCTCAGCTCACCAGAACGCATAGAAATTGTTCCAGGTGGCTTGACTCGTGTTGCGATGCAACAAGGCTCACTGGTGGTCAACTCATCACAAGGTGGTGGAATCAAGGATACATGGGTAATTGATGAATATTCAATTTAACCCCACCTTCATACCAATCCCAGCCAAAGGAGAGCAAACATGATTTTACTCAGTACTAATGCACAGAATATATTTTGGTTAGGACGCTATTTAACCCGTATTCAATATTTATGTAGTCAATTCCCATTTAAAACCAATGAATTGGCTTTAGACTATGCGCATGCTTTTTGTTTACCTGCATTTGATGCAAGTTCTTTAAATGAATTGATTTTAGACAATGAGCAACCTGCATCATTTCATCAGTATTTTTTATGTGCCAAAAATAATATTCATGATTTACGTGGAGTGATATCAGCACAGTCTTTTGCTGAATTAAATCAGTTATTACAACAAGCAGAGCAAAATGCAGGTTTCATATGTGATGTTTGTGAAGAATGTAATGATGTTTTAGAGGCAGAAGATGATGAATTGTTATTTCTATTTTTTAGTTTAGGGCAAAAGATGGAACAATTTGATCGTCAATTACGCTTTAATCAAGATAAATCAGTCACCTTGACACAATTAAACCATTTAATTGATCGTTTAGACCAGCATGGTATGTGTAGTTTGCCTGAGGTTTGGCAAGAGCTAAAAAATCAACCTGACCGAATGAATTATTATCATTTTAGTGATCATATTGACTCGTTATTTGAATTGGATCGCTTATGAAGTTAATGATTAATCACCAAACCCATTATCAGTATTCTGAATGTGCAAAAAATAGTATTCAGTATATCAAGATGACGCCACAGTCTAATTTGCATCAACAAGTGACAGGTTGGCATGTCAGCGTCCCCGGTGAAAAACAAATCAAAAAAGACGCCTTTGATAATGTTTGGTTGACCAGTTCACAAATTGAACCTTATCAACAAATGTCCATTATGGCCCAAGGGATTGTTGACATTAATGTAGATAATCAATTTGGCATAGAAGATAAAGTATCACCTGTGGTTTTTTTACAACCAACCTCTACAACATTGTGCAATACTGAAATGATAGCTTTTGCAGAACACTATATAACGCATAAGCGATGGATAGATTTCCAAAAATTAGCAGAAGCATTGTTGCAACATATGCCTTATATCAGTGCAAGTACGACAGTAACCCACACTGCAATGGAGTCTTTTTCAGCACAACAAGGAGTATGTCAAGATCATAGTCACGTCTTAATTGCGATGGCGAAAGCCTTGGGGGTACCAGCTCGCTATGTCTCTGGTTATTTATATGTAAATAATCAATCGCATTTGGCGAGTCATGCATGGACTGAAGTGTTTTTAGAGGGCAAATGGCATGTTATTGATGTCAGTAATCAATTGTTTCGACCAGAATCACACGTCTATGTGGCAATTGGAAGGGACTATTGGGATGTTGCACCAGTCCGAGGGGTGAGAGAGCAAGGTGGAACTGAAACCATGTACTCTATTGTTCAAGTACTTGCATGTTAATGGTGGCAGTGGTAAATAGTGTGAATAATTGCAGAATCTGATTACTCTCAAATTTTAGTTGTATAGGTAGTTCCATGACGTATTGCTGTGCTTTAAGACTCAAACAAGGTTTAGTATTTATTAGTGATACGCGAACCAATGCTGGAGTTGATCACATTTCTGTATATCGAAAACTTTATACGTTTGGGGTAAAAGGTGAACGGTTTATATGTATTCAAACTTCAGGCAATCTTGCAACAACACAAGCAGTAATTGGACATTTAGAAAATCATTTGGCACTCAAGCAAGAACCCAACTTGTATAGTGTGAACACAATGTTTGAGGTTGCAGGTTTAGTCGGACAAACTCTGCGTAAAGTTATTGCTGATGTTACTGAGGATACTCAAGAGCAAAGTAACTATTATTGTAGTTTATTGGTTGGTGGTCAGATCCGTGGCGAGGAAATACAGCTTTATAATATTTATCCGCAAGGTAATTTTATTTCTGCAACTAGTGATACGCCTTATTTCCAAATTGGGGAAAGTAAATATGGTAAACCAATTTTAGATCGTGCGTTGAGCTATGATATGCCCTTAGATGAAGCTCTACGTTGTAGTTTAATCTCATTTGATTCGACTTTACGTTCAAATGTATCGGTTGGTATGCCATTAGATGCGATGATTTATCTTAAAGACAGTCTAGGGGTGCCAAAAGGTAAGCGTATTACAGATAGTGATCCTTATTTTCAGCACATCAGTAAACAATGGTCTGAAATGTTAAAGAAAGGTTTGCAAGATTTACCCAAACCGACCCATGATTATTTTGAATAATTTTATGATGTGATTCAAAGCGGGTGTAATCTCGCTTTTTTAACTGTAGAAATAATAAGTAGATCATAAAAAATTAATTTCATAAGTTTCTGTTTTAATATTTTCACTGGATAAATAGAATAAGCTGAAAATATTTTGTGTGTTTTTAATGATGGATGCATATTGAATAAATTTTTAAAATAATAGATGAATTACTGTATAGAGATATTGCAAATATAAATATAGAAAAGTCGATAAGCACTTTAATTATAAAAGTTAAGACTTGTATATTCGTAAATAATTGTTTATAAATAATGAAAGTTAAAAAATAGAAGAATTACATGACTTTTCAATTATGCTATGCAAGTAAAACGACATCACCACCTCATCAAATACTCAATGATTTAAGAGATATTTTAGGTGAAGCGAGAGATTTTAATATACTTCATCAAATTCAAGGCGTCTTATATTTTGCGGATGAACACTTTTTTCAATGCCTAGAAGGCGATGAAATGATTATCTTACACGTGCTTGAAAAATTGTATAAAGATCCAAGACATCATCAAATTAAGTTATTTAGAGCGGGTCACGTTAAGCAGGGGCATTTTTCACAATGGTCTATGAAATACGTTAGACGAAATGGCAAAATTCAACAATACTTTGAGAGTAAGGGTTATAAATACTTTCGCCCATTGAATTTAGATGAGCAGGATATTCCGACATTGCTCAAATTACTCTATGAGATTGAGCAGCCAGAAGAGTTTGTATAAAGTCATAAAATCGATTCAAAAAAATCCAAGCGATGGCTTGGATTTTTATTTTGAATAGAAAATCAGTGCTTAAAGTTTTTTACGGATAGGGCGAGCACTCATACGACAGAGTAACTCATAACCAATCGTACCATTGGCAGCAGCCACATCATCAACCAAACGATCTTTGCCCCACAGTTCAACGACTGTTCCTAGCGGTGCGTCTAAGCCAGTGACATCAATTGCGATCATATCCATTGCTACACGGCCAATGATTGCTGTCATTTGCCCATTGATGCTGACATAATTTTGTCGAGGAAAAGCACGCGGATAACCATCTCCATAGCCTATCGAAACAATGGCAATATCCATATCACTTTTGGCAACAAATGTAGAGCCATAGCCTACAGATTCATCTGCTTTAATATGATTGAGTGCAATGATTTCAGCGGTAAAGCTCATGACAGGTTTGATGTCTAATTCAGCAATGCTTCGATCTGCAAAGGGAGACGCGCCGTAAAGCATGATACCTGGACGTACAAAATCAAAATTCAGTTCAGGCCATTTAAAAATAGCAGCAGAATTGCAGCATGAAGCTAAGATCGGTTCACAAGCAGCTTTTACCTGTAATAATTGATCTTTCTGTTGTTCATTTAACGGGTGATGATCCGCATCTGCATTGGCAAAATGCATAGTCAGCACACAGGTAAAACCTTCTGCTTTGAGTGATTGAATCACTTCAATAATTTCAGCAAACTTAAAACCCAATCGGTTCATACCGCTATTGAGTTTTACCCAAACTTTTAAACTTTTGTCGATATATTGTTTTTTATGTGCACGCAACCAAGCCAATTGTGGCTGATGATGTACAACGACTTCAACATTGTTTTCAACGGCAGTGATCATTTCATCTGCACTGAAAATACCTTCGATGAGAGTAATCGGTTGTTGATAGCCTAATGCTCGAATCTCTAAGGCTTCAGCAAGGCTGGCGACACCAAAGGCATCAGTCGCATTTAAGGCGGCTAAACAGTCCTTGACGCCATGTCCATATGCATTGGCTTTAACCATACTGACAATTTTAGCGCTTGGTGCAAGTTGTTTGACTCGGTTTAAATTATATTGCAGTGCTTCACTGTCAATATAAACTGTTGCTTGACGCACCCTAGTTACTCCTGAGGAATGGCAAAGATTGTATAATGCTAAATCGCATAAATAGAGATAAAAGCCTAACTTTAAAAAAAGTGCAGCTTTAAAACGCTAAATATTGTAGTCCTATCAGCTTTAAATAAACATAAACATTTGTGTTTTGAATGGTTTATTGATTTTGTATCGATAAAATTTTTGCTAAGTGCTTTGCACATAATTTGTAAAGATATAGCTCTTTCTTTTTTAAATAAAATCGTACATTTTATATTTAAATTTAAGGATTTATTTCGGAGGGTGTATGGGAACATGGTCACATGAACCATTTGGAAATGATACTGCAAGTGATTGGGCCTATGAGTTTAAAGAGCATGATGGATATGTTGTCATTGAACAAGCCTTCGATGAAATGATTGATATGGCAACCGAAGAGTTTATCGATGCCGATATTGGTTGTATTGCACATGCTGCGGCAGATGTTTTAGCTAAATCATTTGGTGAAGGAATTGAAGAAAATGAATATTATCCTGAACCTGTAGAAAAATGGCTTGAACAGAATAAAAACAATGTCAATTATGCACTTATTCCAAAAGCATTGACTGCATTATTATTATTGACCAGTGAAAACTCTGAATTGGATGAGCTTTGGCAAGATTCAGATGATTATGATGAATGGACTAAGAATATTGAAACGTTGAGAGAGACTTTAAGTTCTAAGATTTGAAGATTAAAATCTCATCTCAACAGCAGTGTTAAATGATGCTAATTCTATTGATTAATATTATTCTTCATCTTGATATTGCGCATAATACTCAGGCGATAGATTACTAAAGCGCGTGTATTGACCTTCAAAGGCTAAACGCACAGTCCCGATCGGGCCATTACGTTGTTTACCAATGATAATTTCAGCAGTGCCTGCTTCTTTCGACTCTTTGTTATAAACTTCATCACGGTAAATAAACATAATTAAATCGGCATCCTGCTCGATTGCACCTGATTCACGTAAGTCGGACATTACCGGACGTTTATTTGGACGGTTTTCCAGAGAACGGTTAAGCTGTGATAGTGCAATAACAGGGCACATCATTTCCTTGGCAAGGGCTTTTAAGCTTCGTGAAATTTCACCAATCTCACCGACACGGTTATCACCCATGCCTGGCACTTTCATCAATTGTAGATAATCGATCATGATACAACCCAGCTTGCCACCATGTTGTTTGGCAATACGTCGTGCACGTGCTCGAAGTTCCGTTGGTGGCAGTGCAGATGAATCATCAATATAAAGGTGTTTTTCTTGTAGCTGTAAAATGGTTCCTGTGACTTTAGACCATTCATCGCCATCAAGTTTACCTGAACGTAAATGCCCTTGATGGACTTTACCGTATGCTGAAATGAGACGCATGGCGATAGAGTCTGCTGGCATCTCCATAGAGAAAACCAGTGCTGGCAGATCACAGTTAAATAACACACTTTCTACAAGGTTCATGGCAAAGGTTGTTTTACCCATCGACGGACGTGCAGCAACAATGATCATATCACCAGCTTGCATACCAGAGGTTTTATTGTCTAACTCCATAAAACCTGTGGTTAAACCAGTGATATTACCTTCCATTTGAGAAAGTTCATTTAACTTATCAAAAACGTCTGCTACAACTGAGGTAATGGCTTTTGGCCCTTGTGCTTTGGCATTGTTATTATGTTGTTCTGCAATAGAGAAAATATTGGTTTCAGCAAGATCAAGAATTTCACTCACTTCACGACCTTTGGTGTCATAAGCATTTTGCAGGATTTCATTGCCTACTTTAATCATGCTTCTTAAGGTTGAAAATTCTTTGATTTTCCCGGCATAGGTTTCTAAGTTATAGAAACTCGAAGGCGAATCTGACATTAACTGCATTAAATACTCTTCACCGCCAATTGCATCAAGCAAGTTTTGCTTAATCAGCCAATCGTTAACTAAAACTGCATCATACGGAGAATTTTCTTGTGCCAGTTTTTCAATTGCACGGAAGATATATTTGTGACGTGTTGCATAAAAATCAGTTTCATTCAAAGCGTCACTGACTTGTTCAAAAGACTCAGCAACCGTCATCAATGCAGCCAGTACAGCTTGTTCAATTGCCAAGTTATGAGGAGGCGTACGAAACTCTTTTAACTGTGCATTATCTTTATTTTTTGCATCAGTGCTGAAGGGATTCTGTTGAGCTGTGGCAGTTGCCTGAGACATATAAAACCTTGATTTTTAAATCGTGCAAAAACATTATTTACGTAATGTACGTGTGTACTGAAGTACTCACTTATCTTAATGCAAAATACTAAAAGTATCTAACAGTAATACCGATAAGTAGGGGAATGAATCAACTAGAAACAATTTCAGCTGATCCGAGGTAAAATTTAAAGATAAAAAAAGAGCATACAAAAGTATGCTCTTTTTTTCTGCAAGAAATTACTCAGATACGATTGTAACGAGAACTTCAGCAGTAACATCATGATGCAATTGGATTGCGATGTTAAATTCGCCAGTGTGACGAAGTGCACCGTTCGGTAAACGAACTTCAGCACGGTCAACAACAAGACCAGCATTTGTTAACGCGTCAGCGATATCACGAGTACCGATTGAACCGAATAATTTACCTTCATCACCAGCTTTCGCGGTGATAACGATGTTTACTTCGTTCAATTGGTCAGCACGTGCTTGAGCAGCAGCTAAAACTTCAGCTTCACCTTTCTCAAGTTCTGCACGACGAGCTTCAAAAGCAGCAGTATTCGCTTCAGTCGCTGCAACTGCTTTACCTTGAGGGATAAGGTAGTTACGGCCGTAACCAGCTTTAACTGAAACTTTATCGCCTAATTTACCAAGGTTTTTAATGCGTTGTAATAAAATAATATCCACGGCTCAACCTCACTTATGATTGTCAGTGTAAGGAATCAACGCTAAGTAGCGAGCTTGTTTAATAGCAAGCGCTAATTGACGTTGGTAACGAGCTTTAGTACCTGTAATACGGCTAGGAACAATCTTGCCGTTTTCAGTGATGTACTGTTTTAAAGTGTCGATATCTTTGTAGTCGATGTACGTAACGTTCTCAGCTGTAAAGCGGCAGAACTTGCGACGACGGTAAAAACGTGCCATTGATGTTCTCCTTATGCTTCAACAGAATCTTGAGCTTGTTGTGCTTCTTCACGTTGAGCTTTACGCGCACGTTTTTCTTCAGCACTCTTAGCGAGTAAAGATTCTTCAGTGATTGCGTTTTCACGACGGATAATCACGTTACGAAGGATTGCATCGTTATAACGGAACAATTCTTCTAATTCATTAAGCGTAGTTTGATTACATTCAAGATTCATTAAAATGTAGTGCGCTTTATGGATTTTGTTAATTGGGTAAGCCAATTGGCGGCGGCCCCAATCTTCAAGACGGTGAATTTGACCTTCAGCATCTTTGATGTGAGAAATGTAGCGTTCTACCATTCCCACAACTTGATCGCTTTGGTCTGGGTGTACCAGAATTACGATTTCGTAGTGACGCATTGTCAGCTCCTTACGGTTTATACAGCCCCAACCTTAAAAAGATTGAAGCAAGGAGTCACAATCAGCATAAGCTTTAAACAACAGTTTAAAAGCCAATAGATTGTGCCGCAAAAATTGCGAGGGCTTATTATAGGAAAGTTTGCGCACAAACACAATTTAATATTCAAATATTTATTGGAATAACCACTAAAATTTTACAGATGCGAGATTGAATTTCATCTTGTACCTATTTAGATTGAAAATGAATAAAAGTATGGATAGCTAAAATGACAAACTACAGCGCTGAAAAACTTGAAACCATTGAATCTTATATTGAAAACCCTACACAAAATTTCTACTTTGATGTTTTTGATGGTCGTTATGATATTGTCATGGTGGTGGATTGGAGAGAAGAGGATGATGCAATTATTGGCTATTGTGAAAACATTTTAGAAACTGGACAATTGTCTGCTGAACTTGAAGATACTGATAATCAACAAGGTTTTAGTATCACAATTCATTATGGTGAAAAATCATTGTTGATTCCTTATCAAGGAAAAGGTGCTGATCGTGATACCACACTACGGGCACTCAATGAAATTTTACAACCTGAGTATGAAATCCGTTTCTGCAAAGCTTCTGATGGTTCCGACACATTAGAATTTATTCCACTTCCGAAAAAATTATGGCATCAACTTGATATGAAATATGCGGGAAAAATGGATGAGTTATTTGCTCGGTTTGAGCATGATTCAGTTTTTTTTGGAAGTTAATTTGGTTAGTCAATTAGAAGTTAAATTGACTAAAATAAAAGCATGAATTTATTTATTGTGCAAATATTCGATTTTGATTGATGTAGATGCCATCACATATTTATTGGATTAATTCACGATTATTTTGTCGTAATAAAAATACCACAAAGCCCTTAAAATTTGGGTCAGTATCAAATCTAAGTTGGTGATCCCATTTACCATGTTGTACCAAACCAATTTTATAAGGCAGTTTCAATGTTGAAGCCTTAGTCAAATAAGCCTGATAATTTGGAATAGTCGTAGAGCCTTGATAGGTTTGAATCACCATTTCATCAATATTTTCTCTAAATAGCCTAAGTGTATCTGGATCGCGAAGATTGCCCCAATCCATCAAACTGGTGATGCTAAGTTGATAATGTTGTGGTAACTGCTTTCTAAGCTGTTGTAGAAATAAGCCATACGCTTTTAAATTTTTAGTTGGTACATCAAAGTCAATTTGAATACCTTGAATGTGATTGCCTGCGCTTTCCCACTGTAGGACGCGTTGTAAAATATTTTCTATTTCAGTGCTTTGCCAATTTAAATGATGATTTCGAAAAACCAACCATACTTTCTGATGTGGAATTTTAACGACAGAAATGCCTTGTTGGATCAAGATAGAATGGTTGGAACCTTTCTCTAGCCTAACTTCACCTTGTAAAATATAGATTTCCTTTGCATTACTTAAATAAGGCGTAGACTTGATATTTCCCCAAATCCAAAAGGCATCATAGTCATTTGCATTGACCTGATCGGAGGTTACCGCTGATTGACTCGGTTGACATGCCATTAATCCTAAACAACATTGGATTGTCAGTAGACCTGAGAAAAACTGTTTAAGCATCAATAAGCTACCAATAATATTTTAAAGATTTTGCCCATGTGGTATTTGGATAGTCACGTTTAATTTGTGTGTACCATTGTTTACGTGTGGATTTTGTGGCGTCTTTTCCACCACAGACATTTATACTACTCGGCGAATAACACATAACAGCGCGATAAAGTGCATAAGCTTGTAATTCACTTTTAGAATTTGATTTAATAATTTCTTTATAGACTTCACCACGACTAAAAGTTTCACCTGTAAAGGCATTTTTCGGCTGGTTAAAACTTGGACCATAGTAATAGTCACCATAAAAAATTTCTAAAGCAGTGCCTTGATTACGCATATATTCGCCTAGGCATAAACGATAAGTTAAATTTTTTGGATTTTTTTCTAAACCAGCTGTTAAGGTGCTTAATTTAGGGCATTTGAGCGTTGGTGTAATTTCAAGACCATTCCAAACAAAAACTTCGAAGTGGGGTTCTGACTTATAAGCGTTAATTTTGCTGTTATATGCTTTGTATTCTGAGGCATCTTGAGGTAACCATGTGGTAAAGGCTTTATTGAATACCGCATAGTTTTGAGTCATTAAGCTTTTATCTAGTAATGTATATAAAGCCAGATTCTTTTTATCAACTGAACTGTCTTTGGCAATAATGATACTTTGCAAAGCTTTGACATCGGCAATTTGAGTAATGAATGCTTTCTGTAAGGTTGCTTGTTTGATTTTTGAATGATTTCCTAAAAAGGCATTTTGGTTATTGGTGTTTTTATAGTGAATCGCTAGGGCGACTTCTGCCAAAGTTTTTTGATAAGGATTAGCAGAAATTGCGAGTAAATGGTTCCAATATTGTTCAACCAGATTTTTATCACTAATTTTTTCAAGAATGACCCCTTTAAGCGTATATTGGCTGAGTTCTAAATAATTTTGAATAGAATTGGTTTTTTGTTTCGGTAAATAATTTAACGCATCTTGTGGTTTTTTCTGAATAAAATATAAATGAACAGCTTGTAAATAACGGAACAGCTCAGGTTGTTCCTTAAATACAGTTTTTTGTGCATTTAACTCGGACCAACTAATTGGCTGGTACTGCTTAGAATCACTCTGACGCATATGCATCAGATCATAGATAGCTAAAAAGAAAGGATCGTTGAGTGTTTTTGCGTTGAAGTTTTCTAAACCAAATACCTTGCGATCTATTTCGGCTGCCAATGTGGACATATCGAGATTGTAATAATCTGATTTTGGGTGATCCATCTGCCAAATCATCTCTTTGACTAGAGCATCTTGTTGATTAGCAATCCAGTAGCCTCGGCGTAAAAATCCTCTGGCACTGGCTACGTATTGGCCTTTAGGGTAAAGTTTAAAATAATCAGTAATGCGATTGAAAAAAGTTTTAAGAAGTGCTTGATCAACTTTCAGAGTATCTAAATCACCGTAACTTCCTAATGACTGGCTATACAGCTCATTTAATGATGTGCGGATGAGCATGTATTGAGCTGTTTCTTTTAACCAAGGGTCATCAACTTGGCTTAAGGCTGTAAATATTTTAGTTGCTGAGGAATAGTTAGCTTTGTAAAATAAAATAATCCCATTTAAATAAGAAGCATACTGTTGAGCGGGCTGTGTCCATTGTGAATTGACTTGAATCAGTGGAATACTTTGTTGACAATTTTTGATCTGATTTCGTTGTTCTAACAAGCTGCTTTTTTCGTCTTGAGATATTTTCTTGTGATTTGAAACCTGTTGAAGAAAAACTTCAGCACCAGATTTTAGTGTTATACAGCGTTCATCATAGACGTGATCATTTGCATCGTAAAAAGCACGTTTATTTGGAATCTTATTTTCAGATGCTTGAGTTAAGTCAGTAGGGTAAAAAGGAACTATGCCACTAGAAGTATCCCATAAACTCATTTTATCAACTTCAAATGCTTTGATACTTGCTAAACCTTTGTCGCTTAGCAGTAGCATCATGTTGGTTCTATTGTCATTGGCTGGATAGAGTATGGGGAGGTTTAATATACGATATTGATTGTTGTTTAGGTCAAAAGTTGGTGATGCGACTTCTTCTGCAGCGCCCGCAAAACTAGAAGTTGGATAAACAACCAAAGGTAAACCAACAAGAAAGGCATATTGCAGTGTTTTATTTTTAAAAAGCATAAAGTGCCTATCGTTATAATAAAAATTTTAATATTTTAATTTTATTTATGCAGATAAAAAAAAGATAGAGAGAACTCTATCTTTTTTTAAAACAGTGGCAAATGTGGTGCAGGGGAGACATAACTAAAACTAAAGCTCACACTGAGTGCTGTAATTAGAATGACGGAATACAAAAAATATTTTTTTGCCCAGACCTGATCATTTTCAGCTTTAAATCCAATAATCGATAAATATACCCAATAGGCACATAAAGCATTAAAGGTAATAAGGAAAAAGATGTTGGTATAGCCAAAACAATACAATCCATTTAAAACTGCAGCAAACAGAATAACGTATATTAAACTTTCAACTTTTGTGCGAAAAATTGAACGAGCTACAGGTAAAATTGGAATATTTGCATTTTTATAATCATCAAATCGGTAGATTGCAATTCCCCAAGAATGTGGCATTTGCCAAAGTGCGTAAGCTAAAAAAATCAGCAAAGCAGCAACATCAAATCCGTTGGAAACAGCAGTATATCCAATTACAGGAGGGCTTGCGCCTGAAATACTTCCAATCACAGTTTGGTGAATGGTGGTACGTTTACTCCAAAGACTATAAAAAATCACATACACAACAAAGCCGAGTACAGCAAAGCCAAATGCGTAGGCGTTGACAAAAAACCACAACAAAGCAAAGCCAATTAAACCGAGCACAGCTGAAAAAATTAAAGCAACTGTTGGACTGATGGTTTTTTTGACAAGCGCACGATTCATTGTACGTTGCATTTTTTGGTCAATGTCTTGGTCAATGACATTATTCACCACACAGCCAGAGGCAACGACAAGCGTAGTGCCTAGTAATGTGATGAGAAGTAAAAGGAAATCTACAGAACCTTGAGCGGCTAAGAAAAAGCCGCCCAAAGTGGTAACGAAGTTACCAAAGAGAATTCCTGGCTTAGTCAGGAATAGATATTTTTTCAACATGACACCCTAGAGCATCATGTTTGAATGTAAGTAGTTCATGATCCATACAGAACCAATTAATAGAACTGCAATCGTCAGAATCGTATAGATGAATGCAATCACATTCCAGCGTTGTTCAGAAGATGAATTCATGTGCAAGAAGAAAACTAATTGTACAAGAACCTGAGCAATCGCAGTGATCGCAATCGTTGCAACAACTGCACCACCAGTCATTCCTTTCATCACCATCCCGAATGGGATGATGGTCAAAACGACAGAAAGGATGAAGCCGATAGAGTATTGTTTGATGTTTCCGTGCGAAGCACCAGCAGCATTATGATCATGACTCATTATAAAGCTCCCAGTAAATAAACTACGCTGAATACACAGATCCAAACGATGTCAAGGAAGTGCCAGAACAAACTTAGGCAAGCAAGACGACGTGTATTTGGTACAGTCAAACCATTTTTCTTGATTTGAACCATTAACACAATCATCCATACCAAACCAGATGTTACGTGGATACCGTGCGTACCTACAAGGGTAAAGAACGCAGACAAAAACGCACTGTGGCTAGGACCATGACCAGCGTGAACTAAATGATTAAATTCATAAAGTTCCATACCGATGAATGTTGCACCAAAGAGCCAAGTGATAATTAACCACATAAGCACTTGGTTTACATTTTTCTTGTAAGAAGCAAGTACCGCAAAACCGAAAGTCACAGAAGAAATTAAGAGAGCAAAGGTTTCAACAAGTACGAAACCTAAAGACTCGCCAAATAACTCTTTTGGACTTGGAGTACCAGGCGGAATATGACTGCTTAATACAGCGAACGCGATGAAGAGTGTACCGAATAAAATCAAGTCACTCATCAAGTATGTCCAGAAACCAAAGACGGTGATGTCTGTATCATCGTGATGATGATGTTCATCGTGTCCGTGGTTGTCGTGATGAAGTACTTCAGCCATATCCTTAGTCCTTCTTCAAGTGTTTTTCAAGTAAAGCATAACGCTCGTTTTCGATACGTTCTACTTCAGCAGCAGGTACGTAGTAGTCCACTTTTTTAGTGAATGAACTTACGATGAAGCTGATAACAGCACCAAGGAAAGTTGCAACGACTAACCACCAGATATGCCAGATTAAAGCGAAGCCCATTGCTGTAATGAACAAGGCAATAACAAAACCAGCAGCACGATCAGTTGGCATATGAATATCTTCATATTTCTCAGGACGTGCATACGCTACACCGTTCTCTTTATCATTCCAGAAAGTATCAATACCATTGATTTTTGGAATTTCAGCAAAGTTATAGAACGGAGCAGGGGATGAAGTAGACCATTCAAGTACACGGCCATCCCATGGATCGCCAGTGTTGTCCATGTTGTCGTGACGTTGTAAGAAACCAACAATAACTTGCATTAAGAAACAAGCAATACCGATTGCTACAAGCACAGCACCAAACAAAGCAATTGCTAAGTATGGATCCCATTCAGGGTTGTCATATGTATTCAAACGACGTGTCATACCCATGAAACCAAGGATATAAAGTGGCATGAATGCAAAATAGAAACCAAAGAACCAGAACCAAAACGATGCTTTACCCCAAGTTTCATTTAACTTCCAACCAAACATTTTTGGCCAGTAGAAAGTGATACCCGCGAACATACCAAATACAACACCACCAATAATTACGTTATGGAAGTGAGCGATCAAGAATAACGAGTTGTGTACTAAGAAGTCAGCTGGTGGAACAGCCATCAATACACCCGTTAAACCACCGATACCGAAAGTCACAAGGAAGCCAAGTGTCCAGTACATTGGTGATGTAAAGGTAATGCGACCCTTATACATAGTGAATAACCATGAGAAGATTTTCACACCAGTAGGAATCGCAATAATCATGGTCATGATACCGAAGAACGCATTGACGTTGGCACCAGCACCCATGGTAAAGAAGTGGTGTAACCATACCACGAAAGCAAGTACTGTAATCGCAATCGTTGCATACACCATAGATTTGTAACCGAACAACGTTTTACGAGAGAACGTTGAAACGATTTCAGAGTAAAGACCAAAAGCAGGTAATACTAAGATATATACTTCTGGGTGACCCCATGTCCAAATCAAGTTCACATAGAGCATTGGGCTACCGCCAAGCTCATTGGTGAAGAAGTGGAAACCGAAGTAACGGTCAAGTGTTAACATTGCAATTGTTGCAGTCAATACTGGGAACGATGCAATGATCAATACTGCTGTACAAAGTGCAGTCCAAGTAAAGATCGGCATGTCCATAAGTTTCATACCAGGTGCACGCATTTTGATGATGGTAACAAAGAAGTTAACACCGGTTAAAAGCGTACCTAGACCAGAAACCTGGAGTGCCCAGATATAGTAGTCAACACCAACACCAGGAGAATATTGAATGCCAGAAAGAGGTGGATATGCCATCCAACCTGTTGCAGCAAACTCACCTAATACTAGAGAAACCATCATCAAACCAGCAGCACCAGCAAATAACCAGAAGCTCACAGAGTTTAATAATGGGAATGCAACATCACGTGCACCAATTTGAAGTGGTACAGTAATGTTCATCATACCAACAACAAGACCCATTGCTACGAAGAAGATCATGATTACACCATGTGCGGTGAAGATCTGATCGTAATGGTCGGGATGTAAGTAACCTTCACCACCACCTTTTGCAAGGAACAGTTGAAGACGCATCATGATTGCATCAGCGAAGCCACGAAGTAGCATCACAACAGACACAAGAATATACATAATACCAATTTTTTTATGGTCTACAGATTTAAACCATACATTCCAGAGGTAACCCCATTTTTTGAAATAGGTGATACCACCGAAAACTGCAATTGCACCAAGAGCCATAATGACCATTGTTACAAGTACAATCGGCTCTTTAGGGATTGCATCCCAATTGAGTTTACCTAATAACAAAGACATGTCTTATTCCCCTACAGAAGCAGTTGCATGTTCAGCACCTGCATGTTCAGCGCCTGCATGGTCTGCACCATGGTAGTTGCTCATGTAAGTGTTGATGATGCTTTTGAACAAGTCAGGCGTAACTGAAGAATAATAAGTCACAGGATGAGGCTTAGTAGGGAATGGACCTTTACGTTCAGCTTCGTGTGCAGCTTTAATTTCTTCAGGAGTATGCGCATTGTTCAGCATTGCTTCAATTTGGTGTTTAGAACGATCACCATCTTTGAGCGTAGCAAATTCTGTCGCATCAAGCGTGGTTTTTTGGATCGCTTCAGGATTAATTGAAGTACCTTTACCTGCTTTAATAGCGTCTACCCAAGTGTTGAAGTCAGCATCTGAAACAGCATGAGCTCTAAAACGCATTTGCGTAAAGCCGTAACCGCTATAGTTCGCTGAGAATCCACGGTAGCCGTCTGCTGGACTTGGGTGTTCTGCAAGCATATGTAACTTAGTTTGCATACCCGCCATAGCATAAACCTGACCTGCTAACTTAGGAATGAAGAAAGAGTTCATTGTAAAGTTAGAAGTGATTTGAAATTCAATTGGTTTATTGACTGGGAAACGAACTTCGTTAATTGTAGCTATTTGTTGTTCAGGATAGATAAACACCCATTTAAACTGTTCAGCGACTGCTTGAATTTTTAAATGTTCTTCCATCTGACCTTGAGTATTTGTTAACGGTCTATAAGGGTCATATTTGTGTGAACCCCACCATGTTAAATACGCAAGAATAGCAATAATAATACATGGGATACCCCATACTACAATTTCAATCGCAGTAGAGTGTGCCCATGTAGGTTTATAGTCTGCATCTTTATTTGACGCGCGATATTTCCAACCAAACCACAATGCCATTAAGATCGAAGGAATTACGACCAATAACATTAAGTAAATCGCAGTCATCATCAGGCTACTTTGACCTTCAGCGACTGGACCTTTAGAGTTTAGAAGTACTATATCACCACCACACCCAGTTAAGAGTGCGGTGATCGCAGATAAAGACAATACAGCTAAAGTCGTTTGTCTCATTTTACAACCTCGGTGAAGAGTCCCATTCCCTATATAAATATGGGATAGCGATTAAAGTGCCGCATGATTGAAAATGACTATTATTTCTAAATAGAAAACATTCTCAATGATCTGACACCGCTACGTTGTAGGGCATTATGCCTCATATCGGCAAACTTAGCTATACATAGAGAATGAATATATTGATGTAAAAATACCTGAGACTTTTAGTCGGAATTATAAAGAAAACAAAAACATAAATTATTAATTTCTGAATGTTTAGCTATTAAAAATGGCGGTATAACCGCCATTTGAATTATTCTGAAAGATCAATAACTTTGGTTTTAGAAATACGATCATGCAATGCATAATTCTCTTTAGAGAAAAACATAAACAAATCAACAATGAAAATGATGGCGATAAGCGGCAATATACTCATAATTTGTGACAGAATGAGAAATAAGAATGAACGAACAAAAAAGCCTCTTAAAGAACCTGGTAATTGATTGGTATTTACATCAACAATCTGTAGTTTGAATATTTTTTTGCCAATAGATTGCCCAAATTTAGTAATCATAAAACATTGAGTGATCAAGAGAATGAGTACAAATACCATCAAACCAATATTGAGATAAGCTGGCATACTTTGGCTAATCATTTCTGCAATTTTAACTTGGTTTTCTACTGAGAAACCGTCTGAAGCAACTTTGACCGCATCTTCTGGCATGAAGTAAGCGATAGCCATAATTTGCGGTAAAAATAATAGGGCAAAATCTACAAGTTTAGCTGAAATTCGTTTGCCTACTGGGGCTGCTTTAGTGATTCTTTTTGTACTTTTTTCAATTTTAATATTTTTGATTGCAGGGTTTTGTTGAGGATCAATTTGTTCACTAGTAGATAATGTCGGAGAGACATAACCAATAGGTTCATAAACGAGTTTACCTTGTGTAAGTTCACCAAGCGCTTTCCATTCTGTTAATCCTTGATGCCAAGCTAAATCCGTTAGAAGCACTTGCTGGCTTGCAAGCATTTGATTCAGTTGTTCAATTGAATACGGACCTGCTTGTTGGTTATTTCTCGCCAAGTAAATTTGCATAAAACTCAATTCTCAAAATAAATCTAAAAGTACATAATTGGTAGATGAAAATGAACACAATCGCAACTTTGTTCACCTACTTTTTTAAACCACTATGTATACTAGATTTTTGAATGTATTAACATTAAATTTACACGAAATCTTAAAATATCAAGAAAATTTAACTTATCTAGTAGAAGAGGGTTGATTGTAAAACTGGGTCTAACATTTAACCTAAGTGAAGAAAACTTTAACTTACGATCATGTATCGAGTGATTGATATCTGTGCTGAAAGTAAGAAAATTTGAACTAGATCTTTGATATAGCTTAATTCAAAATTTTAAAAAATGTACATAAAAAAGACCCTGCTTGAGGGTCTTTTTTAACTGATTAGATTAAGACTGTTTAATCTTTTCTTCAGCAAGGAAGAACCAAGTATCTAAAACTGAGTCTGGGTTTAATGAAACAGATTCAATTCCTTGTTCCATTAACCATTTTGCAAGATCAGGGTGATCAGAAGGACCTTGACCACAGATACCTACATATTTACCGGCTTTACGGCAAGCATGAATTGCCATAGAAAGTAATGCTTTAACTGCTGGATCACGTTCATCAAATAAGTGAGAAACAATACCAGAGTCACGGTCTAAACCAAGTGTTAACTGGGTTAAGTCATTTGAACCAATAGAGAATCCATCGAAGTGTTCAAGGAACTGTTCAGCAAGTAATGCGTTTGTTGGTAATTCACACATCATGATTACTTTAAGACCATTCTCACCACGTCTAAGACCATTCTGAGCCAATAATTCAATAACACGTTTCGCTTCAGATACTGTACGTACAAAAGGAATCATGATTTGAATGTTGGTTAAACCCATTTCATCACGTGCTTTTTTCAATGCACGACATTCGAGTTCGAAGCAGTCACGGAAGTTATCAGATACATAACGACTTGCACCACGGAAACCAAGCATTGGGTTTTCTTCTTCAGGCTCGTAAAGCTTACCGCCAATCAAGTTTGCGTATTCATTTGACTTAAAGTCAGACATACGAACAATTACAGGTTTGTCAGCAAATGCGGCTGCAAGTGTAGAAATACCTTCAACCAATTTTTCAACGTAGAATTCAATCGGTGATGCATAACCTGCTGTACGTGCTAGAACTGCTGCACGTGTTTCGCGTGGTAGGCTGTCAATGTTTAACAAAGCTTTTGGATGTACACCAATCATACGGTTGATGATGAATTCTAAACGTGCAAGACCAATCCCTTCGTTTGGAATTTGAGCAAAGTCAAATGCACGGTCAGGGTTACCGACGTTCATCATAATTTTGAACGGTAGTTTAGGCATAGATTCGATAGAATTACGTTGAATTTCGAAATCCAATGCACCTTCATAAATAAAGCCTGTGTCACCTTCGGCACAAGAAACAGTGACTTCCTGACCATCTACAAGCACTTCTGTTGCATTACCACAACCTACGATAGCAGGAACACCAAGTTCACGTGCAATAATTGCAGCATGACAAGTACGACCACCACGGTTAGTTACAATTGCAGCAGCACGTTTCATCACTGGTTCCCAATCTGGGTCAGTCATGTCTGATACAAGAACATCACCTTCTTGTACTTTATCCATTTCTTTAATCGAAGTAACGATACGAACTTTACCAGAACCAATACGTTGACCAATTGAACGACCCTCACAAAGAACCGTACCTTTCTGTTTAAGGAGGTAACGTTCCATTGTGCCGACATTCTCACGGCTTTTTACCGTTTCAGGGCGTGCTTGAACGATATAGATTTGATCATCATCACCGTCTTTTGCCCATTCGATATCCATAGGTGCTTGATAATGTTCTTCAATGATCAATGCTTGTTTAGCAAGTTCTTGAAGCTCTAAATCATTTAAAGCAAATTGTTGACGATCTGCTTTTTCAACATCTACAACGACAACAGATTTACCTGCAGCACCTTCTTCACCATAAATCATTTTTTGGTGTTTAGAACCAAGATTACGGCGAATGACGGCATGTTTGCCATTTCTTAGAAGTGGCTTAGAAACATAGAATTCGTCAGGGTTTACTGCACCTTGTACAACCATTTCTCCTAAACCGTAAGAAGCAGTAATAAATACTGCTTCACGGAAACCAGATTCTGTATCAAGTGTAAACATTACACCTGCAGCGCCTGTTTCAGAGCGAACCATACGCTGAATACCAGCAGAAAGCGCAACAATATCATGTGCAAAATTTTGGTGTACACGGTAAGCAATGGCACGGTCATTATAAAGTGAAGCAAAAACTTCTTTAATTGCGATGAGAACGTTGTCGATTCCACGAATGTTTAAGAACGTTTCTTGTTGACCCGCAAATGAAGCATCTGGTAAGTCTTCAGCAGTTGCAGAAGAACGTACCGCAACAGCAATGTCAGGATTACCATTAGAAAGGGCAGCAAATGCTTCGCGAACTTCAGTCTCTAGACCTGTAGTAAGTGGAGTTTCTACAATCCATTGACGGATTTTTGCACCAGTTTCTGCAAGTGCGATTACATCATCTACATTTAATGCTGCAAGTTCTGCATTGATTTTAGCATTTAGGCCACTTTGCTCTAGGAATTCGCGATATGCATCAGCAGTCGTTGCAAATCCACCTGGAACAGATACGCCAGCATTTGCTAAATGACTGATCATTTCCCCAAGTGAAGAGTTTTTACCACCCACGATCTCAACGTCGTGTTTACCTAGTTTTTCCAGACCGATTACGCGTGCTTCCAAAGTTGTTACTCCACTTATGCAGTATTAATCACTATCTTGGCATGAAATTATAACAAAAAACTTAGCATTTTGATTCAACTAAGTGATAGTCATGTAAGATGGGCTTACTATAAAGATTATACATCGCTAAGACAAATGTTTGAGGAGATTTTTAATGTCAGAAAGTAACCAAATAAAGCGGAGCGTATTTTTTATTTCTGATGGTACAGCGATTACGGCTGAAACCCTTGGGCATTCATTATTAGCGCAATTTCCTCATGTAAAGTTTGATATCCATATTATTCCCTATATTACCTCTGAAGAAGCTGCAATGAATGTGGTCGAAGAAATCAATAAAAGGGCGGATAAAGATGGTCAACAACCCTTGGTATTCGATACTTTGGTTGATCCTTATGTTCGAGATATTATTAACACTGCAAATGCTGTGAATCTTGATGTTTTTGAAGGGCTTATCAGTAAGTTGTCCGACGTTTTAGGTACTCCGCCTACAACTTTAGTCGGACAAACACATGCAGTGACTGATTCTGAGTCGTATAAAGCACGTATTGATGCTGTTCATTTTGCTTTAGATAATGATGATGGCGCACGTACACGCCATTATGATAAAGCTGATTTAATTTTGATCGGTGTATCGCGTTCTGGTAAAACACCCACTTCAATTTATTTATCTTTACAGTTTGGTATTCGGGTTGCAAACTACCCATTGACCGAAGAAGATTTGGACGATAACCGCTTACCTGCAGTATTGAAAGAGCATAAAAATAAACTATTTGGCCTGATGATTGATGCTGAACGTTTAGTCGCAATTCGTTCTGAACGTAAAGCTAATAGTCGCTATGCGAGCTTTTCACAGTGTCAGATGGAGCTACGCGCAGTCGAGGGAATCTATATTTCTGAAGGGATTAAATATTTAAATGTTTCAGAGATGTCGATTGAAGAGATTTCAACACGTGTTTTACAGATGACTGGGCTTAAACGTCGTATTGGATAATCCATTATTATGTTTTTTGATGTGTATTGTAATGTAAGGACAGTAGTGAGCTGAATCAAATTTGGCTCTTTTTCTTTTATGTTTATTATTTTTTATAGTGTGATTTGTTATATGAATAAGATATTAAAAATAAGTTCATTTTTCATGCTTGTAAGTGTACAAAGTATATTTGCACAACAAATTAATGTTGAATCATTGAACAACTTTGAAATTGGTTTGGTTGAAAAATACTATCAAAAAACCTGTTCAGGGCGTGGTGAATGTGATCAGTACAATGAAAAAATTTCTAGTGAAATTGAAAATAAAATAAAAAATGATTCATCTAGTTTTGCATATTCGTTTGCAAAACTCACTGAGAAAAATATGCTGGATATCCATTACAGTCCTGATCGAAAAATCAAATTTTATACGATGGACGTTTCTGCTGGGGGAACGATGAGAGAACCATATAGTTTAATTCAAGTGAAACAAAGCAATGCTTTTGCTTCCCAAGAGTTATCTCAAGTTGGATTTATCGATAAAATTGTGCAAGTCAAAATTAAAAATCAAGATGTTTATTTGGTCACCAGTCTATTTATTAATAGTACCTGTTCAAGGGGCTATCGGATTCACTCCTTTGTGTTGAATAACGGCAAATTTGTCGCGCAACCCATTTTTGAAACCAAAACTCAAAAACTTGATTCAATTGGTATTGAAAATGATTGTCAGGGATGGGAACATTCTGCTGATGATTTTATCCGTATCTCAAAAGATTTAAAAAATATAGATATATTAGTGGTGAATGCTTCAGGAAAATTGACCAATAACTATTTACGTTACCAAAAGACTCCACAGGGTTATCGTTATAGTGGTGTTGTCAAATAATAGTTAATCTAAAAAATAAAAGAGGCTAAAAAGCCTCTTAAACTCGAATCTTCTAAACCTA
Source organism: Acinetobacter legionensis (assembly GCF_048551735.1). NCBI lineage: Bacteria > Pseudomonadati > Pseudomonadota > Gammaproteobacteria > Moraxellales > Moraxellaceae > Acinetobacter > Acinetobacter legionensis. The sequence continues at coordinate 98,686 of NZ_JBIMBV010000006.1, forward strand.
TTATTCGTAAGTAGTAATAATCACATCCACTAAATGTTCAATTCCTTCCATACTTTGTACGGCATGCTCAGTAATTTTAACGACTGGCCAAGTGATTAATTTACAGTTTTTACGTTGCACCGCTGTATAGTAGCTATCTGATTTTAAAAATACTTTATTCTTTAACGCAGAGTTCGGCATCAATTGACGTTTTAACCATTGTTCCTGGACTTGCGATTCTAGATAACGAATCGCCAACATTGATTTAACACGATGATTAAATAATCGACGGTTTTTGATGATCAAAGGGTGTGAGATTAGCTTTTGGACACCTTTTTCAGTTTGCGGTAAGATAAAAGAGGGTATGATTTGAAAAACTTTTACAAATTCAGCACTGTTTAAAACATGGCTAAGATGTGTGACTGTAAGTTGGTTTACACCGATAATTGCCACGTTTAAACCTGTAAAATCGATGAGTTTAATCTCGGTAGATGCAATAATTTTACCTTTATAATGCTTAAAAAATTCCGGCTGATTTTGAAAAAAACCTTCATTTTGACTCTTTTTCCTGTCGAGCATATTATTTCCTTTTTATATTAATTGGTCGCAGTGGGTTCAGATGTTAATTGATATATCCAACTTGGAACTTTAGGTAAAGACTTTTCAGGAATCTTGTCAGTCACGCTAACCATGGCATCAATCGGAATATGGAACCATTTCTTATTGCGATCTACTACATTTTTGCCATGAAATTGAATGATTTGAAACCACGGGTTACGGCGTCCCTCTACTGTTCTTCCGCCAATTTTCGAAAATTTATTCATTGCTGCATATAATTTTTCTTCGGGAAGCCCGAGCTTAATAACATTGTCACGCATTTTATTGATCAGTGGTAAGTAAGCCAAAATACCGAGCATCAAACGTGGGTCGATTACCCTTGCAGCCATTTGGGCAAGCTCAATAACGCTTTTATTGATCCCTTGTGCTTCCATCACACTGAAACCTACCCCTAAATGCCGTGCTTCATCACCGTTAATCAGTTCAAAGGCTTGGTGGCAAACTGGATCATCTACAGTATCCAATAAAAAGGTGCATAAAGCGCCATCCAAAGCAACTTCAAGCATGGGAATTACTGCGCCTAAAATATAAAAAGGCATTTCATCGGCATAGGTATCCAGCCATTCAATAATTAAACGTAAATTTTTATTTGGTTTAGGGATATCACCATCTAACATTCCCCAGCGTTTCATAAGCGCCATTTCTGCATTGGCATGGCGTTGTTCTTCAGCATGGAAGATGGCGTACATTTCACGTAAAGTTGCCGTTGGAGCTTTTTTTGACATTGCTGAAAATGCACGAGCACCGACATGTTCAATCCACATCAGATCTGCCATAAAGTCTTTAAGTTTTGGCCATTGTTCGACTGTAACCAGCTCTCGACCTGGTGCATCCCAATCAATATCGGATAAAGTCCATTGTGTATTTTTGACTTTATCTAACATTTTTTCTAAGTCAATTGAAGCCATAGCAAATCTATCAAAAATAAGGATTTCATTGCATTTTATTTAATATCTCTGTGAATCAATTGGCAAAGATATTCATTGTGGAATGATGAAAAATATCAACGCAGTAATGATTTGATTTTGAAAGTGAAAATTTAGCTAAGTGATTGAGATAAAAAGAAAGACTTGTCATAAAAGGACAAGCCTTATCATTTGGAGCAATAGATTGTTTAACAATTAAAATTTATCTTCAGGTGTTTCTAGTTCTTTAACCTCAACTTGCTGAACAGGGTGGGGCTGAGGCAGTTCAGGCTGTGAATGAGTTCTGAGATATTCCAAGTCTCGAATATTCTTTTGTACAGCAACAGCACCGAAGAGGCTAAGTAAAAAAGCCATGATATAAAAGCCTTTCTCACTGAGTGTCATCGTCGCATTCCATAAACCCAATGCGAGCAGAACAATACAGATCACCACGGAAGCCCAGCACAATCCATAATAAATTGCTGTCACTTGCTGACCTTCAAGTTTATCCCGAACAACTTTTTGCAGTGAAACAGCAGAAAATAGACCATAAAGGATCAGGATTAAATAATAGCCTTTTTCATTTAATAGAATTTGTGCATTGAATAAACCGACACAGTAGGCCGCCGCACCAGCAAGCAAAGCCACCCAACTGACTGCAATAAAAGCAGGGGTGGGTTTATTGATATATTGGTTCATTGTTGTTCCTTATTACTATTTTACTGATTTTTATATGTTCTATTATGCTGATTTGAAATGAGATGGCAAATCTTTTCAATTTATGAGAGCTAATTCAAATAAAGTTTAAGTGTGGAAAATAGTAAATAGTATTTTAAATCAATTGGATATTTAAGCTATAGGGCAGTTTAATCAAAAAAAACCAAAATGAAATTTGTCATTTCATTTTGGTAAAGAGGAAAACATGATTGATTTGTATTATTTTTTTAAATCCATCAATAAACTAAAGTTGTCTAGGCGCTTCTGAGTATCATAAATATCGCAAGTGAAAATAAATTCATCTACCTGATATTTTTCTAAAAGTTGCTTTAGACCATTTTTCACTGTATCTGGTGAGCCAATTTGCGCCATACCTAAGAAGTTTTGTACGGAAATTTTCTCTGATGCAGACCACCGGCCTTCCATTGTTGCTATAGGCGGTTTCAGTTTTAAACTTTGCCCTGTCAGTAATGCAAGAATACGTTGATACACACTTGTGGCTAGATACTCTGCTTCCTCATCGGTTTGGGCAACGACAGTAGGAACCCCCATAGATACAAACGGTTTATTTAAATAGGCGGATGGTTCAAAATTTTCACGATAGAGCTGAATGGCTTGGCCTAACATTCTCGGTGCAAAATGTGAGGCAAATGAATAAGGAAGTCCTAATTTAGCCGCCAGTTGTGCGCTAAAAAGACTCGATCCTAAAAGCCACACAGGCACATGCGTACCTTGCCCTGGTGTTGCTTTAATTCTTTGCTGAGGCACTGCGTCGGCGAAATAGCTTAAAATTTCTAAAACATCTTGTGGAAATTGCTCTTCTGTTTCTTGACGACCACGTCTTAATGCACGCATGGTGGTTGGATCTGTTCCGGGCGCACGACCTAAGCCGAGTTCAATACGATTTGGATAGAGTGTTGCCAAGGTACCAAACTGTTCAGCAACCACTAAAGGTGCATGGTTGGGTAACATAATCCCTCCCGAGCCCACTTTAATATTTTTTGTATTGGCTAAGATGTAACCCAGCAATACAGCAGTTGCGGAGCTGGCGATACCGTCCATATTATGATGTTCAGCTAACCAAAGGCGATCAAAGCCCAACTGTTCTGCATGCTGGGCAAGTTGCAATGCATGCTTAAGTGAAAACTCAACTGTTTGATCTTCTCGAACAGGTGCGAGTTCTAGGATAGAGAACTTCGTATTCTTTAATGCGGTATCTGTTAAAGACGACATTTTTAAACTCGAAAATAATATATATCGAAATAATACGATATAAGTGTGCAAATGTATATCGAGAATTGTCGATATTTAGTGCTTTTAATGTTGATTTTATTATCCAAAAAAATTAAGCACCCGAAGGTGCTTGATTTAAATAATTGGATATTAATTTTGCAATGAAATTAATTTTTCCAGTTATTCCAACGGTTTTTGTTTTTGTAGTGACCATAATGATTGCCATTGTCTTTGCGATATCCACGGTCATTATAGCGATAATCAACATTACGATAACCGCTACGATCATAACGATCATTGTAACGTCCATAACGGCTGTCATAGCGGTCATCATAACGACGGTCGTCACTGACTTTTTGACCTAATGCCGAACCACCTGCAGCACCAAGACCTGCGCCAATATAGCCACCAGTTGAAGTTCCCGTCACATTACGACCTACGGTATAACCACCAGCACTACCTAAAGCGCCACCGATGATCGCACCATTACGGTCACGTTTATTTGATGAAGCGCCTGCGCCAACACCACCACCGATTGCAGAACCAATCATCGCACCTGTTGAACCACCCATTTGTTGCCCAATTGCAGCACCCACCACACCACCAAGTGCAGATGTTAATGCTGTATTGGTTGAGTTGCCTGCATGTGCAGTCGTCATCATTGTTGCTGCAATTACAGTTGCACCAAGGATTGCTTGTAATTTCATTTTAAACTCCTGATCGAAGCTTCTTCGAATTCTTTAACTTGAGGCTAGAATAACGAAACATTTAGCAATAATTATGGATTTGAATGTAAGCAATTTCTCTGTTTTGTGTGTGGATTGTATATTTGGCTGATTAATTTATTCATGATTAGTTTATGTTGATCTTATGAGGGGAATATTGTTGTCGTAATAATCATGATGATATTTTAATATTAAAATATCTTTTGAGATGCAGCTCTACCAATGTATAGCCATAACATACAGTCAACCTATTAAAAAACTTATATACAAGAATATAATTTCTCTTAATTAGCATTTTTAATTAAATCAATTGTATGGAAAATAAATTGTTTGATGATAAAAAGCTTGCAATGCCACACCTTACATTCAAAGTTTAAATACCTTTACGTAGGCGTTGCCTCACTTTTCAGATATGAAAAGATGATAAAAATCTTCCGTTTAACAGGGCTCTTGCGCTGCAAACAAAGCAGTGCTTTATTTTTGCTCATATACCCCCGCCCAACGGCGACATCCATGTCGCCACACGGTAGGATAACCATCTAGGATTCACAAATACAAAAACTTATTCATAGCCAAAACTTCTCGATTTCATACAAAAAACATTAGCTTCATTGATGATCAATGACTGGATGAAAATCATTTGTATAAATAATTAGGGGGTTTGACTATAACGAAACGTGATAGTGATATGTGAATAAATATGAAGAATCGCTCGGGCTAAAGACAAATGATCGAAACTGAACGTTTAATTTTAAAACCATTTATGGAAAAAGATTTATTGGAAATCTCTGCTTTATTTCAGGATGAAGATTTTATGGCTTTTTCTCCCAATGGGGTTTTAACGACTGAGTCTGCCATAGGGCGATTTTGGGAGATTGAGAAACATTATAAAGAATATGGCTATGCAAAAATGGCGATTTTCTTAAAAGCAACTTAGCAAATTATTGGATATTGTGGTTTTGGAAAATGCGTATTGAATGGTAATCAAACCGTTGAATTAGGATTTCGTTTACTAAAACAAGAAAGGCGAAAGGGCTAGATAAAAGAAGCTGCAATCAAATTATGTGAAGATATTCAAGCTAGAGGCTTTAAAAATATAATTGCATTTTCTGAATAAAATAATGTTTCTGCGCATCAATCTTTACTTAAACTTTTATTTATACAAAGACTTACTTCTCATTTTTAAATATGCAGGTCATTTTTTTTGAAAAAGAAGTTGAAGAAAACGGAGCAGAGTAATATGAAAAATAAAAAAGCACCCGAAGGTGCTTGATATCATTCACGGATGAATTAGTGATGACGACGGTGTTTTTTGTAGTACTTTTTATTGTACTTACGTTGATCTGCATGGCGGTCTTGAGAAACTTTTTTTCCGAGAACCGAACCACCCGCCGCACCAGCAGCAGCACCAATATAACCACCTGTGGTACCACCCATATTTTTACCGACGGTATAGCCACCAACGCCACCTAAACCACCACCGATTGCAGCCGCAGTACGGTCTTTTCTATTGGTTGATGCTGCAGCACCACCTGCACCACCTACTGCTGAACCAATCATTGCGCCAGTGTTACCACCAATTTGTTTACCTACTGCAGTACCAACGACACTACCTAGAGCAGAAGTTGCTGCAATACGTGTTGAGTTGTCAGCATGGGCACTTACTGTCAATACTGAAGTTACTGCTAATATAGTGCTTAATATGATCGTATTAAATTTCATGTGTTGCTCCATGTCCTTATTTGGACAGTTCTATCTATATTCGATGTGGCAAATGTAACAAAAATTTTTCCAAAAAATGTGGAGAGGAATCTGAAAATTGATAGCGTTTGGTATCTGAATGTATATTTTCTATTAAAAGTGAATTTAAAACACCCATATTAGTCAACAAATAGCATGAATAATGGAGAAAACAAACATCTAATCAAAAATCATGTTGATCATCTTGCTATAAATTCTACTGCTTATTTTGATGGTTCTTATATAAATGTGTCATTTAAATGGCAGAATCGGTAAACTAGGCACAATTTTAGAATTTTCTTACCAATTTTAAATGGGCTGTTATAAAGCTCGATGTTTTTGGTGAGGCTTAGATTGAGAATGTATTTAAAATGAAAGAATCGTTACGTTTACGATTAGACCAACTTTGTGATCGACATGAAGAGTTAGAAGCATTATTAGCAGATGTTGAAGTCATTTCAGACAATAAGCGTTTTCGTAATTTGTCCCGTGAGCATAATGATTTATCCGAAATTACTGATGTCTGGAAAAAGTACAAGCAAGCTGAAGAAGATATTGAAACCGCAGAAGCTATGTTAACTGATCCAGATTTTAAGGATATGGCTGTTGAGGAAATCAAAGAGAACAAAGCTTTAATTGAACGACTCGAAAGTGAGTTGAATATTCTCATGATTCCTAAAGATCCCAATGATGCCAACTCAGCATATTTGGAAATCCGTGCGGGTACAGGTGGTGATGAAGCTGCGATTTTCTCGGGTGATTTATTCCGTATGTATAGTAAATATGCTGAAACTCAAAACTGGCGTATTGAAATCTTATCTGAAAATGAAGGCGAACATGGCGGATATAAAGAAATTATCTGTCTAGTGAATGGTGAAGGTGTTTACGGTCGTTTGAAGTTTGAAAGTGGAGCGCATCGTGTTCAACGTGTTCCAGCTACTGAGTCACAAGGCCGCGTCCATACTTCAGCTTGTACTGTGGCAATTCTTCCAGAAGTTGATGTAGACACTACTGTAGAGATTAATGCTGCGGATTTACGTATTGATACTTACCGTGCTTCTGGTGCGGGTGGTCAGCACATTAACAAAACGGATTCTGCTGTACGTATTACCCATCTTCCAACAGGTACTGTTGTGGAATGTCAGGATGAACGTTCACAGCATAAAAACAAAGCAAAAGCGATGGCATTATTGGCTTCACGTTTAGAAAATGCGAAACGCGCTGCTGCCGATGCAGCAACTTCTGAAATGCGCCGTGACTTGGTGGGTTCCGGGGATCGTTCGGAACGTATCCGCACATATAACTATCCACAAGGTCGTATGACAGATCACCGTATTAATTTAACTTTATACAAGTTAGATGCAGTAATGGAAGGTGATTTGACTGAGCTACTTGACAGTTTACATCGCGAATATCAAGCAGATCAGTTGGCGATGCTTGCACAACAAAATGGTGGTTAATGAATATTGCAAAGGCTTTGGCCTTACGTGGAGAAGCTGAAAGTTACGAGCGTCAAGAAAATGCTTGGTTACTTGAGCATATTTTAAAAATTGATGCATTTGATTTGTCACTTAAATCTACGCAAGAATTAACGGTTGAGCAAGAACAGCAATATGTTAACGGTTTAGCGCGGATTGCTGCTGGTGAACCATTGGCTTATGTGACTGGCTCACAACCATTTTGGACTTTGGATTTAACGGTTAGCAAAGATACTTTAGTTCCTCGTCCAGATACTGAGGTCTTGGTTGAAACAGTTTTAAATCTTGATTTGCCTGAAGATACTCGTATGGTTGATTTAGGTACAGGTACAGGTGCAATTGCATTATCACTAGCGAGTGAGCGTCCTAATTGGTCTATTATTGCCACAGATATCTATGAACCAACTCTAGAAGTTGCTCTACATAATGCTGAAAAGCATGACTTAGGGCAGGTCAAATTTTTCTTAGGAAGTTGGTTTAAAGCTTTGAATCGTCAATTTTTTGATGTGATTGTTTCGAATCCACCCTATATCGATGTTGATGATGAACATATGCAGCATCTCGCTTCTGAGCCTGAACGTGCTTTGGTTGCCCAACAGCATGGTTTGGCGGATATTGAGCATATTATTCAGCAAGGTAAAAAATGGTTGGCGACACAAGGCTGGATTGTACTTGAGCATGGTTATGATCAAGCTGAAGCAGTTCAAAACATTTTTAAAGGTGCTGGTTTTAAACAGGTCAGAACTGTTAAAGATTATGGTGGAAATGATCGTGTGACTTTAGGTCAATGGATAAATTAGAATTGGATTGTTGTTTTAAAAAGACTTTGTTGGGTTGCAGTGATTGCTCAATCAACAAAGTCTTTTTTAACGCACAATAAACTTTAAAAGAATTCGATGTATTTTTATATTTTGAAGTTGAGCTTTAGAAAAATAGCTTAAGTCAAATTACTTTTAACCAATTGAATTGGCTCTAACAGTTCTTCACCTAAAGAGCTGAGCATTTCTCTTTCAATTAAACGGGTAATCGAATCTAAAGGTAAATCATTTTCTTGTAGGCCAAATGGTTCTTCAAGCTGGGCACTCAAAGCATCTAGACCTAAAAATAAATAAGCAATTAAACTGACGATAACAGGTGTCCAAATACCTAAGCTAGCTTCTAAGCTAAATGGTAGAATCAAGCAAAAACAATATACTGTACGATGTAATAAGACTGAATAGGAATAAGGCAGGGGGGTACTTAAAATACGATCACATCCGGCCTGAATATTACCAAGTGCAACAATATGTTGGTTTAAACCCTGATAGATAATGTCAGAAATTTCACCTGTTTTAAGTGATTGAACTAAAGATTTTTGAATTTCTTCTAAAACAAATTGTGAGGCATTGAGGTGATTTTTCAGCTGGTTAAAGGTCAATTCATCTAAATCGACTTTATTATTATAAAAATTAATGGATTGGTTTTGATTGCGTAAGCGATTTCTTAATAAACAGGTAAAAAGCATCACACGATACATTAAAACTTTACGCTGGCTTTCTTTTAAAACATGAGTATCACGAGAAAGGTGTCGTGATGTTGCAATCAATGAACCCCAGAGTTTACGACCTTCCCACCAACGATCATAGCAAGCAGTATTCCTGAAACTTAAGAAAATAGAGAGGATAATGCCGAACACGGTAAATCCAATTGCTGGTACAGCAGGAATTGTAAAATAGTGATGTGATGATAGGTAAACCAGAACTGTCGAGATCAGCACAACAAAGGTTAATGCGGGTAAGACTTTGGGAAGAATGGTGCCGTGCCAAGCAAAGAGAAGTGCGAAGCTGTTACTTTTATCTCGAATGATCATACTGTCTACCTAAATATTACTGCGACAGTGTTTCATAGAGAAAAGCAGAAATGCAAGTTGCAAATAAGCAATTTAAAAAAATACGGCTGATCAAAAGCCGTATCTGAATGGTTTAAGTTCTCCAACGTAAAAACCAGTTTTCAATCAATTTCATTAGACTATCTGTGATTTTACCGAGGACAGCCAGCAAGATAATCGCAATAATCACAATATCGGGCCGTGAGGTTTCTCGACCATCACTGAGCAGATAACCGATACCTTGTGTAGCTGCAATCAGTTCTGCTGCAATCATAAACATCCACGCTAGGCTTAAACTATTTCTTAGTCCAACGAGAATTCCAGGAGATGCAGCAGGCAGAACAATTTGGAAGATAGTTTGTAGATAGGTCAGACGGTATACTTTTGCCACTTCTAACAACTTTGTATCAACACCATGTATGGCAGATACGCTATTGGTATAGGTGGGAAAGAATGCACCAATCGCGATTAAAGTAATTTTGGAGGCTTCATCAATGCCTAACCACAAAAGCAATAACGGAATCCAAGCAAGGCTTGGAATAGATTTGATTGCTGAAAATGTAGGTTCTAAAAATTCCTCAATGTGTTTGTTTAAACCCACTGCAAGTGCAAAAATTAGCCCCAATAAGCTACCAATAAAAAATCCTAAAAATACGCGCCAAGTGCTGGTATAAATATGGGTAAATAAATCACCTGCGGCAAGCTCCTTGAATGAGCTAACTAAGCTACTTGGGGCAGGGAGAAGATAAGACTCAATCCATCCAAAACGAACTAAATACTCACATAATAAAATGAACAACAACGGAATCGTAATTCCTTTGACCCATTTTAAAACATTGGCCTTAAAGGCAGGTTTGTATAAACCCGCCTGCGCTATATGTACATTTGATTGTCTGTGCATCGATTGAGTATGTGTAGACCTTGTCATTACTTCTCAGCAACCTTGCCAATGACCTTTTGCGCATATTTGCTGTCAAATAGTTGATCCACAACTTGATTTACATTAGTTCCTTTTCGAACCAGTTCCTCTTCAGTCAAAATAGTGCCTGCTTTCTTTAGCGCATTAAGATGTTTCGCGGTTGGAATATTTTGATCTAGATTAGTTCGACTCAATTGCAACTTCGCCACTTCAAGTGGCAATTTTGCTTCACGTGCTAATAATTCTGCAAGCTTATCTGGATTGGCTTTTGCCCATTTACGTGCTTGTTCATAAGCTTTAATTACAGCCTCAACTGCTTCTGGGCTTTGGGTGCTAAATTGATCTTTTACACTTAACACACTGTAACTATTGAAAGCGATATTGCGATAGAGCAGTTTTGCACCTGTTTGCAATTGTGCAGACGCCATCAGTGGATCAAGACCAGCCCAAGCATCTACCTGACCACGTTCTAAAGCTGTTTTTCCATCTGGATGTTGTAGATGTACCAATTGCACATCGCGTTTATTTAAGCCAACCGTTTCAAGTGCTTGAAGAGTGAATAAGAATGGATCTGTACCTTTTGTTGCAGCAATTTTTTTCCCTTTGAGGTCTTTTAAGGATTTGATTGCTGAGTTTTTAGCTACGACTAATGCAGTCCATTCTGGCTGGCTTTGGATATAAACTGTTTTAATCGGACTGCCATTGGCACGACTCAATACTGCTGCTAAACCCGCAGTCGAGGCGAAATCGATACTGCCACTGTTTAAATATTCAAGTGAACGGTTACTGCCTTGGCTAAATACCCATTTGACCTCGGTTTTGGGTAAGGCTTTTTCTAACAGCTTTTGTTCTTTAACCACTAAACTTGTTGGGGCGTAATAGGCATAGTCTAATTTCAATGTTGTTGGGATGGCTGCAAAAGAATACGTTGCGGTTAAACTTAAGGCTAAGGTGGAAACTAAGCGTGTCATTTTTTTGCTAAAAACTTTCATATATACCCCATAAAACTCAAAGAGAAACACAGAGCTAGATATGTATGTTTTTTAGGGTGAAAGCACAAAAAAGAAAAACAGATATTGACTTCTTAAAATATGAAATGTAAAAAATATTGGTTTAACCATTTGAATTAATTTATGTTTCTGGGATATGCATATTTGTTTGTTGAATAGATGATTATTGAAATGAGTTATAAAAAAATATTCTAATTAAATTTTAGTCATTAGACAAAAAAAATGCCTCGGTATCGAGGCATTTTTGGATTGGGGTAAATTAAACTGGATAATCTTCCAGACTATCTGCAATTTCAACTTGGTCTAATGCATTGGTTTCAAGTGCCAGACAGAGCGCAACAATTTTTGCAGTATCAGCAATATTTTCTTTTTTCATTGCTAAGCCTGATTGAATTGCATCTAATCGTTCTTGGTGAATATCAAGCGCTTGTGCGACTTCTGATGCATCATTGGTTTTGAAAAAATCATTCATGGCATGTTCAAAGTCATGATCTGAAGCTTTTAAAATACCTTCGATAAGCTCATCTAAATGTTCAGTTTGAGCAGAAAGGGAATGGATAAAGTTTTGAACTAGATTTTGTTCTAGTACATCAATCATCTTAATCATGTTAGTGACCTAAAAGTGATTAAAGGGGAGGAGGGTACAACAGGGAATAAGCAGAAAATCTGCTTTAAATTGGGTAATAAATATACCATTTTTGATCAAATTGCAACCTGATTCAGATGAGCTGTAAACAGAGAGCCTGACTTTATATTGATATATTTTTTTATTATAGTTTTGATTTAAAAGAAATTTCCTAAAATACCGTTTTTTTATTGAACGATGTTATTTGGGTTCTCTATAAGCACCTGGACTTAGACCAGTCCATTTTTTAAATGCCCGATGAAATGCGCTGGCATCCTGAAAATTCAACAGCTCACTGATGTCTTGTAAGGTATATGTGGTTTTACAAAGTAGTTCAATCGCCATGTCCCGCCGTATATCATTTTTGAGTTGTTGGTAACTGCTACCTTCATTTTTTAAACGGCGTTGTATAGTGGCTTCTGAAATATTGAGCTGCGCAGATAGTTCACCAAGTTCTAACCATTCAGCAGGAGCAATAGAAAGTAATTGCTTGCGAATCATTGAACTTAAAGCCAAAGGATTCTTAAATCTTAATAGTAGATTTTCGGGGGTTTTTTTAATAAAACTATACCAAGATTTTTGGTCGCGTTTGATTTGAATATTTAAGTAGTTTGCATCGAATTGCAGATAATTTTCAACTGCTTGGTAAGTAATATTTTCACAGAATCGAACGCGATAATCGTTGTCATCTTCAGGAGGCATGCATTTTAATTGTAATTGATTGAGTAAAATTCTTTGATCTGCTAACCAACAGATTAAACTGTGAACCAACATGATATAAGTGGCATAGCAGAACATGCGCTTGGTTTGTAATTTGTCTGTAATGACAATGTATGCATAATTTTCATCTACAATCATTTTGCTGGAGAAATCATCCAAGACAAAATTAAAATATTGCAAAATTTGTTCAATCGCAGTCTGTAGGGTATCCGCTTGCATGACCATTTTAGACAATAAATTATAACAACCACGTCGCATCTGATGCGAGTCCATGCCAAAGAACTCATCATTCATATGGTCAGCTATTTTAGTCCAAAGTTTTGCATAAGCAGAAACAGCAATACGTGATTTGGCTGCCTGAAATATTTCCATTGGTATTTCTGCATCATGCAAAATCTGCTTTATATCATAGCCCTTATCTTGGGCACTGTTCAGGGCTTCATGTACCAATGCAATAGAAATTGTGCCTTTGCTTTCACTGAATTGTTGAATATTCACAAGGTATACTTTAATAAAACCAGATAATTTATGAAATTTTAAACAAAATTAAAGTAATTATGCATTTATTTTATTGTGGAAATAAAATGAATACAGAAACATATACTCAAATTTTATTCTAGATTCGTCAATGAATAATATGCTTTTTCTTGGCTTTAGCTCAATCTTTTATTACAAGAATGAAAGGGCTAGCTGTTGCAATTGATTAGCATTGAAAATAAATGATAATTTGTTATTTTAATGCATCTATGGTCAAAAATAATGTATAAAAATGAAATATTCACTTTTATTGCCATTACTGGTATTGCCAATCACAGTATTTGCACTTGAAAATACAAATAAAGAGCGACAGTGCCTGAATGTAAACGAAAGTATTACAGTTAAGTCTTGTCTAATAGTCCATGGGATTGGTACTGATGCTGAATATGTTGAACTTAATTTTAGTAAAAAAGTGTTTTTTATTGAAAAGCCAATAATATGTTATAACACCGAGTGTGATGTAAGACTTGGTGATCAATTTAATCATCTCAAAGTTGCTGAAGTCTATTATTTAAGTGAGAAAAATAAAAAGCAAACAACACGGTTAATTGGTAAATATTGGACGTGCTATAAACAAATCGATGGAAAAATTAATGTGTGTTATAGAGAAAAATAAGTATTTTAAGATTATAAGAGCATTGATCCATTCTCTCCTATTCTTTTATGTTGTGATTTGACGCTGTTGATCTTATGAAATATTGCTATTGTCCAAATACATCATACAAGATGCAACTTTTGGAAATTGTACTCAAGCTTGACTATGTTTACTCTGCATCTTAAGTCGAAAGTGGGTTTAATTCATCATTTAAACTGCTCTATTCAAACAATGAACTAGGAAAATAAAATGAAAATTGAAGGAAAAGTTTTTGTAGTGACTGGTGGTGCATCTGGATTAGGTGCTGCTACAGCCACACATTTGATTGGTCAAGGTGCGAAAGTGATCATGGTGGATATGAATCACCAGCTTGGCGAAGAAATGCAGAAGCGCTTAGGTGAAAAATCAAAATTTGTTCAACTTGATGTGACGGATGAAATTGCTGTTGAACAATTCTTTAAAAATGTGGAACAGGATTATGCGCAATTAAATGGCTTAATTAATTGTGCAGGGATTGGTCCATCCGCCAAAGTTCTGGGTAAAAATGGCATCCATGCTTTAGATGCATTTCAAAAAGTATTGAATATTAATGTCGCAGGAACATTTAACATGCTGCGTTTTGCCGCAGATGTCATTTCTCGTTATGAGTTACAAGTAGGTGAAGAAGATCGTGGTGTGATTATTAACACTGCTTCAGTGGCTGCGTTTGATGGCCAAATTGGTCAATCCGCTTATGCTGCGTCTAAAGGTGCTGTTGTTGCAATGACATTACCTTTGGCTAGAGAACTTGCGCAACATGCCATCCGTGTGATGACCATTGCACCAGGGATTATGGAAACCCCAATGTTGAAATCATTACCACAAAATGTTCAAGATGCGCTGGGTGATATGGTGCCTTTTCCTAAACGCCTTGCGAAGCCTGAAGAGTTTGCACAGCTTGTTGGTCATATTTGTGAAAATAGCTATTTAAATGGTGAAACAATTCGATTAGACGGCGCAATCCGTATGCAGCCAAAGTAATCCGGTCTAATCTATCTGCTTATGTCTAAAGTTGCTTTAACGCAAGCAATAGCAAACTTTTAAAAAATCAATACTGCCTGACATGATCTCAACCATCGTGTTAGGTGGACTTCAGCCTAAATTTATACAAACAACAAGATTTGACTGGTCGCTGATCATGATTGCAGTGATTTAAAATTTAAAAGTGCTGAGAGGGATGCTCATATGATTCTCAATGATGAACAAAAAATGGTTCAGGAAATGATGCGGAATTATTCGCAGAATAAACTTAAATCCACTGCTGCTGAACGTGATAAAACTGCAAAATTTCCTCATCAAGAACTCAAAGAATTAGGTGAACTGGGTGCATTAGGCATGACCGTATCTGATCAATGGGGTGGCGCAGGTTTGGACTATATTTCCTTGGTGACGGCAATTGAAGAAATTGCCGCAGGAGATGGTGCAATTTCAACCATTGTCAGCGTACAAAATTCTTTGCCTTGTGGAATAATCCAAAAATATGGGACAGACCAACAAAAACAAGACTACTTAATACCATTGGCAACAGGTCAATGGCTTGGCTGTTTCTGTTTAACCGAACCACAGGCGGGTTCAGACGCAGGTGCTTTGCTATGTAAAGCAGAACGTGATGGCGATTCATGGGTAATTAATGGAACCAAACAATTCATTACGTCTGGAAAGCACGCACAAGTGGCGATTGTATTTGCAGTTACGGATAAATCCGCAGCGAAGAAAGGGATTTCTTGTTTTATCGTTCCAACCAATACAGAAGGTTATATCGTTTCTCGGATTGAAGACAAAATGGGGCAACATTGCTCAGATACTGCAACAATTGTTTTTGAGAATTGTCGGATTCCTGCTGAGAACATATTAGGAAATGAGGGGGAAGGATATAAAATCGCCTTGTCGAATTTAGAGTCAGGTCGCATTGGTATTGCCGCTCAATGTGTGGGAATGGCACGAGCAGCATTGGAAGCTGCGGTTGAATATGCCAATCAGCGTAAAGCTTTTGGAGTAGAGTTGGTACAACATCAGGCTGTAGCATTTCGCTTAGCCGATATGGCCACTCAAATCGAAGCAGCACGGCAGTTGATTTACCATGCCGCAACTTTAAAAGATACAGGTTTACCTTGTCTAAAAGAAGCATCAATGGCGAAGTTATTTGCATCTGAAATTGCTGAAAAAGTCTGTTCAGATGCGATACAAATTCATGGTGGTTATGGTTATGTCGCTGATTTTCCGGTTGAGCGAATCTATCGAGATGTTCGAGTCAGCCAGATTTATGAAGGCGCTTCCGATATTCAACGTTTAGTTATCGCAAGAGCGGTGATTCATTAAGTTCAATTGTAGATTAGCGCATCAAAATTCTATCTCAAGACCAGCTTCGCACTGGTCTTTTTTTAAAGCCTTCCACCATGACAGGAAAAACAGATGTTCAAAAACCGCAATACAATTGAGGTATTTGGAAATTGTGTGTGAATTCTAATCATGATTATCTATAAGCATAGAAACACATGTTGAATGATTCAACATTTTAAAGAAAAGCTAGAAAGCAAAATATGGAACCGCACATCGAGATGATTTGTGCTGAAAATACAAGGATATTGCCATGAAAACATTGGAACAAGCCTATCAAGAATTCGATTATGAAAAACTAATCAATGAGCAACTGGTTGGCAACCCACAGTCAATCAATGCCTATATCGAGTGCTGCGAGCGTTTTGTTGGTTTAAATAAAGTGGCTTTGATCTGGGAAGGCAAAAACGGTGAGTCTTCACAATGGACCTTTGAACAACTGGCACAAGCAGCAGGAAAATTAGCCAATTATTTACAATCGGTCGGTTTAAAAACAGGCGATTGTATTGCTGGTTTGTTACCACGTACTCCAGAATTATTGATCACCATATTGGCAACATGGCGTATTGGAGCAATTTATCAGCCCTTATTTACCGCTTTTGAATCAAAAGCGATTGAGCATCGTGTAGCAACGGCCAATACCCAACTGATCATCACCAACATCGAACAACGTCCCAAACTAAACGGGATTGAACTTCCGCATATTCTGACCGTTCATCCACAAGATTTTGCCACAACAAAGCATGCAGATTTTTGGCAAGAACTAGAAAGTCAATCAGCTGAATGTGCACCCGTCATGATGAGTTTTGCAGATAATTTTTTAATGATGTTTACCTCTGGAACAACAGGTTTGGCAAAATCTGTTCCAGTGCCATTAAAAGCAATTTTGGCCTTTAAAGAATATATGCGTCACGCTGTTGATTTACGTGAAGATGATTCATTTTGGAACCTCGCGGATCCAGGTTGGGCATATGGTCTATACTATGGTATAGCGGGCCCATTGGGATTGGGACACAGTATCATCATGGATGAACGAGCATTTAGTGTCGACCATGCTTTGGAAATTATTCAAAAATACCAAGTCAGTAATCTTACAGGTTCACCTACAGCATTTCGTATGTTCTTTGGTTTTAAAGAAAAATTTAATACTTCGATCAAAGATCATTTACGTGCCGTTAGTAGTGCTGGTGAACCTTTAACTCCTGAAGTAATTCATTGGTTTAATCATGACTTAAATGTCAATATTTATGACCAATATGGGCAAACAGAATTAGGTATGGTAATAGGTAACCATCATGCTTTAACACATGCAATAAAAGTCGGCTCAGCAGGTTTTGCTAATCCTGGTCATCGTTTTGCAGTGTTAAATCAAGACAACCAAGAAGTTGAACGAGGTGAGATTGGAACGCTAGCAATTGACTTCTCTCAATCGCCACTCACATGGTTTAAAGGTTATGGTGGGAATAATCGTAAATCCTTTGTTGGTCATTATTACTTAACTGGAGATACGGTCCGTTTGAATGAATTAGGTGGGGTGGATTTTATTGGTCGTGCAGACGATGTCATTACAACTTCAGGTTATCGTGTTGGGCCATTTGATGTTGAAAGTACACTTTTGGAATGTGTCGAAGTTTTAGAATCTGCAGTCATTGGCAAACCTGATCCAGAAAGAACAGAGATCGTAAAAGCTTTTATTGTGCTCAAGCCTCAATTCAAGGGTTGTCAGCAATTGAATGCTAAATTACAAGAATATGTACGTTCACGATTATCTAAGCATTCTTATCCACGAGAAATTGAGTTCGTTGAAAGCTTACCTAAAACATCTAGTGGCAAAATTCAACGTAATTTATTGAAGCAGCAAGAAGTAGCTAAATTACAGCAAATACAATTGCTGGCTTAATATATTTTAAAGTTCCATGCTTTGCACCCGAAAGGGTGCTTTTTTTTATGATCAGCATGAGATCTCGTATTTCTAAGGTTCTTATAACAATTTTAGTCCACTTTGCCAGTAGTATATTTTGTCTAAACTATAAATGGATCAAATAGAATGATTTAAATTCACGATATTGTCATTAATAAAAATTAATCTGCTTTAAATTTCAACAAACGTTAAAAATTATGCAAAATTTAAAACTACATACACTTTGTTTAAGCCTTGCACTATTGGGCTGTTCATTTCCAAGCTATGCACAATTGATGTTTAGCCAATACATTGATGGTACAGTAAATAGAAAAGGCTTAGAAATTTATAATCCAGATGGCAGCACTGTAAATCTTGCAGATTATCAAATTGAACAATATACCAATGGGGCAACGAGTAAAACAGCAACTTACACCTTAGAGGGAAATTTAGCCAGTAAAGCAAAATTTATTATAGGTCGTACCGAATTACAGGCTGAACTTGGCACTAAAGTGAATCAGGTTGCTGGTTTGTCATTTAATGGTGATGATGCCTTGGTCCTTGTTTATAAAGGTACACCTGTAGACCGCTTTGGACGGATTGGGGAGAAACCAGCAAGTGGCGGCTGGGGAACAACAATCACCAGCTATCAAAATAGCCTAAGTAGAATAAAAAATAAAAATGATGTCAGCGCTGTAGATCCAAATAGTGCCTTTGATTTGGACAGTGAGTGGAGCAAATGGTCAGATCGTAATGCATTCAGTAGCTATTTAGGTACTGGTACAACGACACCGCCAATCACTGCAATCAGTTGTAGTACTGCTGATACTGCAATTGCAGATTTACAATCTGCGGCACAAAACCAACAATATGTGGTTCGAGGTGTAATTACTGCAGATTATCGCTATCAAAATGGTTTTTCAGGTTTTTATATTCAAACTCCTGACAGTAAAGCTAAAGCAAATTTAAGCAATGCGATTTTTGTCTATCTCCCTGCTGCAAGCACAATCACTGGCGGTAAAGTGGGTGAAGAAGTGATTCTGAAAGGGCGTTTAACCAATTATGAAAATCAATTGCAAATTGATCAACTGAGCAGCAATATTCAAACTTGTAATAATCAAGCCGCAAGTTTGGTGAGTTCTACTCCGATTCAACTGCCATTTTCAAGTTTAACCGATGCTACAGGCAATGCACCTAAGCGCTATCAAGGCATGTTGGTGAAAATTCCTCAAACCCTAACGGTTAGCGAGAATTATGATTATGGTCGATATGGTCAATTGTCTTTAAGTTTGGGACGCTTATATATCCCAACCAATTTATATCCTGCGAAATCCAATGAAGCGGTTGCTTTAGCAAAACAAAATTTACTGTCTAAGATTATCTTGGATGATGGTTATAACAATCAAAACAGAACACCATGGTTGCCACAAACATTTAATGCGGCAAACACTTTACGTACAGGCTATCAGCTTAAAAATGTTGAAGGGATTTTGGAATACCGTTTCAATGCTTGGCGTATTCAACCGATTCAAAACAAAGCTTTGCCTGAGGTTGTCAAAGACAGTAATCTGCGGAATTCAACCGTCTTGGCAAAAGAGACTAAACAGGTTCGTGTTGCCGCATTTAACGTCTTAAATTATGACAATTCTCCGCTGATTGGTGTTAAACCAGATCGTGGTGCAAACACCGAGACAGAATTTAATCGTCAACATGCCAAAATAGTCAGTGCGATTAAAACCATTGATGCAGATGTTTATGGCTTAATGGAAATTGCCAACAATGGTTATGGCGAAAAAAGTGCTGTGAATTACTTAACCAAAGCTTTAGGTGCAGATTGGAAATATGTCATCCCACCGAATATGGATAAGTTAGGTACTGATGTGATTGCAGTTGCGATTATTTATAATAGCAAACGTGTAAAAGCTGTTGGTAATCCTGTGGTATATGATGATTTGACACAGAAAAACCGAGTCACGATGGCACAAAGCTTCCAAGCGGTAACGGGAGGAAAAACCTTTACTGTTGTACCAAATCACTTAAAGTCTAAAGGTAGTTGTCCTGACGATAAAACTTCACCAGAAGCAAACCAAGGTGATGGTCAAGGCTGTTGGAATCCGACTCGTGTTACTGCAGTACAAAAGTTGATTCAGTGGATTGCAACCAACCCGACCAAAGCTGAAAAACCAAATTATTTATTGGTCGGGGATATGAACAGTTATGCCAAAGAAGATCCAATCTTGGCATTTGAAAATGCGAACTACAAAATATTGCTAAATGATGAAAAAGTAGGGCAAGGTAAATCTGCATATAGCTATGTCTTTGGTGTGGCCAGTGATGCAACCGGGAATGGTGGTGCGGGTAATTTAGATCATGCCATTGCAGATGCAAACTTATACCCAATGGTTAAACGTACTTTTGCATGGCATATCAATGCTGATGAACCAACAGCATTAGACTACAATGAAGAATATAAGACTGAAGAACAAATTTCCGCTTTCTATGCGCCAGATGCTTTCCGTTCTTCTGATCACGATCCGGTTATTGTTGATTTAGATTTAAATGAATCAAGTGGTGCTACAGGCGGGCATAAGAGTAGTGGGGGTAGTACGGGACTGTGGTCTTTGTTTGGACTGATGTTACTTACCGCGACATCAGTATTTGCGCGTTCTAGAAAGAAATCCTAATACGCATATATCCTTTTAAGAGAAACTAGTGGTCTAGTTTCTCTTTTTTTATGCTTTTATAAAACTCAAACTGTATAACATAACAGTTTGTATAATATAGTAATTTTCATCAACTGATTTAAGATGGAATCTCTTCATAGATGAAATGATATTGGTAGAAATACTATTTCATTCATCTAAATCATTCAGTTTTATCTTTCAACGGTACCATGGCTCGGATCACGGTAAAACCATGCTGAGAATGGATTTCAAAACTACCTCCAATTCTTTTTACCCGCACTTGCATACTCTGTAAACCCACATGCAAGCCAGCTTGAACTTGATCTACTTCAAAGCCAATACCATTGTCTTGAATCGTTAAAACGAGCTGTTGTCGCTCGTCTTCAACCAACGAAACTTCGACATCAGTTGCATGGCTATGTTTTACAATATTGGTTAAGGCTTCTTCTGCGACACGAGAAAAGGTTAAACAAACCAATGCAAGAGGTTTATGTTTCCATTTTTCTGCAAAAATCCAAGTTGATTCAATTTCCATTTCTTCGAAAATTTGTATAAAACGATGACGCAATGGCGCAACCCACATCACTGGGCTTTCTGGTATTTTTGCTCCAGCACTACTTCCTGAGTCAATCACTTGGCGTAAGTCATTTCTTAACAATTTAAACATAGAGATCACTTGCTGTTTTTCAATATGTTCACTGTGATCCAATATAATCATCGAGCGAACAATTGAACCACCCAGTCCATCATGTAATTCATGGGACAAGTTTAGACGCTCTTGCAACCGCATATTATCAATTTCGAGTTGGTACTTTTTATCTAAAGATTGTTCTAAATCAAACGTGACTTTTTCAATAGTTTCTTCAAGCGTCTGATTAAATTTTTCAATACGTCCAACATTCTGTGAAATACGATAAGCCAAGATAAACGAGATTGCTAAGCTGGTAATTGGTGCGGCCAATGGCGTCCAATAGAGCGTCTGATCCAGATGATGGATCATGCTATAAAAATCATGAACAATAATAAGTAAATAGATGAGGAAAATAAATGCAAGCAGGAGAATGTCCATCTTTCTACGTTTAAAAGCAATCCACTGAAAAAACAAGCAATTAAAAATAAATACCATGCCAGAATAGAAAAAGACAGAGGACAAGCTACGTTCTAAATAATTGATTGGTGTCAACAGCAATGCCACAATCGCGATTGTAGAGGTCAATAAAAGTAAACGTTCTAAATACGGATAATGGCGATTGGCAAAACGCCAAGCAAATAAACAGAGGCAATAGGTATATCCAACTAAAAATACCAGATTTAAACGTGCTGTTAAGATACTGTCGGTAAAAGGAATAGGAATGGTCGAAATAATATTATAGGCAAACAATACCCATAAAAATGAAGTTAAACCAAACCAGCCAAAGGCTTTTTCTTGGCGTCGAAATAGCCAAATGGTAAAACCTGTAGTTCCCACCACAAACGTAATAATAATATTGATAAAAAATAAAGTTCGCCGTTCAAAAACCAACTGATCCTGTTGATTGGCGATATCTTCGGCTTGACCAAATTTAATTTTTCCTAGACCTGAATGTTGTGATGCAACCCCCACAACACGGACTAAAATTTCATTTTGCTGGTTTTGAATAGATGTAGCAGGAAGCACCCAATATCTTGGCATATTCCAACTTCTAGACAATGGCTCTACTAAGGATTTGTCTTTCCATAACAGTTCATTATTGCTATAGACAGCTCCTGCAATATTGATTCGTTCAATCAGTAAGGCGACAGGTTGATTTTCCTGATCGCACTGATATTGCCATTTGATTTTATACCAAGCAGCGCCTGTGTAGTTTTTCCAGCGCGTTTCCCAGTCATCTGGCAAGGTGACTGTTTCCCATCCCTGTTGGGGAACCTGTTCAAGATTTGCAAGCGCTTGAGCAACTTGTATGCTTTGGATTTGAAAATGGCAGGCTGCATCTGTTGCATTGGGCTGAGCTGTTAAGAGAGCACCAGCAAAAGCAAAATGTTGTGTCAAACTTAGGATAAGACCGAAAAGCCCGATTAACTTTAGAATTAGTCGAGTAATCCTAAGTTGCGTGCTGTATCGATGGCTTTGGCTCTGTTGCATACCGCAAGTTTCCGATAAATATGTTTAATATGAGATTCAACGGTATAACGGGATAAATTGAGTTGATCTGCAATTTCCTTATTGCTTAAGCCTTGAGAAACTAGTTCTAAAATTCCCAATTCTCTTTTGGATAATACACTGTCCTGATCCATTACCTTCTGAATGGGCGATGTTTTATTTGAATTATTTTTCTCATTAAAATGTAGTTGTTTTAAAATTTTTTGGGCAATAAATGGATCAATAGGGGCCCCACCACGTAAAACACTTTTAATCGAAAGAGAAACTTCCAAGTCATCTCTTTCTTTCAAAACATAGCCTGTTGCACCTGCACTTAATGCATTGAGAATGGCATCTTCAGTGCTCCAAGCTGAGATCACTAAAATCATGATGGTTGGATCATAGTTTTTTAAAATTTCAATAAATTCAATTCCATTTCCATCAGGCAAGCCTAAATCAACCAATGCAAATGAAGCTGAATGTATACTGAGTTGTTCTTTGGCTTGAGCTAAACTTTGGGCAAAACGTAAATCTGAAATTGAGTATCCAAGATTAATTAATATGTCAGTCAGTCTTTTTTGTATAAGAGGCTCGTCTTCTACGATGATAACTGGAACAGGTAAACTTAACTCATTGTTCATGATGTAAAAAACTCGCCCATGTCTATTGGACTTAGTTTTTCAGATATTGATGACTTTATCTATACCTGATAATAGGTATTTTTAGTATTTAATAAGGGTCTGTTGATATTTCATAAATGGCTTGCGTTGTAGGTTAAAATTGAGCATGAGACGTATACGTCGTAAAGCATGAAGAGAATAGCGAGACTATTTTCAAGTTTCATAACGAAGGCTGAGATAATTTTAACCACAACCCTGAGCAAGAACAAAGCACTGCTTTGTTTGCAGCGCAAGGCGCAGCGGGGACTAGCGTGTTTTTTGCCTCTACATCGTTACCTTGCGAAACGATGTTTCTCATCATTTAGAATGACTAAATTTCGTATTTCGCGCCTAGTATCATCTAAAAATATTCGTAGTCGCAAACATAGACGAATTGTTAACAGACCCAAAGTGATTAGAAATGAATATTCAGTTTATTACAATCGAGTTTTAACGCGCTAAATGAGTATCAAATGATGTCTAAAGTCAATTTATTGAGATCAAGTTAACTTTTTGAGATAAGGTTATTGAGACTGGTTAAGTAAATATTCAAATTTTAGTAGATAAAAATCACAATTTAAAAGCAAAATATCGGTTATATTCGATAAATAATGGATTATTTTTATAATGGATGTCGTTTACGATGATTAAATTCCTTAGAAATTTGGCAGTGATGCAATGTATTGCGATTACCATTTTGGCTATTGTTCTTTACTTGTATTAAACACTTAGCATCACTGCCTTAAGAAAAATAAAGATGTTTATTTTACCGCGCTAAATTGATCAACTAAGCTTCGACTTGCTTCATTCATCCCTATAATTTCAACCTGAATGTTATTTTGCAGAAACTTGTTCTGTGCCTGATTGAGCATACTGACAGAGGTAATATCCCATATATGGGCATGAGTTAAATCGATAATGACATGATCAATAGATTCATTAAAATCGAAAAACTGAAAGAATTTGTCTGAACTGCTAAAGAAAATTTGCCCAAAAATTTGATATTTACGGGTCGTGCTGTTCAATAGATGAGACTGGACACGCACTGCATTTTCTAATTTATTGACTAAGAAAAGTGCAGATAAAAGTACACCAACCAATACACCTAAAGCTAAATTATGCGTCATTAGTACAATGACCACCACCGCAAGCATCACGCTATTGCTTTGTTTGGGATGTTTTGAAAAGTTTTTGACTGAATCCCAGTTGAATGTAGTAAAAGCCACCATAATCATAATTGCCACAAGTGCAGCCATTGGAATATAAGACAGCCATTCTTTTAAAAAGACCACTAAACACAGTAAAAAAATACCAGCAATCAAGGTCGATAGGCGAGTTCGTGCGCCAGAAGATACATTGATAATTGATTGCCCAATCATGGCACAACCTGCCATCCCTCCCATAAATCCACTGACCATATTGGCGATGCCTTGACCACGACATTCTTTATGACGATCACCTTCAGTTTGCGTCACTTCATTAACAATTGTAGTTGTCATCATGGTTTCGAGTAAACCCACGGTGGCTAAAGTGATGGCATAAGGAAAAATAATTTTTAAGGTATCCACGTTAAGTGGAATGTCTGGAATCAGAAATAGTGGTAAAGTGTCTGGAAATTTTCCTAAATCACTAACTGTACGCATATCCGAACCCAAAAATAAGGCAACTAAACTTAGTACAATAATGCACACTAAGGGTGAGGGAATGAGTTGACCGATTTTGGGAATATAGGGAAAAAGATAAACCAACCCTAAGCCAAAGGCGACAAATAGATAAGCCGTCAGATCCATACGTTGTAATTCAGGAATCTGTGCCACAAAGAT
The DNA here is from genome assembly GCF_048551735.1 of Acinetobacter legionensis. Classification (NCBI taxonomy): domain Bacteria; kingdom Pseudomonadati; phylum Pseudomonadota; class Gammaproteobacteria; order Moraxellales; family Moraxellaceae; genus Acinetobacter; species Acinetobacter legionensis. The sequence continues at coordinate 123,915 of NZ_JBIMBV010000006.1, forward strand.
GAGAATGGCCAATGCATTAACAAAACCATAGACGACAGACTGTGAAACAAAACGCATCAGCTTTGCAACTTTAAAATAGCCAGCAAGAATCTGAATAATTCCAGTCAAAATTGTGGTGGCAAATAAATACTGTAAACCGTGATCTTTGACGAGGGTAACCATGAGCAATGCCATCGCGCCTGTGGCTGCGGAAATCATTGCAGTACGTCCACCGAAGAAAGCAATGCTCACTGCAATACAAAATGATGCATACAGACCAACTTGTGGATCTACACCTGCAATTGCAGAAAAAGCAATTGATTCAGGAATAAGTGCTAAGCCCACGACCATTCCAGCAAGTACATCTGTACGAATATTGGAAAACCATTCCGCTTTTTTTAGACTAATCACTACAAACCTTTCATCATTCTTTAAAGATGCGTATGTTAAAACATCTCTTAGTGAAAAAGCAGTTAACTTTGACTTGAAAAAGTCTTCATTTTGTTGAATATTCAAGTTATAGCTGATTTTATAAATTTATGCTTTTTGCAATTTTATGTTTTACGACTTGAAATTGTGATCTGAGCCATTTACAACTTAAACAGTCATATAACAAGGATTAGATATGAAATTATATTATTCACCAGGTGCATGTTCTTTAGCGGCCCATATTTTACTCAACGAAATTAATGTTGATTTTGATCTAGAACGTGTTGATTTAAAAACGCATAAAACAGAAAAGGGCGCAGATTATTACGAAATCAATCCAAAAGGCTATGTACCCGCATTAGAAATCAATCCAGGGTTACTTTTAACTGAAAATGTTGCAGTACTGCCTTTTATTGCACAACACGATCCTAAACAAGATTTGATCCCACCATCAGGTTTGGGACGTGCTAAAGTTTTAGAATGGTTGGGTTATTTAAACTCAGAGTTGCATGATGAATATGCTGTCTTCTTTGATCCAGCAATCACTGAAGATGAAAAAGTACGTGGCTATGCAACCATAGATAAGATGTTGAAATATATAGATGACTATCTTGCCGAGTCTGAATACGATTATTTGGTTAATGACCGCTTTGGTCCTGCTGATGCGTACTTGTTTGTACTGACAAATTGGTCGAATTCAATTCATCATGATCTAACTCCATTTACCAATATTGTGGCATTACGTAATAAAGTTGCTGAACGTCAATCTGTACAGATTGCAATGCGTGATGAAGGTTTAATTCCTTAAGTATAGTGGAATAGAGCTACAAAGCACCTACGGGTGCTTTTTTATTGAATTGATTAAAGTGAAATGGGCAGAAGCAGAAAGAATTAGATATTTATTGTTGATTTTTAGTCAATAATGTTTTGTTTATTTTTGCGTTTTTTGCAATAAGAATAAGCTCTATAGTTGCGCCATAAATCAAACGTATTGGCAAAACATAGGTAAACAATGAGTAATATCTTAATCGTAAATGGTGCAAAACAGTTTGCACATTCAAAGGGTGAATTAAACGATACTCTGACTGACTTGGGTAAAGCAGTACTTACCGATTTGGGGCATAGTGTAAAGGTGACACGTACTGATGCAAATTACGATGCTCAAGAAGAAGTGGAGAAATATCTCTGGGCTGATGTAGTGATCTATCAAATGCCAGGTTGGTGGATGGGTGCACCGTGGACCATGAAAAAATATATTGATGATGTTTTTACCACTGGTCATGGCCGTTTATATGCCAATGATGGTCGTAGCCGTTCTAATACTGCCAAGAAATATGGTTCAGGTGGTTTAATTCAGGGGAAAAAATATATGTTGTCATTAACTTGGAATGCACCCTTACAAGCGTTTGATGATCCTGAGCAATTTTTCCATGGTGCTGGTGTAGATGGTGTTTATTTACCTTTTCATAAAGCCAATCAATTTTTAGGGATGGAAAGCTTAGAAACATTTATTGTCAATGATGTGATTAAAGCACCGCAAATTGCGCAATATGAACAAGCATATCGCCAGCATTTGCAGCAGCTTTTTGCTTAAATTAATTGGTATTTTGAATATCTCATTTAAAAATTTAAGGAGTTTAAAATGTTGACCATTGTGGCTGAAATCCGCGCATATCCAAATGGATTACACAAAGATAAAATTATCCAAGCATTTAAGAAAATCACCCCAACAGTATTACAAGAGCAAGGTTGTCATGGCTATCAGTTATTGGTTGACGCTGATGTTGATGTAAGTTATCAAATCAAGGATTGTGATTTGATTGTGATGCTTGAAAAGTGGGAAAGTATTGAGCTTCTCAATGCACACTTGCAAACTGAGCATATGCAAGCTTATCATCTTGAAGTAAAAGAGCATGTTGCTGATGTTAAAATCCGTATTTTAAACAATGGATTTTAAAATTTATACATTGCTGGATAGATTAAAAATATATAAATCAAAATGTCGAGCTTGATTATTGAATCTAATACTTAAAGTCAACCCAGCCGAGTTGGAGCGAAGTAGTTTAGTTTACTTTTGTGGGGGAGTGTTGGCCTTATTGCTTTTGTATGGAAGATACAGAGCATCTTCCATACATTCTTCCCCAGCTTTATGAATCGTTGGTAGATGTGAAAAGTGTTCTATTCAAATTCACCGTAGTCTTTAAAATTAATCTGCTCAAGTTTAAGTGAATAACTGTTCTTTAATTTAGACCAAGAAACTTGCTTAGCTTGATCCTGATTTTCAAACGCACTACCTCCCGTAGTATTTTTAATTTTACCTGTTAGAAAATTGATACTTTTCGCACTGGTTTCACCAGAAGCGCGATGGAAGTAATCTGTATCGTAACCAATTAGTTTAAAAGACTGGTTTTGATAACGAAAAGTAAAAGCGTTGTTATAGACAGACCATGAACCGCAACTGAGCCAATAATGTAAATTAATTTTAACTAATCCATTTTTGATGTTGAGTGGATCGCTTTCACCTAAAGGGTCAGTAAGACAGGGTGATTCTTGATCTCCCTCAGTAGGAAGCAAGGAATTACTTGCAATAAGACGATAGCCTTGAGGGCCTTTAAATAAAATTAATAACTTTCGATTGTTTAAATTCAGCTGAGGATTACCTAATCCCTCATTTGTCACAATATTTTTTGGATCTGTATTTTCAATAATTAAAGCAAGATCCGCTTGTTGATCACCATTTAAATCACCTTGTGCTTTACTCAGTACTTTCCAGTTTTTGGGGACAAATGATTGATAGTCAGCTTTGGTATTGGTGTCTGCCCAAACCAAAGCTGAGCATATTGTTAATGTACAAAATAAAAGTAACCCAGTTTTGTTTTTCATTATTTTTCTCCAATAAATTTAACGCTAAAGTTATGAATAAATTCTTCACTATCCCAAGGGATATTTTCCAAAGTATAGCCTGTCGAAGTTCTCAGTGTTTTCCAAACAATTTTGGCTGGCGTTTCAACTTGTGCAAAGATATTTGGAGTTGTGGTTACTTTGGCTTTGTTGCTTAGAAAGTTAAGGCTGGTTTCTTTTAGTTTGCCACTAATTTTATCTAAATCATAAACATCAAATCCAATGAGGTGGAATTGATTGTTCTTCAGTTTAAACCCATAGGTATACATCAAGCCATATGTATTGCTACAAGATGACATGGTATTGAATAACACATCTAAGCGTTGATTTTCTATCGTCAACGTAGAATCATCTAAAGCATCTTCGATACAGAGTTCTTCTGAACGATAGGTCCAGTTAGAAATTTGCCGACTTAGCTTGAGTTGTAATTGTTGATCTTTTCGAAACAGTACTAATAGCTTTCGATTGTGCTGGTTTTTATTTTTGGGTTGAATGATGATAGCAATATCCTGTCTACCATCCTGATTCAAATCACCCTCTGCTTGAGCAAGAATTTCCCAATTATTTGGAATAAATTTTTGTAATGAGTTGGAAGGTTGATTTGCAAAACTTAGCGATGAATAAGCGATCAGGAGAAGGGTGGTATTTATTATTTTAGTCATGATCTCTCTCAATGAATGTATCAAGATATTTTGAGCCTAAAAGTACTTCGGAAAATCCTTTTAGGCAATTCAAACTATTATTTAAAGAAATAACCTGTTTCAGGTGAGCTTGCATTTGCCATACGTTTACGTGGCATACGACCCGCCAAATACGCTTCACGTCCAGCTTCAACCGCTTTCTTCATTGCTGATGCCATTAAAACTGGATGCTGTGCAGCGGCAATCGCGGTATTCATGAGTACACCATCGCAACCTAGTTCCATTGCAATTGCGGCATCGCTCGCAGTACCTACACCAGCATCAACCAAAACTGGCACTTTGGCATTTTCTTTAATAATTGAAATAGTATGTGGATTTAAAATGCCTAGACCAGAACCAATCAAGCTACCTAAAGGCATAATCGCAACACAACCCATGCTTTCGAGTTCTTGGGCGACAATAGGGTCATCTGATGTATACACCATCACTTCGAAGCCATCTTCAATCAATGTGCGAGCAGCATCAAGTGTTGCTGTTATATTGGGATAAAGGGTTTTCTCATCACCTAATACTTCCAATTTGACCAAGTTATGACCATCTAAAAGTTCACGTGCAAGCATACAAGTACGTACTGCGCTATTGGCATCAAAACAACCGGCTGTGTTTGGTAAAATGGTATATTTTTCAGGAGGAAGTATCGACAGTAAGTTGGGTTGATCTGGATTCTGCCCAATATTTACTCGGCGAATCGCAACAGTCACAATTTCAGCGCCACTGGCTTGAATTGCTAAATCAGTTTCTTGCATATCTTTGTATTTACCCGTACCAACAAGAAGGCGTGATTGAAAAGTACGAGAACCGATAATAAGAGGGGAGTTTTCAGTAGGAAAATCTAGCATGGGAGAGCTCCAAATTAGCCGCCACCGACAGCGTGAATGATTTCAATACGGTCTTTTTCAGTAATAGGGGTAAGTTCAAGTTTACTTTTTGAAATGATCATTTCATTCATTTCTACGGCAAAGCGTTTACCTTCGAGTGAAAGTTCCTGAACCAGTTGTAAAAGATTTTGGCAAGCGGTTTCTTGAGGCTCACCATTTAAGAAAATTTGCATATACATTCCATTCGATTGCGCAAATTGTGAGGTCTAAAATCAAAATAAATTTATTTAGCGTATTTCAATGCGTTCCATGCAAGAACTAGCCAACCTGCAATCATGAGTGCTCCACCAATGGGTGTAATTGCACCTAAACCTCGTGGTAAACCTAGTGCCATGACATAAAGCGAACCGCAGAAAAATAAAATACCGATTTGGATGAGTAAGAAGCTAGCTTTGATTGGAAGTTGTGGAATGACTTTACCGAGAATCGCCAATGCCAATAGACCTAGTGCATGGTAGAAAAAATAATCGGTTGCTGTTTGCCACCATACCAACTGAGCTTCAGTTGCATGAGCTTTTAAACCATGTGCGCCAAATGCACCTAAGATTACTGCAAGCGCTAAATTCAGTGCTGAAATTGCAATCCACATAAGCCAGTCATCTGCATTAATTTGCGCATAACATTAACACAATTTCAAAGCGGGATTAAAGGCAAAATCTATTAAGAATAAAGATTTGACAAAAATATCTGGCAAAATAAAAGGGCATGTCGCCCTTTTATTGAAAATTTAAATTTTATCTTGTATGTAGACAGTTTTGAAGATTTAGTTGGATGACATGGCAACTTTAATTTTGTCCATAGCATTTTTTTCTAACTGACGAATACGTTCAGCAGATACATTGTACTCTGCAGCCAGTTCATGCAAGGTCGATTTATCATCATCTAACCAACGGCGCTGTAAGATGTTGCGTGAGCGATCATCTAACTGTTCCATGGCATTATGCAAAGCTGATGTACTTTGTTCTTCGTAATCTTCTTCTTCGACTAAACGGGCAGGATCATAGCGGTTATCTTCAAGATAAAGTGCTGGTGCAACATGGGTTGAGCCTTCGTCATCGTCATCGCCTTGAGCTTCAAATGCAGCATCATAAGCAGTTAAACGACCTTCCATTTCCAAGACTTGTTCAGGTGTTACATTTAAGTCGTTGGCAATCGATTTTGCTTCTTCAAGTGTGAGTTTTTTACTCGATTTTTTTAGGCTACGTAAATTAAAAAACAATTTACGTTGCGCTTTGGTGGTCGCAATTTTGACAATACGCCAATTGCGAATCACATATTCATGAATTTCAGCCTTAATCCAGTGCACAGCAAAAGACACCAAACGTACACCCATATTCGGGTCAAAGCGTTTGACTGCTTTCATTAAACCGAGATTACCTTCTTGAATTAAATCACCTTGTGGCAAACCATAGCCCGCATAACTGCGCGCAATATGCACCACAAAACGTAAGTGAGACATCACTAACATTTTCGCAGCATCTAAATCTTGATCGTAAAAATAGCGATCAGCTAACTCTTTTTCTTGTTCAGCTGTCAAGATTGGAATCTGATTTACGGTGCTGATATAAGCACCTAAGTTAACACCTGGTGCAGATAAGGACAGGGGCATCAACTGATTGCTGCTGTCACTCATGGGTTCTCCTTATAGGAATTTCGTTGTATAGCTAATGTATTCATCTTAATTCGAATATTGTACATAAGTAAGGAAATTTGGGTATCGAAATGTAAAAATATATGCAAATTTGCAAAAAATAATTTGAATCGAAAATAATTAAGATTCAATTAAGTAATGAAATTCATGCTCTGATCGTTGAGTCAATTGGCAAGTTATCTTATTGATCTCGCAATAACGAGTAATGTCAATTTCGCTGTGCGGATCAGAGGACATTAAGAGAAATATTTGATTAGGCAATGCTCTTTTTAGTTCACGTTTTAACATTAATAGAGGCATTGGGCAGGGTTTGCCCATACAATTTATTTCAATAGTTGTCTGACCTAAAGTTTCATTCATTTTTTGGCAAGGTAACAATAGGGTGATGGAACGCATATTTTACCAAGTTTATTGAAACACCCCAACAAAAATTGGAAAATTCTTCAACAAATAAAAAATAATCGTGAAGCTGTTTAAAAAACACGCTTGATATCGAAAATAATTATCAAAAAAAATTCTATTAATTGTCATAAACCCATGTTAAGCTCGTTGCGTATTTAGGATTTATCAGAAACAATTCTTGTTTTGAAACCCTATTACAAGATGGATGTAACCGGGATTTTGTTAATAGTTTTACAGAATGATTACAAGCTTTGAAATTAGAAAATATTTTAAAACTTTGTTTGCTCTGCTGTTTGCAACACCGGGTGGTCCCTTTTTCTTAATAACTGAGGATTAACTTATGACAGCTCGTGAACAAGGCGTAGTTAAATGGTTCAACGACACTAAAGGCTTCGGCTTTATCCAACGCGCAGGCGGTGATGACGTATTCGTTCATTTCCGTGCTATCCAAGGTGACGGTCATCGTTCACTTCGTGACGGTCAACGCGTTGAATTCAGTGTTGTGCAAGGTCAAAAAGGTTTTCAAGCTGAAGAAGTTCAGCCTTTAGACTAATCTTAAATTTTTAAAATTTAAGTGGCGCTCCAATTTCTTATAAATTGGGGCGTTTTTTGTTTATAATGGGCGCAATTAAAAGTGTCTACAGTTAGAGCTCGTATTTATGTCATCAGGTTTCGAAACCCTTAATTTACATCCGCAACTTAAACAAGCGATTGATGCTTTAGGGTTTAAAGAAATGACCCCAATTCAGCAAAAAGTATTGAAATATACTTTAGCAGGTCATGATGCAATTGGTCGTGCTCAAACCGGCACAGGTAAAACAGCAGCATTTTTAGTCAGTATTATTAATGATTTGCTCACAAACCCAATTCAAGAACAACGTTTCCGGGGCGAGCCACGTGCATTGATTCTTGCGCCAACACGTGAACTGGCAATTCAAATTGAAAATGACGCAAAAGATTTGGTCAAATATACCAATCTAAATGTCGTGACTTTGGTTGGTGGTGTAGATTTTGATAAACAAAGAAAGCAATTGGATCAAGGTTTTGTCGATATTTTAGTAGCAACCCCGGGTCGTTTAATCGATTTCACCGAACAAAAAGAAGTTTGGTTAGATCAAATTGAATTTTTAGTGATTGATGAAGCTGACCGTTTATTAGATATGGGCTTTATTCCATCAGTTAAACGGATTGTGCGTTTTTCTCCACGTAAAGAACAGCGTCAAACGTTAATGTTCTCGGCAACATTTAGCTATGATGTTCTCAATCTTGCACAACAATGGTTATGTGAGCCAGTTACAGTAGAAATTGAGCCTGAAAAGAAAACCAATGCTGATGTGGAACAACGTGTATATGTGGTCGAAAAGAAAGATAAATATCGATTATTACGTGAAATTTTGGCAGATGAACCCATTGAAAAAGTGATGATCTTTGCCAATCGGCGTGATCAAGTTCGTAAACTTTATGACCATTTAAAAGCTGATGGTTATAAGGTGGTGATGCTATCTGGTGAAATAGCGCAAGATAAACGTTTGAAAATGTTGGATCAATTTAAAAATGGTCAACATAATATTATGATCGCAACAGATGTTGCGGGTCGTGGTATCCATGTTGATGGCGTATCTCATGTGGTGAATTTCACTTTACCTGAACAGTCTGATGATTATGTACATCGTATTGGGCGTACAGGTCGTGCAGGTACGCAGGGTGTGAGTATTAGTTTCTTATCTGAAGATGATGCATTTAATTTACCGACTATTGAGAAAGCGATTGGGCAAAAATTGCCTTTAACTCGACTAGAAGGTTATTGCTAGTTTTTTTGTTTCTTTATCGGATTGTGCGTAAAAAACCCACTTATTTAAAGTGGGTTTTTTAATGGCTATTTTTAATTTAGAAGACTAAACGGATTAACTTGCTTTACAGCTAAAGGTCAGAGTTGTTTGATAGTCAGTATCTTTTTCAATACCGTAATTTTTGCCCATCACTGAACCTAATACGCCTGCTGCTGCAGTGATCATTTTTCCAGTTTGTTCATCGACTACACCTTTTAAGCTGCCATGGTATTCAGTTTTTTCATCAACCAAGACGGGCGCACCTTTTTTACCGCAAGCCTTGTTTGCTGCAGTAATGGCATTGTTTTTTGCCGTAATTTGATCTTTACCTAAGCCAGTAACTTCATACTGGTTATCTGCTTTTTGAATCGCTAAAGTTTGTGTTGGATTTGATGCACATGCTGTGAAGAGTAATGCTGAACTAGCAAGTAAAGTGATCGTTGTTAATTTATTCATATTGATTCTCAAATTCCTGTACTAAAAATTAAAAAGATAGTGCTTTTAAATTAGTTATAATTTGAGCATAGAATGTGGGCTAAATATTGAGAAACATGTATAAATTTTGCAGTTTTTTTTGAGTTTATTGATGATTTGGCTTTATTTTTAAAGCCACAGGGTATTGAAGGCATTTTTTTTGTGAGCAATCATGATCATTGATAACCTAACAATAAGTTGTATGCATTATTGACAGATGCTAAGTAAATTTTGTTGGAGATAGCTTAATGATTTTAGATTATGCTAATCTTGAAACAAGTGAAATTAACTAGATAATAGATAGGTCAATGTCAGATTTAAATTTCAAAGCAGTACATGACAATATTCATCAACGTCAATCAGTCGGTCATTTGGTTGAACCAGCACCTTCACACGAACAACTGAATATTGCATTTAAAGCCGCTTTAACAGCACCCGATCATCATCGTTTAAAGCCAACACAATTTATTGTAGTGGATGTTGAACAACGTGAAGCATTTGGCGCATTACTGGCACAATCTATTGCTGACTTAGGTGAATTAGATCCAGCCCAAGTTGAACGAGTAAAACTTCATCCTTTTAGAGCACCTATTTTAGTACTTGCTGTGACTAAATTCCAAGACCACCCTAAAGTGCCTTTTTTTGAACAAACGCTGAGTTCAGGGGCAGCAATTGAAAACTTTTTATTGTCGATGCAGGCACAAGGTTTCGCAACAATGTGGCGGAGTGGGGCTGTTGTTGAATCTAAATTATTAAAATCAGCATTGGGTTTAGCTGAGCGAGATTTAATTTCAGGCATTATTTATGTTGGCACAGCGGCAAAAGCGATTGCCTCGCGTGCAGAGGTTGAAACAACACAATATGTTCATTTTTGGCAAGCTTGAGTCAAAAAAATATTGATATTTTCAGATTGAAAAAATCATTGGGTTATTAGGATAAGCATTTTAGGATAACAATAAATGTCGGATTTACAATTTAAAGATTTAGTTGAACCTATTGTTTTGGGTCAGAAAACAGCATTACGAGTGACTGTACTGGGTGGCGGTAGTTTTGGTACTGCAATGGCAAATACAGCAGTACGTAATGGTTGCGACACCATGATTTGGATTCGTGATGAAAGTATAGCTGCCGAAATTAATGCAACCCATGTAAATAAACGCTATTTACCTGATTTTCAATTGGAGACGGGCTTACGTGCTGAGTCAAATCTAGAAGATGCAGTGCGTGATCGCGATATTATTCTGGTCGCAATTCCAAGTCATTCTTTTCGTGATGTTTTACGTCAAATTAAACCTTTTATCAGTGCGCAAGCCGTTGTTTCATTAACCAAAGGGATTGAAGCAAAAACCTTTAGTTTTATGAGTGACATCATTCGTGAGGAGCTTCCTGAAGTTCCTTATGGTGTTCTTTCAGGGCCAAATTTAGCCAAAGAAATTGTTGCAGGACAACCTGCGGGTACAGTGATTGCCAGTGATAGTGAGTTAGTACGTTATGCCGTACAACAAGCACTGCATAGTGCCTTGTTTCGAGTATTTGGCAGTGACGATGTGCATGGTGTCGAATTGGGGGGGGCACTTAAAAATATTTATGCTGTTGCAATGGGAATGGCGGCAGCTTATAAAGTCGGTGAAAATACCAAGAGTATGATTTTAACCCGTGCCTTGGCTGAAATGAGCCGCTTTGCAGTTAAGTTGGGTGCAAATCCTTTAACCTTCTTAGGCTTGTCTGGTGTTGGTGATCTTTTTGCGACCTGTAATAGCCCGTTGAGCCGAAATTATCAAGTTGGTTTTGCCTTGGGTTCTGGAAAGACACTGGAACAAGCAACATCTGAACTGGGTCAAACCGCTGAAGGGATCAATACCATTGTACAAGTCAATGCACGTGCAAAGGAGTTGGATGTCTATATGCCAATTACAACTGCGTTGTATGAGGTTATTTTTGACGGTGCACCACCACTCAATATTGCTGTTTCTTTAATGAAGAATGGGCATCGTAGTGATGTAGAGTTTGTCCTTCCACATAACGAAGTTTAATGGCATGTTGTTAGGACAATATTTCAAGCTTTAGAGATGGATTTGTAACAAAGCCTCGTTATAATCAGTGCAATATTTAAAAGGAAATCTTATGCAACTGACTTTGGTGCGTCATGGTGAAGCAGCTCCACCCGTCAATGGGGTGGACAGTAAACGACCTTTAACACAACGCGGGCATTTACAAGCAGAACAAACGGCTAATTTTTTAAAACAAAACGTACAGCCTGATGTATTTGTTGTAAGTACTTTATTGAGAGCACAAGAAACATTGGCGCACATACAGACTTACTTCCCAGATGTATCAGTATTAGTCTGTGATAAAATAAAGCCAGATGATGATGCAAAATTAGCAATCGAGTGGTTGTCACAATTGCCATTTGAACGTATTGTTGTGGTATGTCATATGAATGTTGTTGCACATATTGCTGAACAGTTGACACATGAACATTTTAATCCTTTTGCCTTGGCAGAGGCTCGTATCTATGAGCAAACTGTGATTGCAAATGGTCTATCTACACAAGATAAAGCCTTTATTCCAACTGTATAAAAGCATTGTTAAAAGAACTTAACGGCAGAAAACGATAAATGTTGTACTTATGGATGCCTGAAGCCAATGGGGTTTGGCAGTGGTCTCGAGGAAGTGATTGGACTAAATCTTCGACCCTAGAACAATTAATACAAGATATTAAACTTTACCAAGGTGAAGAAGCTGTGGTTTTCTTCCCCAGTCGTGAAGTGCAAATTCTTCAACAGAAATTTAGTAAAACTCAATATAAACAATTGGGTGTAGATGGTGTCAAATATTTATTAGAAGAATATGTAATTTTGCCGATTGATCAGATGAAAGTGTTTTCATACTTTCAACAACCGGATCAGGTTTCAATATTGGGGATTCATCAATATGCTGTCACAACAATGCAGCATTCCTTGTCATTGATTCCGTTAAAAATCGTATCTTTATTACCTGACTTTTTGATGCTGCCCGTACCAGAAGCTGGACAGACGATTTTGGCCAATATCAATGGGCAATTATTGGTTCGAGAAGGTGAGTTTCTTGGTAATTCGATTGATGATATCAGTGTATATTTAGATTTTGCTGATCGAGAAAAAAATTATCTATATAGTGGATTGACAGATGAACAAGTGGTCAGCTTATTTGCCATTGCTACAGCGGATCAACGTGAGCCTTTTGATTATCAATTTAGTGAAATCAAAAAAACTAAACAACATCCTTATAATGTATTGCCAAAAGCCAAGCAAGCTAATCAAGGTCTTTCTCGTTATTGGCAAGCCTGTGCAGTATTGGTGGTTGTGTTGATCATTGCGCAATTGAGTTATGATGCTTTGCGTTGGATTAAACTAAAGAAAGTTGCGGATCAAACTGCTTTAATTGCAGTGGATCAGTACAAAAAGTGGTTTCCAAATGAGCAACGGATTACAGAAGAGTCTGTAGAGCGTCAGTTTAAAAATAAATTAGCACTTAGTCAGAGTGCCAATACGCAAGCTTTACAATTACTCAGCCGTGTTGGGCCTATTCTGATGCAACATCAGATCATTGCCAGTCGTGTGAATTATGATACAGCTGTGTTAAATATGGATCTGGTGGCGAAAAATGCTGAAGGCTTACAGACCTTGGTAACGCAACTGAATCAACAGGGCTTTAAAGCGGAATTAGGTAATGTTCAGACGCAAGGTGCATCTGTCGTTGGTTTGGTGAAGATACAATAATGAAAACAATGGAAAATGTGCAAAATCGACTGGATATATGGTCTGAGAAAATCGCAGATAATTTAGAAAAAATATCACCACGTGAACGTGTCATGGTTATTTTCACTACGATTTTTGTCATTGTGGCAATTGTGGGTGCGGCATTGTGGTACACCCATAAAGCTGCCGAAAAACAGCAAGCACGTTTAAATCAGATGAAAGATCTTGTGGTTTGGATGCAAAGTAATGTGGTGACTATGAAGCCTGCAGATGACTTGGCTTTAACCACCGCAGATAAAATTCAACGTGTAGCACAACAACAAGGGCTTTCGGTTGCCTCGCAGCAAGTGGGTGAGCAATTTCAGATTATTGCACAACATCAAAACTATGCCGTTTTAGCAAACTTTTTAACCCAAATTGTCCAAATGGGTGTAAGTTTGGAAAAGATGGAGTTAGCCAAAGAAGGTGGGCAGATTAAATTAACAGCGACGGTACAGTAGTAGCGAAAATAAACACAGTTCAAGCATAGCCTTTTCAACATACTGTGCCTATAATATGGCAACTTAAAAAGCAGTAGACTTTTGTAGCTATGATGTATTCACTTGCTCGCCCTTTGTTGTTTTCTTTAGCACCAGAGCGTGCACATGAACTCACATTATCCATGCTTAAATCTGCCCATAGAATGGGGGCGATTCGTCAAACTGTTGCTGCCAAACCAGTCACTTGCATGGGAATTGAGTTTCCAAATCCAGTTGGCCTAGCAGCAGGACTAGATAAAAATGGCGCTTATATCGATGCCTTAGCGGGTTTAGGATTTGGTTTTATTGAAATTGGAACCATTACGCCTAAACCACAAGAGGGCAATCCCAAGCCACGCCTTTTCCGTATTCCCCAAGCCAAAGCAATTATTAACCGTATGGGGTTTAATAATGATGGTGTGGATCAATTGGTTGAGAATGTTAAAGCCGCAAAATTTAAAGGCATTCTTGGTATCAATATTGGTAAAAATGCCACAACACCAGTTGAAGATGCAGTTTCTGATTATTTAGTTTGTCTTGAAAAAGTTTATAACTACGCATCTTATATTGCTGTTAATATCTCATCTCCAAACACCAAGAATTTACGTTCTTTACAAAGTGGCCATGCCCTCATTGAACTTTTGGAAACACTGAAAAAACGTCAGTTAGAGTTGGCAGAAGAATTGCAACACTATGTTCCTTTAGTGTTGAAAGTTGCACCAGATCTAGAAGCTTCAGATATTGAATTTATTGCATCACAATTGTTGCAGTTTAAAATTGATGGATTGATTGTGACCAATACAACATTATCCCGTGAGGGGGTTGAAGGTTTACCATTTGGTGATGAAGCGGGTGGTTTATCCGGTGCGCCAGTATTTGAAAAGAGCACGGCATGTTTGGCGGCTTTTTCAAAAATTTTGCAGGGGAAAATTCCTTTAATCGGTGTTGGTGGAATTTTATCTGGTGAACAAGCTGTTGCAAAACAACAAGCCGGCGCAAGCTTAGTCCAAATTTATAGTGGTATGATCTATACAGGTCCTATACTCATTAAAGACTGTGTTGACGCTATGATTTAAAATATGAATACCTTAGACATTATTATTCTGATTCTATTGCTCATTGGAGGGCTAAACGGTTTGCGACAAGGATTCGTGAAAGCCTTTGCGAACTTGATAGGATGGATATTTGCACTGATTGTCGGTGCCAAATATGCCAATATCATCGCACCTTCAATGTCTGCACTCAGTCAGGATCCTGTGGTGCAGAAAATTGCTGCATTTGCTTTTATTGTCTTGGTCATTATTGTTTTAACATGGATTGTCACTGCTTTACTTAATCAGATTTTAAAAACTTTAAAACTCGGTCCATTAAATCGTTTAGCTGGAAGTGCTTTGGGTGCCTTGAAAGGTTTGTTCATCGTCCTCATTACTATGCAAGGTTTAGGGCCGTGGGTTGAAAGTTCTCCAACTTGGAAACAATCCAAATTCATTCAGACGCTTTTACCATTTGCACCTTTGGCATCTGAAATCTCTAAAGATGCTGCAAATGAAGCATTACATCATATACATTCAGAAGATCGTTCCGATGATGCTTCTGTAACGAAGACTGATCGATCATCGGATATTCAAAACGATGAAAAATCAGCACATTCGACAAAGAATCCGTTTTATTAGTCCTAGCTGGTCTGCGAGGTAGTTATGTGTGGAGTCGTTGGTATAGCAGGTAAAGCACCTGTAAACCAAATGTTATTTGATGCGTTGACGATGTTACAACATCGTGGGCAAGATGCGGCTGGGATTGTGACTTGTCATAATGGACGTCTTTTTCTAAGAAAAGATAATGGTATGGTACGTGATGTATTTCATACTCGCCACATGCGTGCGTTACTCGGTAACTATGGTATTGGTCACGTGCGTTATCCAACTGCTGGTTCTTCAAGTAGTGCAGAAGCGCAGCCTTTCTATGTAAACTCACCGTATGGGATTACTTTGGCTCATAATGGTAACTTAACCAATGCAGCTGATATTCACGATGACTTATTCAAAACTGACTTACGTCATATGAATACGGACTCAGACTCAGAAGTATTGTTAAACGTTTTTGCTCATGAATTGCAAAAATGTGCATCATTAACGCCAATGCCTGATGATATTTTTCATACGGTTAAACGTGTGCATGAGCGTTGTAAAGGTGCTTATGGCGTCGTTGCAATGATCACAGGGCATGGCATTGTTGGTTTTCGTGATCCGAATGGTATTCGTCCACTTATTTATGGTTCACGTTTAACTGAAAATGGTGAAACAGAATATATCATCGCATCGGAATCTGTTGCAATAACAGCATTAGGATTTAAGGTAGAGCGTGATATTGAGCCTGGTGAAGCGATCTTTATCAATTCAAAAGGTGAATTCTTTTCACAACAGTGTGCTGCAAATTCGCGCTACCGCCCATGTATTTTTGAATACGTTTATTTTGCGCGTCCAGATGCAATAATTGATGGTATTTCGGTATATAAAGCACGTTTGAAAATGGGTGAAACCCTTGCGAAGAAAATTCTTCATGAATGGGGTGACATGCATGACATCGACGTAGTGATTCCAATTCCAGATACAAGTCGTACTTCTGCTTTAGAGTTGGCGAATATGCTGGGTGTGAAATTCCGTGAAGGTTTCATGAAAAACCGTTATATTGGCCGTACCTTTATTATGCCGGGCCAACAACAACGTACCAAATCTGTACGTCAAAAACTCAACCCTGTAGAGCTTGAGTTTAAAGGTAAGAACGTTTTGTTAGTTGATGATTCGATTGTACGTGGTACGACTTGTAATGAAATCATTCAAATGGCACGTGATGCTGGTGCGAAAAAAGTCTATTTTGCCTCTGCTGCACCTATGGTGAAATATCCAAATGTGTATGGTATTGATATGCCAGCAAAAGCAGAATTGATTGCTTCACATCGTAGTGTCGAAGAAATACAGGGAATCATTGGCGCCGATCGTTTAATCTTTCAAGACCTGGATGATCTAAAAGCTGCAGTAAGAACCAGTAAGGTTCCTGTAGTGCAAGAGTTTGATTGTTCAGTGTTTGATGGTGTTTATGTGACAGGTGATATTGATGAACAATATTTAACTGATCTGGAGCAAAGTCGTAGTGATACTGCTAAAAAAGAGAAAGATGGTTATATTGATGTCAATATAGATGCTGCATCTGTTGATTTGAGTGGTATCAAAGAGGAAATGTAATCAACTTTGATTTACATTGAGAAAAAGCGGGAAGTTCCCGCTTTTTTCATTTATAGTATTTTGCAATGTAATGAGGAATTTTACATTGAAAGATGTCAGTCATTATTTGATAAAAAACAAAAATATGTTGTGGTCTGCAAGTATTTGTTTACTTGCGGTCATTTTGACGATTTTTATTCTAAATACTGTTTTAGGGTTGCTGGTTCACTATGCAGACCCAGATCAAGAGATTTGGTGGAATATTCTCAGCCCATACTGTGTAGGCTTGATCATTGTCATTATTGGATGGTCAATCGCATATGAATTTTATGTCTTCCGTACAGGTGGTCATTCACTTGCAAAGCAATTAAAAGCCCGTCGTTTAAGTCAAATTGAAAGCACACCTGAAGAAAGTGTAGCATTAAAACTAGCAGATAAATTTGCGGAGACTTTTGAAATTGATGCACCTACATTATATGTTTTGCCAGATGAAGTTGGGGTTAATGCATTAACTGCTGGATTCCATCCAAGAGATACAGTGATTATCCTGACTTGGGGTGCATTACAGAACTTGGATGAATTAGAACTTTATGGTTTGCTCGGTCATGAGTTTAATCAAATTTTGTCAGGTGAAGCACGTGAAAATACCCGACTTAAAATTTTATATAGTGGTTTAATTACCTTTAGCCAGTTGGGAAGTAAAATCGCAAAACAGGGTTTTAATCGTTATAACGCCAAGGGAAATCAGCATAAATTTGAAACCAGTTTTGTTGCTGTTGGTGGCGTGATTTGGCTGTTAGGTAGTATGGGGATTTTAATTAATCGTTTGATTAAATATTTCACTTTAGGGGGGCGTACTTTTTATAACGATTATAAAACTAAAAAGTTATTGTTAAATAATGCCAATGTACAAACGTTATTACGGATCTATGTGCATCACGCAGGTTCTCAAATTCATAGTGAGTTTTCAGAAGCCATTGCGCATATGTGTTTTGCTAATTCATTAAGTCCGCAAAGTTGGTTAAATATCCATCCAAGTATTGAAGACCGTATTTATGAGTTAAATCCAACACTATTACAGGATTTACAGCTCGAAAATTTAAAAAAATTACGCAGTCAGCCTTTATTTAGTTTGTTGCGACCTTTGGAAGAATCAACAGGAGATGTTTATAACCCGTGGGTATCTCCACAGCCGCTACCTCTGTTACGATTATCGCCGATTAGTTTTGCTTTAAACGATGCAATTAAGCCTTTAAATCCAGAAGTACGCCGTCAAATTGAGCGTTCTGACTTGATTCAGCGCGCTATGCAAACAGCAACGGGTTCTCGTGAGGTGATGGTCGCCATCTTAATGATTCGACAGTATCGCGAATTTATTCCATCTGATGCAGAGGTGAGTCGTGCAATTATTGACTCACTTTTGAATTTAGATGGTCGGGTGCATATTCAAATTTTCCATGATGCCTGTGAAAATCTTGGTAATATGCCTGCGACCAGTGCACGTCAATTTGTGACCAAGCTAGCGAAAATTATTCAAGAAGATGGCGAGATTGGTTTGTTAGATGCATTGCTGATTGAACGTGTAAAGGCTGAATTGCATTTGCTGCCGATGCATACACCCTCATCATTGGAAACGGTGAAGCCGCAAATTGTGCGCTTGATTGATGCATTACTGCACGTACAGCAAATTAACAGTGCCAATCAGCTTGATGTACGTTATGAGATTTTAGAACGGGTTTTGTCTAAGGATGAGTTAGAACTGTTTGAGGAAATCTCAGATGAACCTATTGATTTGGGAGAAATCTTAAATGATATTGCAGGGTTATTATTACGTGATCGCCTAAGTATTTTGGGCGTGGCTGAAATTTGTTTGTGGAATGATCGAATTATTACGCAAGATGAACTAGATGTACTGCAATTGCTGTATTGGCGACTTGGCTTTGCCACAGATGATATCGTAGATCAAATGCAGAAAAAGAATAGTGTGATGATTATTTAACAAATGTAAAGTAAGTTGTAGTGACGTAATCATAGAAAGTATAATAAAAAGAATCAAATGGGAAACGCGAACACCCCTTTTTTCTGAAGTGGTGTTCACGAAACTTTGAATTAACTCGCCATGGCATCGACAGAAAGCTCAGCCACTGTTGGTTTGGCTTTTTCTGCTTTTAAACCTAACTTATTAAACAGTTGTTTGTCTTTACCTTCGCCTGCATTCGGTGTGGTTAATAATTTTTCACCACTAAATAGCGAGTTTGCACCTGCCATAAAGGCTAAAGCTTGATCTGAGTCAGTGAGAGATTCACGGCCAGCAGAAAGACGGATATAGCTGTGTGGCATGATAATACGCGCAACCGCAATAGTACGAATCCATTCTGTGACATCAAGTTTTTCAACATCTGCAAGTGGCGTACCTTCAATTGGGACAAGCATGTTGATCGGTACAGATTCAGGATGAACAGGCAAGGTTGCTAATTCATGTAATAATCCAATACGATCATTACGATTTTCACCCAGTCCAACAATACCGCCACTACAGACTTTCATACCTGCATTACGAACATGATCCAAGGTGTCTAAGCGATCATCAAAAGTACGGGTGCTGATAATATGTGAATAGTATTCACGAGACGTATCTAAGTTATGGTTGTAATAATCTAAGCCTGCTGCATGTAAACGTTCAGCTTGTGATTGGTTAAGCATACCCAGTGTCATGCAGGTTTCTAAACCTAAGGCTTTAACTTCACGCACCATTTCGAGGACATAAGGCATATCACGCTCATGTGGGTTTCGCCATGCTGCACCCATACAAAAACGCGAAGAACCTGATTCAATGGCTTCTTTTGCTTCACTGATTACTTTATCAACCGCAATACGTTTTTCAGCTTCTAATTTTGAATCATAGCGTGCAGATTGCGAACAATATTTGCAATCTTCAGGGCACTTACCAGTTTTAATTGAAAGTAAAGTACTGACTTGGATGGTATTGGCATCAAAGTGTTCACGATGAATTTGCTGTGCTTTGAAAACTAAGTCTAAAAAAGGCTGTTCATATAAAGCTTGAATTTCTTCACGAGCCCAGTCATTACGTACTGTCATTAATTAAATCCATGATAATCATTATCTATCCCTGTATATAATACATAATTCATGCCAATTCTATAGGGCAAAAAAGTACAAATATGATGGTATCTTACGATTAAAATGATCAAGAGTATAGAGAACTAAAATTATAAATATAGTTGCAAAGTTAATCACATTTCTTGTGATTTACTCACAAAATTTTAACTTTAATTTTTGTTAACTTCAGTGTATTGGTTATTAAAATATTCAAAAATTACGAACTTTGTAACGATCTGAAAATTATAATTTGGCACAAATTAAGGGCATAAATGAGCTTGAATTTAGCCTTGTTTAGAGCTTTGCTCTTTAATAGCCCAATCAATATGGACTTGCACAACTTCATCATGTAGGGCTCTATTTTGGGTCAAAGCTGTAATAATTTGGGCTGAATACGGTGCATTACCTAAGCCGATTGCAATATTGCGCATAAAGCTTTGAAAGCCTGTACGTCGGATGGGACTTCCTTCAGTACAGTTGAGGAAGGTTTGCTCATCCCATTGCCATAAATCTAATAAATTAATATTGTCTAAGCCATAACGTGGATTAAAGTCTTCAATTGAGGCTTTTTTGGCAAAACTGTTCCAAGGACAAATCAGTTGACAATCGTCACAGCCAAAAACACGGTTACCAATATCACGTCTTAACTCTTCAGGAATAATTCCCTTATATTCGATGGTTAAATAGGCGATACATCTACGCGCATCCAGCATATATGGCTCAACGATCGCTTGTGTTGGGCAAATATCGATACAGGCTGAACATGAACCACAATGAGGCGTTGACGGTTCATCAAAGGGTAAATCAAGTGAAGTAAATAATTCACCTAAAACAAAAAAGGAACCCGATTTTTTATGAATCAATAAAGTATGTTTACCCGTCCATCCCATTCCTGCACTTTCTGCCAGTGATTTTTCAAATACTGGTGCCGAGTCCGCAAAGGGGCGAGATTCAAACGGACCAACTTTTTCTTTAATGAGGGTTGCCAAGGTTTTTAACCGACCACGCATGATTTTATGATAGTCACGTCCACGTGCATAACGGGCAATAATGGCTGAATTGGGTTCATCTGGGACATAACGTGGTTTTGGTGTTTCAACCAAATAGTTCATTCGTACACAGATGATACTTTTCGTGCCTGGAACCAGTAGTGTGGGATCCGCTCTTTTTTCTAAATTTTCTTCTAAAAACTTCATATCGCCATGGTATCCGCGTTTTAAATATTCTTTAAATCGTGGTAATTCAGCTTGAGCATCAGGACGAGCAATGACACAATCAGCAAAGCCCAGTTGCAAAGCCTGTTGTTTGATCCAAGACTTTAGTTCTTGAAGATCAAGCTGTTGCAAGGGAATGGATTGCGAAGTTAAAGTTGCCGACATAATGAATCAATGCGCTATAAAATAGTGAGAAGAAAAGGACAGAATGATGCATCAGCAAGTTTATCACAGCCGTGAAATACAAGCATGGGAAGCGCGTTGGTTTGCTCAGCAAAATAGCACTTTTGGTTTAATGCAACAGGTGGCTTGGTCGATTGCGCAACACTTAAATATTTTGTTTCAACAAGCTTCTCCCTCAATTACTACTGTTGCGCTGTGGTGCGGTGCGGGAAATAATGCTGGTGATGGCTATTGTGTTGCTCATTATTTGCATCAATACGGTTATCAAGTCGAAATATTTGCAACTGAAGCAGGGCATTCTCAGCAGTTGAAGGCGGCAATTGAATTAGCACAGGCAGATCAACTCAAAATCCATCCACATTTTAATATCCAAAAGCGGTTTGATTGTCATATTGATGCATTGTTTGGTATTGGTTTAAATCGTGATTTGGATGATGCATTGCAAGCGATTATTCAACACTATAATACCCAATCAGGTTTAAAAGTAGCCATTGATATTCCGAGCGGTTTAAGTGCCAATACAGGACAACCTTTACCTGTGGCGGTAAAAGCAGATCAAACATTGACTGTTTTAGGCCTTAAAGCGGGTTTGTTTACAGGACAAGGTCGAGAATATACGGGGCAAATTGAGCTCATTTCAGTCGTCCCAGTAGACTCGCAATTAAAAGCAGTCGCACAGTTGTCACCCAAACAGATCCAATTGCCACAACGCCAAGCGTTTGGTCATAAAGGCAGCTATGGGCATGTTTTGGTAGTTGGTGGGCATGCAGAGATGGGGGGAGCAGTCATGTTAGCTGCTGAATCTGCATTTAGTGCGGGTGCAGGAAAGGTCACGATTGTATGCCATGCCAAACATCACACTGCAATTCTGGCACGCTCTCCTAATATCATGCTGAGAGATATCAATGCTTTAAATGATTTAGATATTCAAGATTTATTAAGCCATGTGGATGCTGTTAGTTTTGGCATGGGTTTAGGACGTGATGCTTGGGCAAAACAACAATTTTCAAAATGGTTTTCACCTATTCAATTAAACCCACAGCTACAAGTGGTTTTAGATGCTGATGCTTTATGGTTTTTAGCTGAACAAGCTGTTCAACTCAATCAACGAACTTACCTGACCCCTCATCCTGGTGAGGCTGCTAAATTATTAAATTGCTCAGTGGCAGAAATTGAACATGATCGTATTGCTGCGATTCAAAAACTTCAGCAAAAATATTCAGGCCAGTGGGTACTTAAAGGTTCTGGAAGTTTGATTTTAGAAAAACATCTATGGATCTGTACTGCGGGGAATGCAGGCATGGGCACTGGTGGAATGGGAGATGTTCTTGCAGGAATGATTGCTAGTTTAAAAGCACAGTTTGATGAAAATATTCATTTACATGAAATTGTCACCTTGCATGCTTTGGCAGGTGATAGGCTCGCAAAAAACGGTATGCGCGGTTTACAGGCACAGCAAATGCGTGATGCTGTGTACTATGTGGTCAATCATTGTGAGGAGTGAGTTTGCGATGAAAGCGGTTAAATTGTTAATTCGTGGTAAAGTTCAAGCTGTAGGTTACCGTCGGTGGTTTGAAAAAGAAGCTTTACAATTGGATTTAAAAGGTTATGTGAAAAACCTAACTACAGGAGAGGTTGAAGCTGTTGTGATCGGAGATGAACAAGCGATTTTAAGTTTGATTCGTCATTGCTATGTTGGTCCGTTACGTGCTGATGTGAGCAGTATTGAACAACAAAACCTTAATCATGGTTTAGACTATACTGATTTTAAGATGATTCGTTAAAGAGATTATTTAGAATAGCAACCACATACTGATATCAATCAATATTACATATGATGATCAACAAAATTTTATTAAGCTGTATTTTGATTTGCGGTATTCATACTGAGCTTGTCGCACAACCAGTAGATGCTGTGACGAATAAGAATAAGATTGCTTTAAAAAATTTGGACTTTAAAACTGTGATGAAGTCTTTTTATCAAAAACAGATCCAATATGTCAAAATCCCTCAATTAGATCAGAGTAACATACAGTATGTCGGGATTAAAAATCCCGAATATACCCATGTCTTTGATCGTGATGATGCTGTAATTGTATTTAGCCCTGCGAGTGCTTATCAAAATGCTCAAAATGAGTTGCGCTATCTTATAAGTACGACAGAAGTTTCGATAGATAAAAATAATGAACTACTAAACTTTTGTGGTGTATGCGCAACATTTACTAAAATCTACCTATTTAAGAAAAATGCTTTAGGTCAATTTGAGTTAGTGAGCCAGAGTCAGGATGAAAATAGTTGGATGAATGCAGATTTTAATTATTTGCCTTATCCGACTGAAAATATAGTTAAAAATATTCGAAAAATTGGTCCGAGAATAAAAGGCTATGTTGAAGAATAAGCCTATAGTCGACAAGGCTATTCAACGAGCACGCTCTATATCATCCCATTTGATGAAAACCCTGCAATGGTCAAATTGGAAGTTGCAGAAATTGGGAATGACAATGAAGTGACAGGAAGTGATAAAATCTACAATACACAAGCTGATTATCGTTTTTTAAGCACTGAGCATGAGGGTTTGTACGATATTGAAATTCACTATTCTGGTACGCAACAAATCTATGTTGGTGATATCGCTAAAATTGTGCCTATAAATGAAACCCATGTTTATCAGTATAATGAAAAACAGCAGAAGTATATTCGAGTGAAATTACATGATTGATAAATATTTAGTTGTTGGAATTGTATTTGCTGCGTGTTTGGTATTGATTATTTATACCCAACTCGATAGTGGAAAAAAAGAAGATAAGTCTTTGTCATTTAAAGCAAAGTTGCAAAAAGAATTTCCAAGTTATACCATTCTTGAACGGAATCAAAATTTCATAATATGTCGAGAAGGGAGTAATCCACGTATCCCTGAAGAGTTGGTGTTGATTCGTGTTGATTCTGAACAGAAGAAAAATTTAAGAACTTCTGGAAAAATGTTAATTGCAACCTATACGAAGCAGCCCAGTATTCGTGAGATTCGAAAAGATACTTTGCCTTATTTAACTTGAGATGGGCTGTACCATCTCAATAAATAAAAACGCTTTGAATTCACCTTTATGACTGATATAGCTTGGGCTTAGACATGGGTAGAGCGAGGCGTTTTGGTGGAGTATATAAATTAACGTCGACGACTACTATTGCGACTCCGCCCACGAGCCATACCGCCTAAAGCATTCAGTACAGCTAGTTTGCTCATACTGCCAGAAGCATGGGCATGGCAAATTGCTGCAGCGAGTGCATCGGCAGCATCTTGTTGGGGTTGGATTGATAAGTTGAGTAACTTCATCACCATCAACTGAACTTGTTCTTTGTCTGCAGCACCATAGCCCACAACAGATTGTTTAATTTGACGAGCTGTATATTCTGCAACTTGTAAGTCTAAATTGACCAATGCGGCAATTGCAGCACCACGCGCTTGCCCAAGTTTTAAAGCAGAATCAGGGTTTTGTGCCATAAATACTTGCTCTACAGCAGCTTCTGTAGGGCCATGAAACTGAACAATGCGTTCAACTCCAGCAAAAATTCGTTTGAGTCGCTCAGGCATTTCAGTTGTTTCAGTGCGAATTGTACCAGCATCAACAAAAGTAAGTTTTTGACCATCTTTTTCAATGATGCCATAACCTGTTAAGCGTGAACCGGGGTCAATTCCAATAATTAAAGGCATAATACTGCTTATCGTAAGTCTTGCTTCAATTATATGATTCTAAAAATGAATTGTAAGTAAAATTTTCACTTAGTTGTATAATCAAAGTACACATCAGTATTATTTCCTATAAGCACAGTGCGAGGGTGCTCATTATTTGTAAAACCTTAGTCAATAAATTGCACAAATATACAAAATCGCTGTTAGAACACAAAATTACCCTTTAAAATTTTTTAACTGCCCATATAAATGATAGAAGCAACGAAATTCATTGTTTTTATATGTGAATTTTCAAGCTCACTTTTAATTTATCTTTGAGATGCCTTGTTTCGATGAAACTTTTTCCTATTATTTTAATTGGTACGATTCTTGAAATTGCTGTATGGATTGGTGTAGCCCAGTTCATTAGCGGTTGGTACGTATTTTTCTGGTTTATCATTGCTTTTGTAATTGGTTTAAACTTATTGCGCTCAAGTACCGCAACAATTATGCCGCAATTACAACAAATGCAAATGACAGGAATGATGGGGAATGATCCTGCAATTGCCAAAAAAATGGCGACAGCATTTGCGGGTATTTTGTTGATGATTCCAGGTTTAATCACCGATGTCTTGGCGCTACTGGTTATTCTTCCACCTGTACAGAATGCAATTAAAAATGCAGGTATGAAATATATGGCGAAAAAGCAACAAGCCATGATGAACAATATGATGGGTGGAATGGGGGACATGGGTGGTGCTCAAGGTCAAAACCCATTTGCAGATTTGATGCGTCAAATGCAGGATATGCAAAACCAGCAATCTGGGCAACATCGTGATTCAACCATTATTGATGGTGAAGCGCATGAAGTTGAACCGCAGCATAAACAAATTGAATTGAAAGATATAAATAAAAAGTAAAATACAGTCTACGATGTTGAATAGAACGCCGAATCAATGATTCGGCTTTTTTATGCCTGAAATCATAGGGTCTGTGGACAATTCGTCTACGTTTGCGACTATGAGTTTTTTTAGGCGATACTAGGCACGAAATACGAAATTTAGTCATTCTAAATGATAAGAAACATCGTTTCGCAAGGTAACGACGTAGAGGCAAAAAACACGCTAGTCCCCGCTGCGCCTTGCGCTGCAAACAAAGCCGTGCTTTGTTCTTGCTCAGGGTTATGGCTAAAATTATCTCAGCCTTCGTTATGAAACTCGAAAATAGTCTCGCTATTCTCTTCATGCTTTACGACGTATACGTCTCATGCTCAATTTTAACCTACAACGCAAGCCATTTATGAAATGTCAACAAACCCTAAAGCAAGCATAATTTCTTAAACATATTTTTGATCAAACGATATAATCACTGAGTCACAATTTCTAAGATTTTATTATGTCGATGTTATTGACTATTTGTGCACTACACTTTGTTGCACAGTTGAGTCCTGGTCCAGATGTATTACTTGTCGCTAAAAGCTCAGCATCGACAACACGTGCCAATACTTTAAAAATCATTCTAGGCATCTCTGCCGGTGTGGTGGTATGGGTTGCTTTAACTTTGCTTGGTTTTACGGTTTTATTGGAACAATGGCCGTGGATTCAACAGGTCTTGATGCTGATCGGAGGCCTGTTCCTTGCCAAAATGGGCTATGCAATGTTGAGAGGCGGCATTGCAACACTTAAACAAAATACCAATTTAGATGGCGTGATCGAGCAGCCCCCTAAAAACTATTTTCTATTAGGGCTTTATACCAATTTAGCTAATCCTAAGATTGTGATTTATTTCAGTAGTGTTTTTTCATTGGCATTGAGTTCAACAGCAGGTGCAGATTTAAAACCGCAATTGGCAGTGATTATTCCCATTCAAACATTTTTAGTTTTCAGCCTATTGATGATGATCATGTCAATTCCTAAAATTAAGCGCATTTATCAAAAATCTGGAAGTTATATCGATATTGTTTCAGGAAGCTTTTTCTTATTATTTGCTATTTTCCTGTGGGTCGATGTTTTGAAAATGTTTTAATGGTCAGGATGTGGTTGAGATTTTAAAAGCTGTTCTTGTGACGGTTGATCATTGCGACTGTGGTTCGGATCTTGAGTGGTATACCGATGCGGATCTAAGGTTTTCATATTATTCTCAGATTGCGTGTATTTACGACTGCGATTTGCACGTTCTCTTAATCCGCCTTTTTTAATCAGCTGTACCAAAATAATCTCCAAAACAATTTCTTTCACTTCGTAGATTATAGCCTGAATCAGTGTGATACAGAATATTGAATGAATGATCCACAATTAGATAGTATTGATTTATAATCATTTATTTTTATTATATAAATTTAAGTTGTTGAATTTATATAAGAATATATTGAAACAAATTTGTCTTGTCAAAAGATGCGAATCATGTACACTAAAAAAAGAAACAGATTTTTTGCATTACATATATGGATATAATTGTAGTGTAATAATTAAAAACAATAATAGTGCCTAAAAGGAGATCTGAATATGATTCTACAATATCATTGTGCTTGTTGTGATGAAGCGGTCAGTTCAACACAAAAAGTTTGTCCAAAATGTGGCTCTCAACATATTAAAAGCCCATATGGATTATGGACGTTTTGTCTGGTTGCTTGTTTGATTGCAGCAGTAACGTTTAAAGTGGGGCATATTTATTTGCAAAATCACAATACAGAAACCCCAGCACAAGTTTCTTTATTGAGTGTGTTACAGCCAGATTCTAAATCAGATGGCCAATAATTCATGTACGTGTAGATGGTAGGTTTAATTGTATAAAGGTTTGATTTTTTAAAAACAATAAAATTAGATCATGCTAATGATTAAAATAAACTAACCATTAGAGCTGTTTTAAGTTATAAATATCGATAGAATATTTAACATATAGATATTCAGTGGAGTAGAGGAGGAAAAATTTTGAGGTATTCATCCCGATAGCATTAATTCAATAAAAAAGCTCGCATTTGCGAGCTTTTTTAGATTTAGATCTTAGGCTAGAATTACAAATTTGCAGAAGCTTTAAGCGCTTCAACTTTATCTGTCTTTTCCCAAGTAAATGCAGTATCTGAACCTTCTCGACCAAAATGACCATAAGCAGCGGTTTGCTTATACATTGGTTGAATCAAGTCAAGCATACGGGTGATACCGTATGGACGTAAGTCAAAATGCTCACGAACCAATTGGATAATCAATTCATCAGATACTTTACCGGTATTAAATGTGTTGATCGAAATGGAAGTCGGCTCAGCAACACCAATTGCATAAGACACTTGAATTTCACATTTATCCGCCAAACCTGCTGCAACAATATTTTTTGCAACATAACGGCCTGCATACGCTGCAGAACGGTCAACTTTTGATGGGTCTTTACCCGAGAAAGCACCGCCACCATGACGCGCCATACCACCGTAAGTATCTACAATGATTTTACGACCGGTTAAACCACAGTCTCCCACTGGACCACCAATCACAAATAACCCTGTTGGGTTGATGTGAAATTTAGTACCTGCATGGAACATTTCAGCAGGGATAATTTTTTTCACGATTTCTTCAATCACAGCTTCTTTAAGATTGGCTTGCGAAATTTCAGGATCGTGCTGAGTTGAAAGAACAACTGCATCTAAGCGAACAGGTTTGCCATTTTCGTAGGCAAATGTTACTTGGCTCTTTGCATCTGGGCGTAACCACGGTAGAGCGCCATTACGACGTAATTCAGCTTGTTTTTCCATTAAGCGATGTGCATATGAAATCGGTGCTGGCATTAACACATCAGTTTCACGGCTTGCATAACCAAACATTAAACCTTGGTCACCTGCACCTTGGTCTTCTGGTTTCTGACGGTCTACACCTTGTGCAATTTCAGGTGATTGTTTACCCACCATGTTAATCACAGCACAAGTTGAACCATCAAAACCTAAATCGGTATGGTGATAGCCAATTCCATTTACGGTATTGCGGACAATAGTTTCAAAATCGACATTTGCAGTCGTTGTAATTTCACCTGCAAGAACGACTGCACCAGTTTTTACTAATGTTTCGCATGCAACCCTAGCGTATGGGTCTTCTTTTAAGATTGCATCCAAGATAGCGTCACTGATTTGGTCAGCCATTTTATCTGGATGGCCTTCGCTCACAGATTCCGAAGTAAAAACAGCATACTCGCGCATGAAAGTCCTATCACAGTAATTTATAAAGACGCAATATGTTACATCGACTTCAGCCTGAGGACTAGCATTACCTGACTAAAATGCATGAATTAAATTCATTTTCATGTGTTTTTAATTGATATGCTCATGAGTAAAATTGATAAAAGATTGCGATTGGGTATTGTTTCTGGGCAAATCACCAAAAGTGTGGCAGTTTGAATTCAAGTTATCATGATTTTTTATCGCGTGAAACGCTTTAGCGAGATCTTGTTCTATTGAATAATGATCAGCATGAAATTTTTCAAAATTTAGACTGAATTGGATGGTGAAAGAATGTCCGAATGTAACTGCATCGCTTAAACATAATCAAATTTGTTTTGCTGATGTTGAGATGTTCGATGTGAATAAGAAAAAAGACCGTTTTTAACGTTGATTTAAGACTATTCAGTATATTTTTTAATTAATTTGCAACCTAAGCGGATAAATATAGACTTAAGTCTTTACCCTGATCGCTTTTTTTAAGACAATACATCCCAGTTTTTGAATTTTCTATTCATCTTCCTATATTTTAATTTATTGGACTCTGATTTATGACAACCCCGCTGAATGAACGTCGTATAGCTAACGCAATTCGTGTATTGGCTATGGATGCTGTGCAAAAAGCTAATTCTGGACATCCAGGTGCTCCAATGGGGATGGCAGATATCGCTGATGTCGTATGGCGTGAATTTTTAAACCATAATCCAAGCAACCCACAATGGGCAAACCGCGACCGTTTTGTATTGTCAAATGGTCATGGTTCAATGTTGCAATATGCTTTGCTTCATTTAACGGGTTATGATCTTTCTATTGAAGATATTAAACAATTCCGCCAGTTACATTCTAAAACTCCTGGTCACCCAGAATTAGGTTATGCACCAGGGATTGAAACGACAACAGGTCCACTTGGTCAAGGTGTTGCCAATGCTGTAGGTTTTGCACTTGCTGAGAAAACTTTAGCAGCACAATTTAATAAAGAAGATATTCAAGTTGTAGATCACTTCACTTACTGTTTCTTGGGTGATGGTTGCTTAATGGAAGGTATTTCCCATGAAGCATGTTCACTTGCTGGAACATTAGGTCTTGGAAAACTCGTTGTTTATTATGATGACAACGGTATTTCTATTGATGGTGAAGTAGAAGGCTGGTTCTCTGATGATACAGAAGAACGCTTTAAAGCTTATGGTTGGCAAGTACTTCGTGTAGACGGTCATGATGCAGATGCAATTCGAGCTGCAACAGTTGCTGCGCGTGCAGAAAGCTCGAAACCAACGTTGATTATCTGTAAAACGATTATTGGTTTAGGTTCGCCAAACAAACAAGGTAAAGAAGATTGCCACGGTGCGCCACTAGGTAATGATGAAATTACATTAACTCGTGAAGCATTGGGCTGGAAAGAAGAGCCGTTTGTTATTCCTGCCGATGTTTATACAGCTTGGGATGCAAAAGCAAAGGGTTCAGCCTCAGAAGCTGCTTGGAATGACGTTTTTGCAACCTATGCTGCAAAATACCCAACAGAAGCGGCTGAGTTAAAACGCCGTGTCAATGGTGACTTGCCAGCAGAATTTTTGGCACAAGCGGATGCTTATATTGCTGAAGTGAATGCAAAAGGTGAAACCATTGCAACACGTAAAGCAAGCCAAAATGCGATTCAAGCATTTGCCCCTTTACTACCTGAAATCTTAGGTGGTTCTGCTGACTTGGCTGGTTCAAACCTTACACTTTGGAAAGGCGCGAAAGGGGTTGAGTCTGATCCTGCGGGTAACTATGTACATTATGGTGTGCGTGAGTTTGGTATGACTGCAATTGCCAATGGTGTAGCATTGCATGGTGGTTTCATTCCTTATGTAGCTACATTCCTTATGTTTATGGAATATGCTCGTAATGCAGTTCGTATGTCTGCATTGATGAAACAACGTGTGATCCATGTTTATACCCATGATTCGATTGGTCTAGGTGAAGACGGTCCAACACATCAACCTGTTGAGCAAATTGCATCTTTACGTGGTACACCAAATTTAAATACGTGGCGTCCATGCGACACAGTTGAAGCGTCTATTTCTTGGAAATCTGCTTTAACACGTAACGAAGGCCCTACAGCGTTAATTTTCTCTCGTCAAAACTTACCATTCCAAACACGTACTCAAGCTCAGATTGAGAATGTTGTGAAAGGTGGTTATGTATTGGCTGAAGAAAAAGGTGAATTAAAAGCGATCATCATTGCGACCGGTTCAGAAGTTTCATTGGCGATGGAAGCATATGCACAACTTGAGGGTGTGCGTGTGGTGTCTATGCCATGTGCGGAAGAATTTGTTAAGCAAGATGTTGCATATCGTGAAGCGGTATTACCATCAAATATCCGTGCACGTGTTGCAGTTGAAGCTGGACATGTAGATTACTGGTGGAAATTTGTAGGTTTAGACGGCAAAGTCATTGGTATGTCAACTTACGGTGAGTCTGCACCAGCCAAAGATTTGTTCCAATTCTTTGGTATTACCACTGAAGCAGTTGTTGGCGCTGTAAAAGAATTGACAGCTTAATTCTTACATTGTTTAAATATAAAACGCCCCAACAGGGGCGTTTTTTTACCTTTGTTAAATCTTTTAAAATAACAGACAATGGCTTTTTTTCCTTAAAACTGAATTATTAATTCTAGGGTAACAAGCTGGCAACTTTTTAAAAGCGAAATGGCAGCGTAACAGCAACAGTTAGAATAAAACCCCATCCACCTAAATCGAAAACTTTTGATACTGCAAGAGATGCAAAAGCTTGGGCCAAAGAACTTGAGGTCACCTTGAAAAATGAAAAGGTGCAAAATTTTAAACATATAGTTTTTAAAGATGCTCTGATTGAATATCGAGAAAATGTATCTATAAATAAAAAAGGTGCATCCCAAGAAATCACCAGAATAAATTACATCTTTAAAAAATATGGACTGTTCAAAGGCTTTGATAAATGTAGATAAAGAAATGCTTGTTAAATGGAGGGAATTGCGTTTAGAAACCGTTAAGGAGGGCAATTGTTCGCCGTGATCTAATAATGTTTCAAGGCTTCTTTGCATGGTGCATAGAAACAAAAATATGGTTAGGTAGTAACCCACTCAAGGATGCGTCCATACCTAAATAATCAGAGCATAGAGAGCGTGTTATTGCTGATTGGATTAATGATGATTCAAAAGTCTTAATCCCCAAGAAGAACAAGCATTGTTGTGAGATATCAGACAATGAAGCAAGAGCAGTACGGCGACTGATCTTAGATATGCAAGGTCAATCTGAAGCATTGGATGAATGGCTGGATGCTATAGTTGATCGATATTTTTATAGCAGTTCATGGCCCCAAATGGTTATTAAATCAGGTACAGTGGATATGCCAGTTATTGCTCGCGCAGAAAGGGATGCTTGTTTTGATGTGAAGTGTGGCTTAGATGCATTAAATGTGAGGTATCCATTTATTCAATATAAAGCACACTGCTTGACCCTGCACAGGGTATATGGCATATTTCTTGTTATAGTGGGCAAAGTTATGGTAATCCGCTAGATATTAAGCTCACTTTTAAGTGGGCTTTTTGCTTTTTAGAAATACAAATAAAAACAGATATTATAATACTGTAGAAAAATTGGAAATTATATGAGTAAACGGTGAGATCAGTAACCTAAGACCACTTTTATTTAGATAATTTAAAACACTATACTTAACTGTTGTTTATTAAAAAAATTTATATTCAAATTATATGGAAGTTTATTTACTCATTTCTATTTACTTTAATACGCATGAATATTGAAATTTATCTATGTTGCTTTT
This sequence comes from Acinetobacter legionensis, assembly GCF_048551735.1. Classification (NCBI taxonomy): domain Bacteria; kingdom Pseudomonadati; phylum Pseudomonadota; class Gammaproteobacteria; order Moraxellales; family Moraxellaceae; genus Acinetobacter; species Acinetobacter legionensis. The sequence continues at coordinate 156,821 of NZ_JBIMBV010000006.1, forward strand.
ATTTTAAAACTAGAAGATGGAATAATTATTTGATTTATATAGGTTAAATATTTTACATATATTCTTGTTAATTATTTATTCAGGATGAGACAAGCTCAAAATTATTAAAAGGTAAAAAGATGAAAAATATATTAAGTGGCTTAGTGCTAGCATTTATGTCTAATCATATATATGCGGCTGTAACATGTGGTACGTCAACATCAACACTTCCTACTTTAAATAGTGTTTATAAATCAGGTGAGTTTAGAATTTTCTACTCATCAAATCCAAGTAATGCTGATTATATACCAAATCAAACTGATCTTAATAATAATGGTATTCCAGACTATGTTGAAAATGTAGCAATACAAGCTAATGCGACTACAGAAGCTTTAACTAGCCTTAGATTTGTTCATCCTTTAAATAGTGAACGATACGCGGGTGCGGCAAAATTCATTGATATCCATTTAGCAGCTTTAACTGGCAATGGTGTAGCGTATGAAAATCCTTCAATATTTATTAATAAACCAACCAAAGAAGGTAAATGTGCTCTTAACATATATATTCGAAATAATATTGAGAGTTTTACTGGAGATTATTGGGTTACAGGAACGCACGAAATTTTTCATCTTTATCAATATGACTATAATCAATTTAAAGGTGGCTGGTACCTTGAAGGAATGGCTAAATGGCTGAAAGTCTTTTGCGATCGGGTACTCAAAATGGAGATGGCCTAACTCCATTGCCAAAAGAACAAAAAAAATTAACAGCAGAGGTTTATGAAGTACCATACAATCAATTATGGAGTCGATTAGCCGTACTTTCTGATACAACAAATGGTCAACTAAATCTTCCGCCAAATTTAATAAACCGAACATACCTAGATGGCACAAAGGTGTTTAAGGATGACAAGTTAAAAGGTTATTTATTTATTAAGAAAACTTTAGAAAATTTGAAAATTAAATCAGATCAAATTTCTTCACAAAATGGTTGGAATCCTCATAATTGGGACGAAATAGATCAGTCTAATCCTGCTAATAGAACATTAATGTTAAAGGCAATCCAAGATTCAATGTTGCAATTTGGGATGAATCAAACAACAGAAGAACAAGAATTTTTACTTTTACAGTAAGAATATGATTTTCAATAGTTTTAAATTTAAAGCTCACTTTTAGTGGGCTTTTTTATTTTCTAAAGCTTATAAATTATAATTCAATTAACAGGCTGAATTTAGTAGTATCGACCTAGAGTTCATTGCATTGAGATAATCATGAAAAATAAATATTTATTTCTATTTGTCATATTTATTTGTATTGGTTTTTTTATTTTATTAGTTAAAGGTGAATTACAATTATCTCAATCTGGCGGTATTGAAAAGGAATGTATAGGAGTAAATATTCCTGAGAGTGTAAAATATACAAAGTCCCGACAATATTGTACTTGTTTCAATAATCAGCTTAATTATAAAGATAGCAGTAGTGCTCAAAGTTTTTGTTTAAATAAAATTAACTAAAAATAAATTTTATCCGTCAAATAGTTTGATGGATTCACCATGACCGCCGAAAGGCGGTTTTTTATGTCAGGAGAAAATGAATGACACGTGAAGAACGCCAACATTATGTAGATGTAATTAAAGCCCTCTACAAAACCTCTATTTTAGTTGATGAAGTCAAATTTCAGATGAAGTAGTAGATATTGTAGATACAATTCTTTATGCAATTCGAAATTGCACTATGAATCTTGGCATTTTTATTTCTATTGTTAATGATGTTACTTCTGAAATAGACTTCTTTCATAACTCACTTTTACTCAGTTCTAAATTATAAATTCCTGCAATAAAATTGAACCTTAAGACAAACTTTTTCCATCTATTTCGATATCGCTCTGCAAGGATTTTGAAAGTCTTTAATGTTCCAAATACATGCTCAATCCCTATTCTTCTTTTATTAATTTCTCGATTATATGTTTTTAGTAAAGGATCTAATTCACAACGTTTTTTAGCCTTGCACGGTAACAAGCTATTGGGATATATAGTATAAATCCCTTGATAACCTTTATCTTCCAGAATAAATGAATTTGTTGGGACTAAATGCAGATTGCGTTTGAACAGTTCAAAGTCATATACAGCGCCTTTGCTCATGCATAAACTTAGTATTTGCTGAGTTTTACAGTGAATGATCGCTTGTACTTTAAGCGTATGAGTCTTTTTCTTACCACTATAGCTTTTTTTCTGTTTTTTTAGGCCTTTGAATTGGAGTTTCAGTAGCATCTACAATCACCACATTCCAGTCTATACCTTCACCTTCGGGGATATCTTTGGGTAAATTAAACAAACCTGACTGGTTTAAACTAACTTCAACTTGACGAACAATTCTGGAAGCTGTTGGCTCTGATACACCGTAACTTGCAGCAACATGAAATAAGGTTCGGTATTCTCTCCAATAGCTTAAACAGAGTAGTACTTGATCTTCAAGACACAGTTTCGGTGGTCTGCCTTTAGATGGAATTTGCATCTGCATTTGTTCAACCATTAGAGAAAATGTTGAACGAGATATGCCTGTATAACGCTTAAACTGGGAATCAGAAAGCTTTGTTAAGTTGAGATATTTCATATACAGATTATGCTTGAAAATCTTAAATTTTAATCTATTTTTTGACAAGTTCATCAATACTCAATAATGTAATTTTTTATTTATATATTAGTTTAAAAGTAATAATTGTTTATCCTTAATCAGATTGAACTTATAATTTTGCTTTATTTTTTTAGGATCAAAAGTGAAAATTTATAAGGGATTTCTTAATCTCATTGGTTGCACATGTTTAATCATCAGCTCTTCAGTGATAGCAAAAACAAGCATTAGTGTTTTTTCACCTAAAAAAGGTGTGATTTGTGATAAATATATTTGTGCTGATAAGAAAGGTGTATCAAAATCCCTTACGGCCAAATATTTAGGGACTAAGAAAGCGAGTAAAGCTTTTTCACAAAGCAATTTTGACACATCAGCATTTACACTTTCTAATGGGGTATTTTGTGATACAAATACAAAAAGATGTCATGTAGATCGATATTTTGAGAACGGACATAGGAGTAAAGTTGATAAAAGCATGACTGATAAGCTTTTTAATTATAAATAGTTCTTTGTCATAAATAACTTAAAGAGCTCGTCTAAAGGTGAGCTCTTTTATGATCGAAATGTGGAAATTAACCAATATAATATTCTTAGCAAAAAAGAAAACCATAAAATAAACCAAGAACAAGGCCGTTACAAAAGGCAAAGCAAATTTAATTTGAAGTTAATGGGCACAAATTGGAACAGATGAAATTTTCTGATTGAAAAGAACCCAATATATAGAAATTATTTTGAGTGAACATAAAATTTTAAAAGAAATAATCATTGAAATTTGTATATTCCCATGATTATGAAATCAATTATTCAATAAATTTTTGTTATCTGATATGAAACAAAATAAGAATGATTATCTACATCAAATTAGATATGATAAGGGCAACTATTAATTTATCAATATAGATGAAATTACAAAAGACAATTGTAGAAATTTTATAACTTTAAAGGACTATGGATTGCATATTTCAAAGATTGTATTTAAGAGTTGAATAAATAATACATGTAAGATTTTTATAATTATAAAACTGTTGATTACAGTTAATAAAGTATCAGAAAAATCATTATGAATTACATTAGTCGTCATAATTGATATAAATAAGACCAAAATTAAAACATAGAATTTGCTATTAAGATATTGATTTGTCATGAAAAACTCATTGTTTAATTGTTATATTGTAACATTTATCTCTAGAGACTTGTATATTAGATATGTCATGAAATGAAAAGAATTATTTATTTGTAGAAATAATAAAGCAAAAATAATCGTAAGTGTAAGTTAATAAATGAAATTTTAACATTAAATTTTAATAACTATAAGCATTTATGAAGAACTTTTATAAATAAAATTAATATATATATAAGAAAACTTGATTATTTTTGTTTTGGGTGTACAATAAACTTAACTAGAAAAAGTCATGTTTGGTAAATCTTCTCTAAGTACCGCAGTATTAGTCATAATCCTTCGTTTTTTTCAGATTTTAAGCTCCATTCTTTATTATTTCGATGTTACAGAATAGTCAATAAAATGGCTAAATTTTTAAAAAATAGGATTTATTATGTCTAATTCAAATGTTATGAAAGGTACTGTTAAGTGGTTTAATGAAGCCAAGGGTTTTGGTTTTATTCAGCCAGAATCAGGTCCAGATGTTTTTGCTCACTTTAGCGAAATCGCTAGCTCTGGCTTCAAAACTCTTGCTGAAGGTCAACCCGTTGAATTCAGTATTGCACAAGGTCAAAAAGGCCCAAATGCTATAAATATTGTTGCTGTATAAGTAATTGTAAATAGTAAAAAGAAAAGCACTAATTAGTGCTTTTTATTTTCTCTTAAAATTAATTTTAAGATTGTTAATAAGTTTAAATTTAGGATGTAAATTGTTAAAAATAAATGATTTAATTGCAAAATCTAAAAATGGTACAGAAATTCTTGTGTCTTTGATTCCTCTAAATAAAATACAAAACACACGTGAAGGCTTTAAAACAGTAGAGGTTGGAAAAAGAGTTCTTCTTTCCTCTGGAATTGAAGTTGATTTGAATTTAGATGGACGGACCTTCTATGCCTCTTTAAATCAACTATTTAAATTAAATGATAGAGTTATTTAAAAAACTCAATTAGTTACTGAAAACTTAGGTGGATTCTTCATTTCTGCCAAAATTTTATTAGGATATTGTAATGCTTAAACATAGTATCAGTGTTAAAGACCAGTTTGGAATTAAATATCTCATTCAGGCAACCGTGGATAATTATTTCGCTAATACCCAATGTTTTTCAAATTTAAAATACATTACAGTTGAAGGCGAAGACATACGACCGAGTTTTGAAATGTTTTTTCAAAGTAAGCTCACTGGTAAAATTTTTAAAATTGATAAAATCTCTTAGTTATAATGAATTTAGTGTTTTAAAGGGGATGAAGAGCAAATACCTTAATTAAAGTGGAAGCAGGTATTTACATCGCTTATTTCAACTTGCATTTTAAAAATATTAGTGTATTTATAACGTATTCAAATTTATTTGAAATTTGTTATTTCCGTGAAAGTGCAACAAAATTGCAACATTCTAAATTATTTAATTGATTTATAAGCAAATTATTTGCCCCAATTGGGGCGGTTTTATTTTGTGAACTTGGTTTGTAAATTAACTAAATTTTAGTAGCAGTTTTTTGCAATAGGTATATAGTTGTGCCATTCATTGGGTATTCATGAAACATGGTGATACATATCCCATAAGTGAGGAAAATATGAGCCTTTATGAACAAATTAGTGATGAAATTACCTTGATGGATGCAGGTGAGCAAAAGTGGATTGGGCAGGATTTGCCGCTTGAATCTATGGTTGCTGTTGAGTTACTGCTACAAGATTTTCAAGAAGATAAGTTGATTAAGATCCGCCGTAAAAACTATGAAAAGCATTCTGGTTTAAAACAGGTTGATCGTGTCTTGGTTGAGAAGTTATAAGTTTAAAAGCCCCGTAAGGGGCTTTGATATTTTAGAAATATTTTGCAGAACAATCGTACAAAAACTGACTCAAGTAAATTAGTTATAAATAAAACTTTGATAATTCAAATGATATTAACCTAGAAAATTTAAGATAAACGATCCATCATATTTTTAATACGTTTTTCAGCATCGCCCAATGAAATATCATGATAAAAATCATCTACAAATGGATGTTCCTTAGCGAGATATGGAATCAAAATAGTTCTTAAATTACCAGTTTGGGTATGAACAGACATTAGTGTTGAAGAATCACCAAATTTATATTCAGAAAGAAAATTACACAGCGACCAAAAAAGTGATTTCATGATTTTCTTTATTAAAATGATCTTAATAATCTTGAAAACTTTTTTCACCTACAAATACCCATAAGCCAAATTCGAGCTCACAACAACGATTAATAACTTTTTTTAAATACAAGGTATAAAATGGTTAACTTGATCATGGTGTGTAATCACACAAAAGTCATTATGGATAACAGCTAGATTACTTTTAGCTTCCTCGGAAAGAATTGCAAAATAATTGGGATTAGAAAAACAAAGTGTAGGCCATACGGATTGATGTAATTGCCAACATTTTTGACAGGACGTTTTGTATCATATTTTTACGCTACTATTATGAATATGTGCTTGTCCTATGCTTAGCATTTAGCATTCAATTCCCAACTCTGTTTGAATTTGAATATTTGAAGTCAATAATTTATGAACAGGACAACTTTCTGTAACTTTAAGCAGGCGTTTATGTTGCTACTCGGTGAAATCACCTTTAAGAAAAATTTTCCTTGAAATATTATTCTCAACTAGTTCAGGGTTTAAAGCTCAATCTAATTGTACATGTTCAATTTTAGCCCTTTATGATTTGAATACATTTCTAAGTTGCTCACAGTACAAGCAGATTATGTAGATAATAGAAATTAAATCGGATTCTGTGCTGTATCTTGAACACCCTTATCGCTAGGTTTATCGGCATACCATGTATGTCCTTGGGGGTGGGTGAGTGTCACACGATAAGGTGTCTGTGTACTTTCTACTTGAGCAAGATTTGCCATAAAATGTTCATCAGATAAAAATAGACCAGTATCATCAATATAAAATTTTCGGAAAAGTTTTCAGTTTAATTTATTGCTTTATAAATTTTAGATTTGAATGTGACCTATGGTCAATGTTTTTCTTAATTACTTTTTAAAAAATAAATAATTATAAAACAACGTCTTGTTTTGTTTTTTTAGGGTTGGATTAAGTTTTTAAAATGGTCATTATAGAATCGTTGCATATATGCAACATATCGTATTATCAATAACAGTGAATTTATACGGGAAGTGTATACACTAATATCCATTCGATAGCGAGAATATAAAGATGAACTTTAAAGCATTAACATTGGGTTTGGCCGTAGCATCAGTTACAACTTTCAGTATGGCAAAGCCTGTAGATTACAAAATTGATCCAACACATACTGCAACAGTATTTACTTGGAATCATTTCGGTTTTTCAACACCTTCAGCAAACTTCAGTGACATTCAAGGTACGATCTCTGTTGATAATGCAAAACCAGCAGACTCATCTGTCAATGTAACTATTCCATTAGCTAGTTTAAATACCAATGTAGCAGCATTAGACGAACATTTAAAAAAGGCAGATTTCTTTGATGCTGAAAAGTATCCAAATATCACTTTTAAAAGTACTAAAGTTCAAGCTTTAGGTAAAAATAAATACAAAATCACAGGTAATTTAACTGTGAAAGATGTGACTAAACCAGTTATTTTAGATGCTGTTTTAAACAAACAAGGTGAACATCCAATGACTAAAGCGCAGTCAATTGGTTTCAATGCAACGACATCATTTGACCGTTCAGCATTTGGTGTTGGAGCATACGTGCCAAATGTAGGTGATAAAATTACTGTAAATATTACAACAGAAGCGTCTGTAGCAAAGTAATATTTAAATAGATCAAAGGCTTATAAGGTGGATATAACTTGCTTTATAGGCCTTTTTTATCGCCTAGATAAAAGTTGCATCAATCTAATCAGTACGGATATCTAAATATTCAATATAACCAGTACCTTCAACTGGACTCCCTTTGAATGTACCTTTGTATTGATAGCTTCCTGCATAGCCTCCAGCCATGCCATATTGAAAATCTGCATTTGTTAGACCATCAATACGTATTAACGAATTTCCATTATTATCATTCACGCACCATGAGAAAGTACGAGGTAAACGCATTGATAAACCATTCGGTGTTATAACACGTTGAGCTTGAAATGCATGGACATTAAAATTAAATCCATTTGAATGAATACTGCCATGATCATCTGTAGAACGAATATATACTCGACGTTGCAATACAAGATTTAATGGGCCAAGAACTTCGACAAGTAGGACTTGAGTTTTCTCATCGATATTTAAAATATGATAAGTAAAATAATTGATATATAAATTTACATCTACTGCACGAGCATATTCATAAGTACAAAGTCCTTGAACTGAGGTTTTCTTACCTTGATATTCAAGAAATCCTTCATATGTACATAATAATGCCCAGTGATCATATAAACTTAATGACATTTGTGCAAAATGTGCAATTTTATCAGTCGCACGAATCTTTAAATCAAAATTGAAATCATGACCTTCACGATGCGCATGAAAATTTGGATATGTGCCTTTTAATAACAAGTCATTCCCAAATTTTAAGGATGAACCATTACTTTCCAATTTACAGTCATTTTCTACACTATAGCCATTAAAGTGTTTGTCTGTACCCACTGCTGTGCCTATTAATACATTTGCTGTATCAAGCGCAGTGGTTTGGATCAAATGTTGATTTCTAAAAATTTTTACACGTGGTTGACCAACCACGATTAAAAGATTCAAAAAATTAAATGGTGCATTAAGATTCGGAATCATAACCCCATAATGAACGCAAGAATATTTTCCTCGTGGTGTATGCGTTGGCGTATTCACCTCAAAAGGTTTTCCGTTGATTGTCTCTGAACAATCGATAAAATTATGTAAAAACTTTGGCGCAGCAATGTGTTTGGGTAATAATCGTTTCATCTAAATGATCCTTAATACTTTATTTGTTAAAATTTACAGTTCTAATGAGATGCCTTGACGAGCACTTTTTATATCCAATGCACTCTTAGAAGTAATTTTAAGATATGATTTTGCAAATATTTTCTGTGATGTCTTGTTTAGGATTATTTCAAAATTTTTAGGTAGATTTATTCCTAGAGGATTGCTTTCTTTAATCGAAAGCTCAGTAAAAACACGTGTTCCCATAATATAATCAAACCACGGACGTGTAACACACCAATTGGCATTTTGATTACTAGCCATATGATGATCATAGTGCCAAGGGATCCGTTTACGCGCATATTCAGGGTCTAGGTGAGATTTTGCATGTACTCGCCAATAATTCCAAATCCCATAATATAAGCCGGCAGTAAAAAATGGTGCAATGGGTAAAAATACAGTTGAAACCGCGGCTATACCTAACAATGCGGTTTTTTCATTATAAATTTCTGCATTTTTAAACATAGATTCACGATATCCTTCATCATGAAACACATGTGTTCTGGCACGTTTATGATGTGCTATATGTGTGAAGAAAGGGCTATTACGGTGTTTACTTGGAAATTCATGCAACCATACCTTATGTGCATACCATTCAAATCCATTCGCAACTAAAAGGCCAATTGGAAAACCTAACATCTCTAATCCTTTTCAATTAAGAAATAAACATCAGTGTAGAAAAGAACAGCTCATTTTTTTTGACTGAAAAGCTAACTCGTTAAATGTCATTAGAATCAAGTTATAGCTAAAAAATTATTTTTGCTTACGCTGGCGATAATGGGATGGCGTTTCATTTGTCCAGCGTTTAAAGGCACGTGAAAAGGCGGAAGGCTCAGAAAAACCAAGTAAATATACAACTTGATCTATGCTTATATTGGGATTCATCAATAGTTTTTTGGCCATTTTTTCACGGTAAGTTGCCAAAACTTATTCAAAAGTCGTATTCACTTCTTTAAGATCTGCACGAAGTTTTCGTGGCTGCAGTCCTAAATGTTGGGCAATTAATTTTAAATCTAATTGACCTGATTCTAATAAACCGGAGCTGAGTAAGTTTTCTATATCATTAATTAAATAATATTTATCGACAACTTTCACCTGCTGTTTAGCAACATGCTCATGTATTTTTAATAGCATTGGTTCAGCTGATGCTGAAGCTAAGCTCAATATTTCAGCATCAAAAACTATACAGCCGTGCTGCATACCTAAACGAGTAGGGCATTTCCAGATACGTTGATATTCATCTAAGCTCGCACCTTGTTGGTATGTCAACCATATTTCTTTGGGATTAAAATGATTGTTAGTTATATAGTTCAAAAAATTAAGCATAACGCTTATGGCGCATTCTAGATAATGACGAACTGGGTGCTGAAGATTCGTGATCATTGCATTTTGATTTTCAATGTGTAAATGAGCCACAAAAGCATCAGTAAAAATTTTTTGATAACGCAAAGCTCTTTGTAAGCCGTCCCCAAATGTAGGACTACTCATAAAAATGTATTCTAATATTTCGCCTCTAAAAATGGGGAAATGTTCACCTACATGAAGTCCGATATTTTGATCAGCACTGATTTCTTCAGCTATTTCCCAAAAGCGTTGTTGGGTCGAATTATCTCGCCGAATGGTTTTGTCAGGTGGTTGTTCTGATAATCTTATTTGTGAAAATATCCGATTTGCATCCAAATTCATTTTATTTAGGGTGTGATATGTTAACCAGAGGAAAACACCAGAATCACTAGATTTGTTTTGATCCATAAATCAAAAATACCGATTTCAACATATACAATTAATACTCATAGATCAGGCTACAAATGTATAAAAGTCATGAAAATTTAAGCTTGTTTTATCATCTTAGAGAAAGCCATTTGACTGTTCAATGTCATTGCGTGCTAATTTTAATTATTGTTCTACAATCTAATTTAGCTATTCAACAAATACGCCTAACAATCTTTTTAAAATGTCTTTTATTTCTGAGCTGCCTTCTCAACTAGTCGCTTAAAGCTAGGGCATTGCAAATGCGATGGTGCAGGGCAGTCACCTACGTGGCGAAGTATGTCACGGAGTGCGATCAATTTATGAATTTGAAGATCAATCTCATCGGCTTTTTGATGAATAACACTTGGAGAAAGATCAAGTGCGCCACGACTATCGAACATTGCTGCGATCTCTTTAAGCGAAAAGCCCGCCGATTTTCCCATTGAAATCAAAGTGAGTCGTAACAGAACTTCAGAAGAAAATTGTCTACGTAATCCATGACGAGAAATTGAGAAAATCAAACCGATTTCTTCATAATAGCGTAGTGCTGAAGGTTTAATTCCACTTTTTGCTGAAACTACACCAATATCAAGAAATTTCATACTTGACCTCAAGTCAACTTGAATTAGTAGTATGTGATTAAACACCACTGCTGACAAGAGCGCAACATGACAGAGCAGACAGAATCGATAAACAAGACCCAAACTGGAATCACCATCACTTTGGCGTTATCCATGCTATTGGCATCGCTGGGGACAAGCATTGTCAATATCGCCTTACCCACACTTGCTGAGGTATTTCTACTGCCATTTAATCAAATACAGGCTATTGTAATTGGATATCTTGTCTCGCTGACGCTCTCTGTTGTCATTGCTGGACGCTTAGGTGATCGATATGGATGTAAGTCTATGCTGATCGTTGGACTGATTATATTCAGTTTGGCTTCACTGCTATGTAGTGTTGCACCTAACTTATTGATATTGGTTGCTTCACGATCATTTCAAGGAATAGGTGCGGCATTCTTAATGACACTTGCAATGGCACTGACACGTCATACCGTCAGTAAATCACAGTTGGGAAGAGCAATGGGAATGCTTGGAACGATATCAGCTTTAGGTACAGCACTTGGACCAGTGTTGGGTGGGTTTCTGCTTGTTGTGAGCGGTTGGCAAGGCATTTTTGGATTACAGTTTATACTTGCGGGTATCGCGATTATTCTGACTTGGGTACTGCTGCCTAATGATTACATTAAAAAAGAAATTCCTGCACTAACTTCTTTGCAACCAGACACGAACATAACACAAAACCTCATGGTTAATTTGCTGGTTGCCGCCGTTATGATGACCACACTTGTCATTGGACCTTTTTATCTCAGTCTTGGTCTAAATTTGAATCAAATACAAGTGGGTTTGATTATGGGGATTGGGCCAGTGGTTGCTATCTTAAGTGGGATTCCATCGGGTCGACTTGTCGATCGTTGGGGCAGTCGCTATATCGTCACTACAGGGTTGATTTTTCTGATTATCGGTAGCTCGATGCTCGCTATCTTACCGAAATTGATGGGTATAAGTGGCTATATTATGCCGATCATTATTTTGACTTCGGGTTATCAACTGTTTCAGGCAGCCAACAATACCATGACCTTGGCAGATGTTCCCAAAGCTCGACAAGGGGTGGTATCAGGACTTCTTAGCTTATCTCGTAATATGGGCTTAATTATCGGGGTTTCAGTGATGGGAGCTATTTTTTCATTTGGTGTCGGCACAAATCAACTCACTCAGGCAACGGCTTTAGCAATCATTGATGGGATGCAATTTACCTTTTTGTGTGCTGGAGCATTGATGATTGTGGGGGTGCTCATCAGTTTTGTCTCATTTCGTAGACAATATTGATAAGAAGGATTTGTAGCGTAATCGTATAAAATGAGCTAGATCTAACAAGCCCTTTTAAGGGCTTGTATGCGTTTATTTTTGTTTGGTTTCAATTAAATCACTTAAATTATAACCTAAGCTTTTAGCATAATTTAAATATTCTTCAGTTGTGGCTGGATCAAGCTGTGGAGATCGACTGAGTAACCATAAATATTTTTTGTTGGGTGTACCGATCAATGCAACTTGATAATTTTCATCCAGCTTTAAAATCCAATAATCACCACGCCCCACAGGTAACCAACGAAGTATTTTTGGTAAAAAACTTACTTTTAATTTGGAGTTCGTAGGCGCGTTTTGTACATATGCTTCGCCAATTGATTGTTGAAGCTTGCCATTTTTATCGTAACAACGATTATCTACTTTGATTGAGCCATTTTCATTTAAGGAATAATCAGCAGTAACGTTATAATCGCATTTATTTTGAAAATACATTGGCTTGCGTGCAATTTCATGCCAAGTACCCAGATACCTCTTTAAATCTACATTTTTAACGGTTTGAATCTTTTCATTTTCTGCATAAGCAAATGCCGCAACACTAAGTAATGCTATTCCACCGACGAGCGTTAATATTTTAAACTTGTTGTTCATGACATAGCCCTATATTTAAGTATTTAATATATATATTCATTATGTCGCGCCTGATGCGGGGATATTGTAATTTTGCTTACAAGTCATGTAGTTTTTTCATATAAAAATCTCTTCTAAGCAGTCCAAGTTGTCTTTTTCTTGCGATAATTTCATCATGCTGGTAAGGCAGTATTTCAGCCAATTGATCAACAGTTAAATGGTTGTTTTCAATGAGAAAGCAATCTTGATCTGTTGACCAAGCAGAGGATAACAATTGTTTTGTGTTTGGCTTATTTCTATAGGACATGGGATTAAATTCTTTACACCTTAAATGGCTGACAATCAATAAAATTGCGAGTGATTGAATTTTAACGCTCTGCACTTTTAGCGATATAAATTTGATATATTTATATCAAATTTTGATTTTGTTACTTAATCAAGATTTTAATATGTACTTTAGAAAAACTCAAATTTTAATTGTTATCGATAAATTGAGAGGGTGATATAAGATATAAATAGTTTATGATCAGCTTAACCTAAGAACGATGAAGCAAGTTTATGAAAAAAATAACAATGGTATTATTGCTTATGCTTACAGGTTGCATTACTCCAAATCCTCATAGTTTGGTACTGATGAAACAAGAAAAACCCATTAAAGTCATGCATGAGCAACTGGATGATGAAAATACCAGTAATGAGGTAAATAGAGCATTATTATGTGGTGAATATGAGCGTGTCTATAAAACAGAATACCTGCCTGCTTTAATGAAATATGATAAATCATTAGGGCAAGAAAAACCAAAACAGTACTATTTGGATGAATTAAATAACACCATTTCTCAATATTTAGAACTGAAAAAAATAACCTGTTAAGGCTTTTTAGTTTGTTCAGTATTTATGTTGAGTTTCTTCCATTTTCTGATTTGAACTCTAAAATTGGTAAAAGGGGCGACAGTGTTGATATGAACAGTTCCTGTTTAGATTGGTAGGTTTTCATCTATTCAATATTCCCCAAATAAATACAATACTGTTTATATTTAATGCATGTTTAGATCTAATTTATTTTAACTATGACAATGATGGAGCAACTCATTACCGTAGTGAATATACAGTAATGAGTCTGAAATTTATATCAATAGAAAATCAGTTATTCCAGAAGGCTTATGTATTGTTTACGTTCAACCGCAGTTATTCAAAATTATTTAGCAGCAGCTTGCACATCGCCTTGTGCACTTCTAAACAACTTCCATTCATCAACCACTGTTCCATTTGGAAGCTTACAATATCCTGCTTCATTTCCTAATGCATCTTTTTTAATCTGAGACTCGCCTCCCATTTTTTGACAATACACACTTGCGGGATTAGCCATGCCAAGCGGTTTAGCATTTTGAGTATTTACTTCAGGGGTAGAACAGGCAGAAAGAAGTGTTGTCATGAGCACAGATGTGCCAATATATATTTTATTCATTGCAAATAAAGTCTTTGTTTTAAAGTATGAAGTATAATTAAATTAGCAAGTTTTAATGTATCTACTCTGTATAATCCTGTAGCTCAAAATAATGATGAGTACGACTTAGTATAAAGTTTAATTAAATAATATTATGTATAAATAAAGAAAATCTTTTAAATGTAAATGGTATAGTCAGTTAAATATAATAGTAAGTTAAATATGGGCAACGCAGTATTGATATTACACTTACACCAACACCGTATTTATGGGTGGAGACTAAATAGGGTATAAAAAGCACGAAACAGTAAAGTCTATTTCATGCTGATATAGATAAACAGATTATACATTTAAGTGTTTGATAAAATGCTCTAAAACCAGGGGTGATTTTAATTCTAGATTTGGCGCATATTTTTCATTTTCAGTTCGTAAATGAGGAATATTTAAGGCAGCTTTACGCAATTCACAAGTATGACCAATCAGCCATTTTTCCATATCCTCTGCTGCAACTTCGACATGGAATTGTAGTGCTAAGATATTTTGACCAACTCTAAATGCCTGATTTGTATAAATTGCAGAGCTTGCAAGTAATTCAGCCTGTACTGGCAAGTCAAACGTATCACCATGCCAATGTAAAACTTCGGTATTTACGAGTGGCAATAATGGATTATTTTGAGCCAGATTTAGCTTCAATTGACTCCAGCCAATTTCTTTTTGATGGCCTGCATAAACCTTTGCACCCAAAGCATATGCAATCAATTGTGCACCTAAGCAAATACCAAGCGTTGGTAAATTCTTGGCTAAACGTTGTTTAAGATAAGTGATTTCATCATTTAAAAAAGGATAATCCTCAGTTTCATAAACACCAATTGGACCACCTAGAACGACGACTAAACCTTCAAATGCAAATGCTTGCTTTAAATCATCTATACCTGCTTCAAAATAACGTATGCGATAGCCCAAATCATAAAAAGTGTCTTCAAGAATACCTAAATCTTCAAAAGCTAAATGTTGAATGGCATAGATTGTCTTCGGCAAAGCGTATGTGGAGGAAGTCATGGTTTTATGATGATTTAACGAGAATATCGCTAATTTATACTAGATTCTATTGGGTTGAAAACTAAATTTATGATGTGATTTGCAACATAGAATAAATACAGTGTTTGCTTGATTCCAAAATGGTCGATTTAACCGAATCATCAGAAACACTTCTTGCTATGAGTATAGCACCTACCAGTTGACATAAGACGCCCCAGGCTTTTTCTTCACTTCCGAGGCGTTGAGTAAATAGGGCATGACCGCGCTGTAATTCTTGTTGATAGCGTTGTTTAATCTCCTCATCAGAACGTGCGACTTCTGTGGCGAGTGTTGGCAGTACACAACCATGATTTGGATGTTCAACATGAGAGAGGGTTAAGTAACGATTGAGTTCAAATTCAATCCATAACTCAGCCTGATTATGGGGATTGCTTTGCCACAGCTGAATGCTATTTTTAAGTTCATTTTCAACCAATGCTTTAAACAAATCCTGCTTGGAAGAAAAATGTGAATAGAATGCACCACTGGTCACGCCAGCAGCTTTCATAAAGCCATCTACACCGGTTGCAGCAAAGCCATCTTTTTTGGCAAGCTGTCCACTGATTTTTAATAGTTCTTTTCTTTTTTCTTCTTTATATCCAGATTTGTATCGCATATTTTCCTCGATCAAATTTTCCTTGACGCTCTTGTAAAACTATAACATAGTGATCGTTATAATAACGATCGTTATGCAAAAAGGGAAGCATGATATGCAAGATGAAATAACCACATCAAATCAGAAAGTTGCATTGATTATTGGAGCAGGTGATGCAACAGGTGGCGCAATTGCGAAACGTTTTGCCAAAGGGGGATATATTAGTTGTATGACCCGTCGCAATGCTGACAAGTTACAACCACTGATTGATGAAATTGAACAGGCTGGCGGGACAGCATATGGTTTTGCATCAGATGCTCGAAAAGAACAGCAAGTTATACAATTAATCGAAGAAATTGAAAGCAATATTGGTGAAATAGAGGTACTGGTTTTTAATATCGGTGCCAATGTCCCATGTAGCATCCTTGAAGAAACAGCGCGTAAATATTTTAAAATATGGGAAATGGCCTGTTTTTCTGCTTTTTTAACTGGTCGTGAAGTGGCGAAACGAATGGTAAGCCGACAACGCGGGACATTGATCTTTACTGGCGCGACTGCTGGTCTACGTGGTGCTGCTTATTTTTCAGCATTTGCAGGGGCAAAGCATGCACTTAGAGCTTTGGCACAGAGTATGGCGCGTGAACTTGGTCCACAGAATATTCATGTGGCTCATGTGGTAGTTGATGGTGCAATTGATACAGATTTTATTAAAAACAGTTTTCCTCATCTTTATGAGAAAAAAGACCAAGATGGTATTTTAAATCCTGAACATATTGCTGAAAATTATTGGTATCTTGCCCAGCAACCACGTGATGCATGGACGCATGAGCTAGATTTACGCCCTTGGATGGAAAAATGGTAAGTCACTTTATATTAGTAAGTTTTTTGTATGAGTAGGTTAATATAGCTAGATGACTTATCTCGATATAGTGAGAGTAAGAAGTCATGATTTAAGTTTTTTCTAGAATTATTTTTACAGTAGTACGATAAAAATATGATCAGTACAGTTAAGGAATAACACTGAATGAAACAGGTAGAATTTTATTTTGATTTGGGTAGCCCATATAGTTATTTAGGCTTTTATCAGATTCAAAAAATTGCAAAACAAAATCAAGCACAAGTGATCTGGAAGCCGATCTTGCTTGGTGGCATTTTTAAAGCCACAGGGAACAGCAGTCCAATGGCTGTGCCAGCAAAAGCCAGTTATTCGATGATCGATATGGGGCGTTGGTCAAAACTCTGGAATATTCCAATACAAATGAATCCCTATTTTCCAATTAATACTTTAAATCTGATGCGCGTGATTACAGCAGTTCAGCTTTATCAAGCTGAAAAATTCTTAACAGTGTTAAACGCTTTATTTGATGCAATGTTTGGGCATCCGCGTAATTTAAATGATATCAATGAATTTATTACCTTGCTTCAATCATTGGGTTTTAGTACAGAGCAGGTTCAAACTTGGCTTTCAGATGAACAGGTTAAAGCCCAACTAAAAAATATCACAGAAGAAGCCATTGGGCGTGGTGTTTTTGGTGCACCGACATGGTTTATTGGAGATGAAATGTTTTGGGGTGTTGATCATCTTCACTTTGTTGAGATGGAATTGGCTTAATCTTGATAAATACGCTTTTAAACTCTGATTCTATTGTTTAGATGCTAGCAGGAGAGAATCGAGTTGTGTTGTACCTTGCCATGCAGCACAGCTATTCTATACAAAGCAAAACTACATTGAATCAGCAAAATATTTGATGAACAAACACGAATCAAAAATATAATAGATTAAACATAATAATGCTGTAATAGTGCAAGGATCAGTGCCAAAGTAAATACGGATAAAAGTGTTTGCATGCTGATGCTTGCCGCCATTAATTGATGATCGCCGTTTAATAGTTTGGTTAAGATATATGCGGAAGATGCGGTTGGGATAGAAAAGAAAATCATGATAGCAATCACGGCGGCATGACTTAGCTCAAAAAACTGCAAACAGATAAAGGCAATAAGCGGGATCAGCAATAATCTGATTAGGCTAATGAGCAAAGACTTATTCAGATAAATTCTGAGGGTCGAAAATTGAATTGCTGTTCCTACACATAATAAGCCTAACATCAGACTACTACTTGAAAAAGCATTTAACAGATTTGCAAAGCCAGACCAAATAGGGATGTTTAAAAGATTAAATGTAATTCCCAATATACAAGAGCTGATCAGTGGGTTTTTGATTAAAGACCAGAATATATTTTTAATGTTCAGTTGATCTTTATCTGTCAGAGAAAGGATCGAAATAACATTAACCAAGGGAATTGCTATAGCAAGGATATTTACCAAGATACTTTTGATTTCAGCATGATTGAGTGTCGTGGCAATCGAGAGTCCGAGATAGGTATTAAAACGAATCAAGCTTTGGACATATACACCGATCTGGGCAATAGGTGTTCGGTTTAACTTTGCAAACAGATAAACGCCAGCAATGATCATGGCCATAATTAAAAAAATGACTGTAAGAATACTGTCGAGATGCCCCATATTCATATCTGCATTTGCAAGAGAACTAAACAATAAGGCTGGAAATAAAATATAGTAATTTAGCTTTTCTGCGCCATTCCAGAATTTTTCATCAAGTATATGTGACTGGAAAAGATAAAAACCTAAACCAATCAGGGCGATGGATGGGAAAAGAATAGTAATCATTTGTAGCATGATGAACGCTCTATGCAGAACCTAATTCGACCAAGTCCCACCCACTGATTTTTTCATCTGTAAGCTAAACCCAAGTAAATTTTAATCAAGAATATGACTTATGCCTATTCATGGTAAAATGAGTCTTTACTCATGGATAGAGTGGCGATGACATTTACTCAACTGACTATTTTTGCCGTGTTAGCTGAACAGAAAAGCTTTACTGTTACAGCTCAGCGTTTGCAAATTTCTCAATCTGCGATTTCTCATGCAATTAAATGCTTAGAACAAGATTGGTCGGTCACATTGTTTTATCGCAATCATAATGAAGTTGAGTTAACTGAATCTGGCATACGGCTTTTAGTGCATGTGAAAGAAATTTTGAATATTTCTAATGTACTAAAACAAGAAATCTCCGATATACAAGGATTTCATTCTGGAACTTTAAGAATTGGATCTTTTGGTGCTTCATCTTCTAATGTACTTATTCCCTTAATTCTAGAAAAATTTAGTTTAAAATATCCAAATATTGAAGTGTTTATTAAAGAAGGAACGGATAAAGATATTACTCAATGGATTCATGATCGTACTATTGATGTTGGATTTGTAGTTTTACCCGAAGAACGCTTTGATACTTTTCCTGTGATTGAGGATATTTTTGTAGCACTTATTCCAAAGTCCTATGCACGATCACAGCAAAGTGCAGTTCGATTGGATGAATTGGCAGAATATCCTTTTTTAATGACCTCAGCAGGCAGTCAAAACCATGTCACAGAGATGTTTAGAAAAGCCAATCTGAGTCCAAAAATTAAATGTTATTTTTCTCAAATTTTGACCATTATTAATATGGTTAACAATGGTGCAGGTGTTTCAATTGTTGCTGATATGGCATTGAATAAAGAGTTAATGACACTGTTTCCCAATGTGCAAAAATTACCTTTATCACCCAATATTAAGCGGTCTATTAGTCTGGCAGTGAAGAATAAAAAACAGATGAGTCCAATTACGCAGGCATTTATTGATATTGCACAAATGGTTTAGCATTTTATCGTGAACGTTTCGCAGAAGAATAAATGACGAGTCTAAACACAGCATGAATGATTTGATTTGTAAATTCATAGAACGTCCTAAAACAGCATTTATACTATGTGGCTGTGTTGCTAACCTATCCTTATGGGCAATTAGTCATATCAAAAGTTTTAGTATTTTATGGGTAATATGCTTCTTTGTTTTTACCGCATTTTCTGCATTGTTTTTGTCTGTTTATTTGATGGAATTTGTTGAGAAAAAACCAAGATACAAGATCTACTTTCAACTGTTGTTTTATATACTTTTGATCATTTTATATTTAGCATTGAATACTTATAAATCTGTTTTAGATCAGAAATTTCTTCCACAAAGTTTAGTGATGTCTGTGATTGTGTTTTTCACAATGTTATTGATGATGAATTTAAGAGTCGTGGTTGGATATAGTTTCGAACATATTAAAATGTTATGGAAAAGACCTAAATAATTTTGCTGCTGATCTCAGTATATCTGTTTGAACGCATTGGTTTATTCAACTAAACAAACAATACGAAACAGGCAATAAAGGAATGTGTTGATGAATTTAGAAACATTACAAAGGCAAATTTGCAAAAAATATGAATCAAAATATATGGAATTTAATCTGTCGGATAGGGTTGCAATTGCATTACAGAGTCTAGGCCAACAACCGATTTATGCAGTTCGAGTTGCGCTTAAAAAACAAGACAATGTTTCTTGGTTTATTCACTGTGGAGAATATTCTTCAGCTGATGATTTTTATCAACCGCTGCATGCCTCACATTTACAGCAATATTTACCTGAAATTTTACCTTATTTGGCGCTTGAGCACGGTTATCATGTCATTATTGATAAGCATGGCTATGAAGATGTTTGGATGAATCCAACAACCGACTAAATTTAGCGAATCATCGCAATCTGTATAAAATAATGAATGAATTGAGAGTTATAAGGATTAAACAGCATCTTAATCATGACTAAAAAAAGCGAACCGAAGTTCACTTTTTTAAAGTGTAAATCAACTATAGAACTTAGAAGAAGCCCATTGCTTTGGTTGAATAGCTAACCAATAAATTCTTGGTTTGTTGATAATGATCAAGCATCATCTTGTGGTTTTCACGGCCAATACCAGATTTCTTATAACCACCAAATGCTGCATGTGCAGGGTAGATATGGTAGCAGTTGGTCCATACACGACCAGCTTCAATCGCACGACCCGCACGATAAGAGGTATGCGCAGAACGAGACCATACACCAGCGCCTAAGCCATACATCGTATCATTGGCAATTCTGATTGCATCATCATAATCTTTAAATGTTGCTACAGAGAGAACTGGTCCAAAAATTTCTTCTTGGAAAATCTTCATACTGTTGTCGCCTTTGAAAATGGTAGGTTCAATATAGAAACCTTGACCGACTTCCTGACGATCGCCGCCCCCTGTAAGCAGTTGAGCACCTTCAGCACGACCTGTTGCAATACAACCCAAGATTTTGTCTTGTTGCTCTTGAGATGCCTGAGCACCAATCATGGTGTCTGTGTCTAAAGGATGTCCAGTTTTGATGCGTTTTACACGTTCAACTGCCATTTCAAGGAATTTATCTGCAATACTTTCTTGAACCAATGCACGTGATGGGCAAGTACATACTTCACCTTGGTTTAATGCGAACATGGCAAAGCCTTCAAGCGCTTTGTCTAAATAATCATCATCTTTATCCATGACATCTTCAAAGAAAATGTTTGGTGATTTACCACCAAGCTCAAGCGTTACAGGAATAATATTTTCAGTTGCATATTGCATGATCATTTGACCAACCGCAGTAGAACCTGTAAAGGCAATTTTAGCAATACGTGGATTGGTAGCCAGTGGGCGACCCACTTCAACGCCGTAACCATTGACAATATTTAAAACGCCTGGCGGTAAAATATCTTGAATGAGTTCTGCAACTACTAAAATACTTGATGGTGTTTGTTCAGCAGGTTTAAGTACAATACAGTTACCCGCTGCAAGTGCTGGTGCAAGTTTCCATGCTGCCATAAGAATAGGGAAATTCCATGGAATGATCTGACCCACTACACCTAAAGGTTCATGGAAGTGGTAAGCAATGGTATCTTCATCAATTTCAGAGATACCACCTTCTTGTGCACGTAAACAACCTGCAAAATAACGGAAATGGTCAATTGCTAAAGGAATATCGGCTGCCAATGTTTCACGAATTGGCTTACCATTTTCCCATGTTTCTGCAACCGCCAGTAATTCTAAATTTTCTTCTAAACGATCTGCTATTTTCAGTAGTACATTTGAACGTGTTGTTGGAGATGCTTTGTTCCATGAAGCTTTGGCTTTATGTGCTGCATCTAATGCAAGTTCGATATCTTCCGCGGAAGAACGTGGAATTTTGGTAAAGGCTTTACCATCTACAGGAGAGACATTATCAAAATATTGCCCTTTAACCGGTGCTACCCATTTGCCATCAATAAAGTTTTCATATTGGGCTTTGAACTGTACTTTTGAACCAGGCTGATTTGGATCTACATAACGCATAAGAGTATCCCTTTACTTATATTCATGATCATTCATGATGTGTTTAATATGGCATGTATGAACAATGATTGTTTACATGATGGATTGAGCATAGAGAGTCAAAGGTAGGGAAAAGGTTGGATGAAATCCTAGAGTCATTTGCGCTATGCTTTAATCTTTGGCAATATTTTCTTGTTTATTAGAAAATTGCTAAATATTGGAAAAAATTGGTTTTATTCTACAGCTTTGGTATGAGTTGTGTTGACTCAGGTTAAGCTCACTATGTTAATGTGCTAGAATAATTTATAAGCAGGTCCGCTGGATAAAAACAACAGAGAAAGGATAGGATATTTTTTAACGAATTACAGAGGAAGTAGCGTATGTTAAGCCAACAAGAGTTATCAAATAAACGGAGTTTAATTGAGCAGTTACGCCAAAGCAGTAGTTTGTCTTTAAAACATGCTGATCAACTCGGACAGAGTATTGCAAGTTCATGGCAACGTTCCAACTCAGCTGCGATTCCCAAAGATCGTGATGCTGCACCTTTGATGAATGTAAAACAAGAAAGAAAAACGCTGTTAGAAAAAGCAATAGAACATTGTCGGGATGAATTAACTCATATCGCAGAACAGTCAGCAATGGTTGCTGCAGTAGGGGATATCGGTAGTACTATTATTTGGTCAGCCGCAAGTGGGCAAATGCGCAATGCTGCAGAACGTGTCCATTTTATTGCTGGTGGACAATGGCGTGAAGATTTGGTGGGAACTAATGCTTTGGCACTGTCATTAAAAACCCAACAATCCAGTTGTGTGTTTTCCAACGAGCATTTTATGTCTTCTGTGCATGACTGGGTTTGTTATGCCTCTCCAATTATAGATCCATATTCCAAACAAGTTTTAGGGGTCATTGATCTTTCAACCACATGGAATCATCACAATAGTTTGGGATTATTGGCGGCTGAGCGCTGTGCCTCGATTATTCAATCGGCATTGCTAGAGTTTCAACAACAACATTTATTTATCCGTGCTTTTGCTGTGCCACAAGTGTTGTTCAATGGCAAGATTGTGGTATTGACACCACGACAAATTGAAATTTTGACCATTCTTGCGTTGTGCCCTCAAGGGATGAATCTGGAAAATTTACATCAAGCGTTGTATGGTGAACGAAAAGTGAGTGTCGGCACATTAAAAGCAGAAATGTCGCAGTTGCGTGATATCTTGGGCGGCATGCTGGGTTCACGGCCTTATCGTTTATTGGCACATGTTGAAGCAGATTTCTTGCAAGCAGAGAATGCTTTAGATGCGGGTTATACCGAATCCGCTTTAAAATTATGTAAAGGTGTATTTTTAGCTAAAACCGAAAGTCCTTTTTTATCTGCATGGCGAGACTGCCTCGAATCACGCCTAAGTGAAGCGATTTTTAAAGCCAATGAAACAGATGCTTTATTAAAACACCTTGCACATTTTCCAGAAGCGATTGATGCCGTTGAACGTCTAATTGAACTTACACCAGACGGGCATCCTGCTCATCAAATTCTAATGAAATATAAAGATGAGCATTGATTTTGCAGGATACTTTTAACTGATCATTTGCTTGCAAAGAAAAATGGATTTGAGCCTTTAAGGTTGCTTTTGAGCTAACCATGAAAAAAGTTGATGATAAACTTCTCTTCTGACTTCTGGTGCCGATAAAACCAAGTCATGTAGTCCATTTTGAATGGTCATGACATTAACATCGCCCTGTATTTTACCTGCATCTCTGACGATGTCTTTGACCTCTAAAATAACATCAGTGCTTTGAGCATCTCGGTTAAATTTCTTAGGATAGGTTGTTCTGTGAGAATGCATCACTAAGGTTGGTACATTGATCTGTACACCTGCATGAATTTCTTTTTGCGCTTCAAAAATTGCATGCACAAAGCTTAAATATACTTTGGGGTAAGTTGGTTTTTTCCACTCTAAGCTGAAATCCCATTCGCCTTGCAAATCTTTATGCAGACTGGTGACATACCATTTATTTAATTCACTTGGAAACTTTAAATTAGGTAAGCGTTTGCCCATTGCGCTGAGTTTGGGGAGGGCTAATTTTTTCTTCCAAGCAGGCATATTAAAGTCATAAAAAGGACTATTGCACCATAAGGCTTGAATAAGGGGATGTTGTGGATAATGTGCTGCATATAATGTTGCGATCAATCCACCTGTAGAATGTCCTGCCAGTAACACCTCAGTGTGGCCTTCCTGACCAATAATCTTTAATGCTTGCGTGATTTCTTCATCATATTCATTCAAATTTAGAACATAATAATATTTTTGATGTGGTAGGTAAGAACGACCATATTTTCTTAAATCAAGTGCATAAAAATCATAATCATGTTGATTAAATTGTTCAGCCATTTCTGTTTGAAAGAAATAATCGATAAAACCATGGATATAGAGCACCGCTTTCTTGGTCGCTTGAGCTGCTTGTTTACGTACCAAAGTCGCAATGACTTTACCATCATAGTCATTTGGTAAGTTTAAGGTTAGTTTTTCATAACCCGTACCAAGGGTATCAGGTTGATATTCAATAGATTGAGTGGTCATAGCGTATTCCTGAATTTTATAGAAAAATGAAATCCGAAAAATTACAGATAGTCTTTTACCAGCGCATAGGATTCATCATATAGTTTTTGTGCCAACTTTATATCTTTGGCCCTGCCTGATTTAAACGCTGGAGTTTGTAAACTCACATAATCACCATTTCGCTTTTCCCATGACGGATCAAAAGCAATTTTTTTAATTAATTCGGCAGGCTTAGATGGTGGAATAAGACCAAGTTTAATGATTGCATATTGCCATTTGGGTAATTCACGATAAATCTCAGAATCTACGCCACCTGGATGTAATGCATTGCTGGTGACATGACTTCCATATAGTTGTTTGGCGAGGATATTACTAAAGAGCAGATTAGCTAATTTACTATTGCCATAGCTCAAAACACCATTGTATTTCTTCACTTGATCCGCGTTAAAGTTTTCAGGTTGGATACGACCTAAAAGATGCATCATTGAAGCCAAATGAATTACACGACCTTGTTGGGCTTTTTGAACCAATGGAAGAAGTTTCAATGTCCAAAGAAAAGGCCCCAGATAATTTACCCCAAACTGTTTTTCAAAACCATCAGCTGTGGCCTCAAGATCAGGTGTCATCATGCCAGCATTGTTGACTAATACATCAATTTTTTCATATTTAGCAATAATTTCATTGGCTGCTTGGTTAATTTGTTCAAGACTATTTAAATCAAGGTGAATTACGTCTACTTGACCTGTACCGAATGACTCTAAATGTTGCTGTGCTGTTTTGGCTTTTTCTAGATTACGACAAGCAATGATCACATGGTGACCATCCTTAATAAAGGTTTCTGCAGTTGCAAGCCCGATTCCGGTATTTGCACCCGTGATGATGATGGTTTTACTTGTTGTTGTCATTGCTGAAATAATCCGCTGATGTTTTAAGCATCATAGTCATAGATTGTGACTTTATCAATATATCTGACAATAATGATTGTCATTTTTTATAAGCGTATAAAAAAGGAATATTACCAAAGTAATATTCCTGAGTATCAAGCACACTTCATTGTATTTGGCCTAAAAGGTTCTAAGGCTGAGTAGAACGAAAGCGGATCATTTTACATTGCTGATTCAAAAATTTTAATGACTTGAGCATCAGTTGCTTTACGTGGATTGGTCAACATACAGGCATCTTTTTGCGCATTTGAGGTCATCACTGCATGATCTTCCGCTTTGACACCCAGTTCAGCTAAGCCAGAAGGGATACCAATAGATGATGATAACGCACGAATTGCATCAATCGCAGCAAAGGCAGCCTCAGTAACGGTTAAACCCTCAGTATTGACACCCATTAATTGGGCAATTTTTGCATAACGGTTTGGGCAGGCGATTAAGTTAAACTCACACACATGCGGTAATAGAATTGCATTACATACGCCGTGTGGAAGGTTATAGAAGCCACCTAATTGATGAGCCATTGCATGTACATAACCTAAAGACGCATTGTTAAATGCCATACCTGCTAAATATTGTGCATATGCCATTGCATCACGTGCTTCAAGATTTTCGCCATTGGCAACAGCAGGGCTTAACCATTCGCTAATCATTGAAATGGCTTTTTCTGCACATGCATCAGTAATTGGGTTTGCAGCAGTTGAAACATAAGCTTCTACAGCATGAGTTAAAGCATCCATACCCGTTGCAGCAGTTAAAGCAGCAGGTTTTGCAATCATGAGTTTAGGATCATCAATTGCAACAAGCGGTGTACAACGCCAATCAACAATTGCCATTTTTACATGGGTATCAGTATTGGTGATAATACAGAAACGAGTCATTTCGGAAGCAGTTCCTGCTGTCGTATTGATTGCGACAAGCGGTGTCATTGGGACTTTACTTTGATCAATCCCTTCATAATCACGAATATGACCGCCACCTGCGGTAACTAAGCCGATTCCTTTTGCACAGTCATGAGAAGAGCCACCGCCTAAAGACACAATAAAGTCACAACCATTATTGTTATATTCGTTTACGCCATTATGTACGTTAATGTCTGTCGGGTTTGGTTCCGCCCCAGGAAAAATATGACTGTCTACCCCAGCATCTTTAAGATATCCAACAATAATGTCTGCAACACCAAATTTGAATAAGCCGGCATCAGTGACGATGAGGGCTTTTTTTGCCCCTAAATTTTGTGCTTTAGCACCGACTTCTTTGGCACAACCTGGACCAAAAAGTGAGACGCAAGGGATGTAAAAACCGTTTGTTTGATCTGCTATATTTTTAAAAGCCATGGTGCGATTCCTTCTACCATTGTTATTTCATCATTCCAGAAAGGTGATGTTCACCTTGAGGTTGAGTATCTGTTTTGAGGGCTAGATTGAATACCTACTAAACACCTACCAAACTTTAATAATGCAAACCTTAAACTAAGTATTTGATATTTTTATTTAAAATAAAGTAGTGAAGTTTTTCTTTATAATTTTTAAGGTGAAAATTATATTTGAACGTGAGTTTTGATTAAAAAGTACAAAAAGCTATTTTGTTGGGTGTTTTTTGCTCTAACAATTCATTTTATTTTTAAAAAGTGAATCGTTGAGTTTAATTTCGGGCATACATTTTAAAATCCATCAAAATAGAATGAATTATCAATTTATGAGAATGTGTATTGATAATTAAAAAGTTAAAATTATGTGAAAAATTTGATATTTATATAATAGTTCAGCATGGGCTTAAATAGACTTTTTAAATATACCTTTACTGTTAAATTATGCTAAATGATAAAAATAAAACAATGATATATATCATTAATAAGTAGTATAAAAAATTTAAAAATAAAATTACCTATATTTTTTACGGCTGAGTGAAAATGCTATTGATCAGAATTTTATACATAAAGATTGTTTTTTATGTATGTTTTTTAAACAGGTTGCCACGGTTCGGTAATCTCATATTTTAAGGATAAAAAATGAAAAAAATATTAACGTTAAAAAATATTGTCATAACAAGTTCATTGTTCGCGATTACCAGCATGAGTTTTGCGGGGGAGTATAAACGCTTTTCAGTATCTGCAGGTTGGTTACATGTTATGCCTCAGGGAAAAGCCAATCCCTTTAATATTAATACCAGTGTTAAAAATGGTACCAACGCAACAGTCGGAAGTATCTCTACAACCAGTTTTTTAAACTCAGTTGATCCTAATGCTATGGGGGAAGACTTAGGCGGAGTACCATTTAATCAGAAAGAGGTTTTAACTGAATTTCTCAATGATGCATTTATGCAAACCCTATTGACCGATGGTAAGGGTAATATTTTGCCAGAGGTCGCAGGAACAGCAAATATTCATGGCTTGGAAAATTGGCAAGCTAAGGGAACAGGGCTTGAAGTCGATGATGTAGATACCCTTGGTATGATGTTAAATTATTACATTAATGACAATGTTTCCTTGCAACTCATTGGTGGAATTCCTCCAAAAGTTGATATTAAAGGTAAAGGGGAAATCTTGGCACCCCTCACCGGATTAGCCACCTCGCCAAGTGACCTAGTCGGAATTTTATTTCCAGATGGTATAGATTTAAACCAAGCAATTCCAATCACCAATTTAGGCAACAAATCTAAAGCAGCTTCAGTCCGTGCATGGACACCAGCGCTTGAAGCGCAATATCAGTTTGGTCAGTCTGGTGTCAATAAATTGCGTCCATATATTGGGGTAGGGGTGATGTACTCTCATTTTACTGATATTAAATTGAACTCACAGATCAAAAGTGATCTGGTCGCAGCGGGACACATGATTCAAAACGTTTTAGATGGAAAAGCAGGGGCTGCGTTGGATGGCAAACCTTCCAGTGCAAATACTTATGTAAGGGTTAAAACGACTGATGCAATTGCACCTATTGTAAGTCTGGGTGCTACTTATGACATTAATGAAAACTGGTTTGGTGTGGCTTCTGTTTCTTATGCCAAGCTCAACAATCAGGCTAAGATTGATGTTGTTGATGCTAAGACTGGTAAGCGACTGATTAATTCAACGACAAAAGTTGATATAGATCCATTGATTACTTATGTTGGTGTAGGGTATCGCTTCTAAAATCAACACTATTTTCCCTAAGAATAGTGAAGATTTTAAATGGTTAGCTTCGGCTAACCATTTTTTATGTTGAGCAGAATGGTCTATGCAAATTTTTTTAGCTAGATGTAGATTGATGAGCAATAAAAAAGCATCCTAAATGGATGCTTTTTTGAGAGTATTGTACAAATCAGAGAATTTATTTCTCTACGATTGCAGTTACACCTTGACCACCAGCAGCACAAATCGAAATAAGTACACGACCTGAACCTTTTTGATTAATCAATTTTGCAGCAGTTGCCAAAATGCGACCACCTGTTGCTGCAAATGGATGACCAGCAGCTAAAGAAGAACCTTTAACATTGAGTTTGCTACGGTCAATTGAGCCCAATGGTGCATCTAGCCCTAAACGTTCTTTACAGAACTTAGGATCTTCCCATGCTTTTAAGGTAGAAAGAACTTGTGATGCAAAAGCTTCATGAATCTCATAGTAATCGAAGTCTTGAAGCTTAATACCTGCACGAGCCAACATACGTGGAACAGCATAAGCAGGCGCCATCAATAAACCTTCTTTCTTATTCACAAAATCTACCGCAGCAGTTTCAGTGAATGTTAAGTAGGCAAGGACTTCATGACCATTTGCTTTAGCCCATTCTTCAGAGGCTAATAGAACAACTGAAGCACCGTCTGTAAGTGGGGTAGAGTTACCTGCAGTCATTGTTGCAGTATCACCTTTACCAAATGCAGGTTTAAGCTTAGCCAATTTTTCAACTGAAGAATCAGGACGCAAGTTATTGTCTTTGTCTAGACCCATAAACGGCGTGATCAAATCATCGAAGAAGCCTTCATCATATGCTTTGGCCATTTTTTGATGTGAAGATGCAGCAAGTTCATCTTGAGCTTCACGCGGAATACCCCATTCTAAAGCAGTAATCGCTTGGTGATCACCCATAGATAAACCAGTACGAGGTTCACCATTTTTTGGTGCATCCATCAAGTCTTTAACATTGATTTTAGCTAAAGCTTTTAAACGGTCTTTACCTGTTTTTGCAATGTTTAATTCAAGCAATGCTTTACGTAAGCCGTCACCAAATGCGATTGGTGCATCAGAGGTAGTATCTACACCACCAGCAATACCCACTTCAATTTGGCCTAATGCAATTTTGTTTGCAACAAGGAAAGCTGCTTGTAAGCCAGTACCACATGCTTGTTGAATATCATAAGCAGGGGTTTCAGGCGCAAGTTGAGTATTTAAAACACATTCACGTGTCATGTTGAAATCACGGCTATGTTTTAGAACTGCACCAGCAACCACTTCACCTAAACGTTGACCTTGAAGGTTAAAACGTTCAATTAAACCGTTTAAAGACGCAGTAAGCATGTCAATGTTTGACGCTCGGAAATAAGGGCCATTTGAACGTGCAAAAGGAATACGGTTACCGCCAATAATTGCTACGCGACGTACAGTGTTTTGACTCATAATTTTATCCTGCTGACCAGAAGTTTGAGTTTTAGAAGATGAAGATGTTGTAACTTTTTTTGCCGTCGATGCAGTTGCTTTGCTACGTGAAGCAGCTGCTGGTGCACGAGTCGGTTTTTTAGTCGTGTTGGCTGCATTGGCATTTGTAGAATTTGTGTTGCTACTTTTACTCGTACGAGTACGAGGTTTTGATGTATTTGACACAGTTTCTTGTACAGTGCTTTCAGCGTTCGAATTTTCTTGAGTTGTTTTGCTCATAAGGCTTTTCCAAGCATGTTCGCAATATTCTTAGGGCTTACATTAACATAATTGGCTATGACTCGAATTGACTATAATGACATTTGCATATTCTTTCAGGTCAAGTCATCATTTTGGCAACTCAAGTATGATTTAACTGAAACTTATGGGTCATAGAGATGATAGCGTTGTTGACGATTCCTCTAAGCCTTGCGTGAAGAATAACGCAAGGCATTTAAGAAAGCGCAACACAGCTAAATATCTGAGATTATACTGAAGTTAAAAGATAGCTTAAGCCCATACAAAATTAATTTGATGAGAGATAAGAAACATGTCTGACCAATACCAAGCATTTGCTAAATCTCCAATTGGTAAATTTGTCATAAAAAATTTAGGTTTACCATCACCAATCCAGCTAGACCGCTTTGAGTCAGCCACTCCTGTCGTTAAAGGTGCTGTATTATTTGGTGCAGCGCCAAATAGTCATTTTACTAGTGAAGTTGCGCAGGTTCTTAGTAATATTCATGCCAATACTTATGCAGGGAATAATGCTGAGTTACAACAAGCTGCTGCAAAATCTGGTTTGAATGTGGGTGCTTTTAATGAAGGTGATAAAGAATCAAAATTCAAAGCAGTGGTATTTGATGCATCAGGTATCCAAAATTCAGAACAATTACATGAGCTACACAAGTTTTTTAATCCTGTTGCCCGTCAAATTGCAACATCAGGTCGTGTAATTATTATTGGTTTAACACCGGAAACTGCACCAACGATTAAACAAGCGATTGCACAACGTGCATTAGAAGGATTTGTTAAATCGGTTGGTAAAGAGTTTAAGAAAGGAATTGCTGCAGATCTTATTCTGGTTGATGCAGATGCTGCACAAAACTTAGAATCGAGTTTACGTTTTGCAATTTCTCCTCGTTCAGCATATGTATCGGGCCAAGTAATTCGTGTGTCTAAAGGTGATGTGATTGATATTGACTGGGCAAAACCGCTTGCTGGCAAAACTGCATTAGTAACAGGTGCAAGCCGTGGTATTGGTGAAGCGATTGCACATGTATTGGCACGTGATGGCGCACATGTAATTTGTTTGGATGTGCCACCACAACAAGCAGACCTTGACCGTGTTGCAAGTGAAATTGGTGGTTCTACACTCGCAATTGATATCACTGCTGCTGATGCTGGTGAAAAAATCAAAGCTGCGGCAGCTCAACAAGGTGGTTTAGATATTATCGTACATAATGCGGGTATTACACGTGATAAAACTTTGGCAAATATGAAGCCAGAGATGTGGGATTTGGTGATTAATATCAACTTATCTGCTGCTGAACGTATTAACGATTATTTATTGTCAAATGATGGATTAAATGCAAATGGTCGTATTGTTTGCGTATCTTCAATTTCAGGTATTGCAGGTAACTTAGGTCAAACCAACTATGCTGCATCAAAAGCGGGTGTCATTGGTTTGGTGAAATTCACTGCACCTGTACTAAAAAATGGTATTACCATTAATGCTGTAGCGCCGGGTTTCATTGAAACTCAAATGACCGCGGCAATTCCATTTGCAATCCGTGAAGCGGGTCGTCGTATGAACTCAATGAGTCAAGGTGGTTTACCTGTTGATGTTGCTGAAACAATTGCTTTATTTGCATCTACAGCATCTACAGGATTAAATGGTAATGTTGTGCGTGTTTGTGGTCAAAGCTTATTGGGTGCATAATCACGCATAAGTGAAGTCCTGTTTCGTTTAGGGGATTATTGCGAAGTGATTATTTAAGTATTTAAATAATCACTCTCACTGACTTTCGCTTGAACGAAATCAGGATGTTTATTCTCTGTCATTCGTTAATTTTCAACTGAAATGTTGGATTTTTTAAATGTTGAATAAGAATTAATTTTTCAAAGGTCTAGTATGAATACTCGCCATTTTAGTCAGCTTCCTAAGCCATATTTAGCTTATCCAAAAGTGATTCAGGGTTTAATTTTTAAAAAGCCAAAAGGTAAAAAAGTTCTACCGCAAGTTGAATATGTGGTTGATTCATTCAAAATTGATCCAAATCATTTAAAAGCATATAACGAAGTGTGTGGCTTTAAAAATAATGGGTATATTCCCGCGATTTATTTAGCTGTTTTATCGCAAAGTTTACAAATGCATATGATGACCTCTGAAGCATTTCCTTTTGCAATCTTAGGCTTGGTGCATATTCGCAATCAAATTAAGCAAACACGTAAAATTGGGGTCAATGAACAGCTGACTTTATCTTGTCAATTTGGTGAGCTAAAGCCCCATGATAAAGGGGTTCAGTTCGACTTCATCACAACAGCCAAAGTTGGCGGTGACGTGGTCATGCAAGGATTAACCACCTATCTAGCACGTCAAAAAACCGATGGTTCAGTTACAGAAAAACCAAAAGATAAAAAAGAACCAAATTATCAAGTTCAGGCGGTTTGGGAAGTTTCTGAAAATACTGGTCGTCGTTATGCTATGACATCAGGTGACTTTAACTTGATTCATATCCATGCATTAACTGCAAAAGCATTTGGTTTTAAACAAGCGATTGCTCATGGGATGTGGAGCAAGGCGCGCGTTCTCGCTGGGCTCAACTTACCAGAAGCTTATGAAGCCGATGTATTGTTTAAATTGCCGATGTATTTACCTTCAACAGTAGAATTTTTAACTGCACAAGATGGTACAACAACTGACTTTTTGATTCGTAATCAAAAATCACAAAAACCTCATGTTTCTGGTGTGGTTAAGGCTTTATAAGATAAAATATAAAGCCTGAGTCGAGATGATTCAGGCTTTTTTAATTAAAAAAGTTATGATTAAAAAAATAGGATAGGGCAATGAGCAGTTTAACGGACATTATTTTTGCGAGTACGAAAAATTATCAGGGCTATGTGGATGAGCGTTTTCAAGATCTCGCTGTTCAATTTAGTCGTTTGCAGGATGGTCGTAGCGAAAATGGTGGTGCTGCTTTAACTGTTTATTTTCAAAATGAAAAAGTTGTCGATATATATACGGGTAAAAAATCAAAAACTGAGCAATGGAATGAGCGAACCTTGTCGGTTTGTTATTCCACAGGGAAAGGTGTACTGGCCACACTCGCACATATTTTAGTGAGTGAAGGTTTCTTAGACTACGATACGCCTATAGTCAATTTTTGGCCTGAATTTGCTCAAAATGGTAAAGAGAATATGACACTGCGTCATATTTTAAGTCATCAAAGTGGCTTATACGATATTCGAAATATTATTGCTGGTGCCGTTGAAATGGCAGATTGGCAGCATATGCTCAAGGTAATGGAGCAGGCCACACCTCGTTTTGCTGTAGGAACTGATATTGCATATCAGGCATTAACATTTGGCTGGTTGGTGGGTGGTGTTTTAGAGAAAGCAACGCATCAATCTTTAACACAGTTAATGCAGAAGTATTTGGTTGAACCCCTACAACTTGATGGTGCCTATTTTGGTGTGCCTGAATCTGAGTTAAATCGTGTGGCGCGTTTAATTCAAAAAGCAGTGCCAGTACAAAAAACAGAAACAAAATCCAGTAAGAGCAAAGCTAAGAAGCATCATAAAACGTCATTTTCAGATAAATTGGTTGAATTAACCGGACAAAATCCGCAAGATTTTTTAGATGCTATGGTACCGAAAGGGATGCGTGATTTTAGTTTCTTTAGTGACCAAGGGCTTCAAGCGATTATTCCAGCGGCCAATGGTGTATTTAGCGCCAATAGTCTTGCAAAAGTTTATGCCATGATGGCAAATAAAGGGGTTTGGGAAGGAAAAGTTTTAATTCGCCCTGAAATATTTACAGAGTTAAGTCAGATCCAATCGATTAAACGAGATCGCGTGATGCCAATTCCTATGAAATGGCGTTTAGGCTACCATCGTGTGATTAGTATGGGTAAACGTGCTAAGCAAGGCTTTGGACATATTGGATATAATGGCTCTGGGGCGTGGTGTGATCCGCAACGAGGGCTTAGTTTTGCCTATACTCATAATTTTGCCATTGGTTCAATCACAGGCGATTATCGTCTTTGGGGACTGACCCAAGAAACATTACGTTGCGCTGATGGTTTACTTAAGGGAAGTAAAGGCTGGTTTTAAATATTAAGATCAAAGCGATTGAAATTTCATAGAAGGTTAGATGGCTGAGTCTTATAGTGCAAAAGAATTAAAAATAAGGACTTTATACAGCGGCATGTAGATCCATCTATATTTTCTTAGGCAAGTAACTCCATTTTTAAGATGGTTTCGACATGATGTTTAAACGAGTGTTGGTCTAGACCTTTTAAGCCAAGTTGATAGATTCCTTCTAAACCACAAACAAAAGCAATCAGCCGCCAAGCAATGTCTTGGCTACTGCTGGCTGTAGCAATTTTAAATTCTTGTTGGGCGATGCCATGTTCAATCGCTGTAACCAAGGCAACATGCCATTGTTCCATCGTAATATTATAAGCTTTTTTAATTTCTGGATCTTGGTCGATTAAAATTTCAGCCTCATTCCAGAGTCGTAAGTAGGGTTGAGTTTGTTCAATATTTTCAAAGCCTAGCAAGAGAGATAAACGTTCAAAGCTACTGTCGGTTTTAATTTGATCTTCTACTTTATTGAGTTGATCCATCAACTGAATAAAAACCTCTGCCTTTAAATGCGAACTTGATTGAAAGTGATGATGTACTTGCCCTGTTGAAACTTGTGCTTCTGCGGCAATACGGCGCACAGTTAATCCATTCAATCCATCTTGTAATGCAACACGCTTTGCTGCATCCAAAATCATAGTACGACGTTGTTCTCGGTTTAAATAATTCATCACTTTTAATACAACAAAATTTACAAAACAAATATTAAACAAAGTTGGACGTTTGTTCAAGTCTGCTTATAATGATGGAACTTGAACAAGCGTCCAACTTTAATTAGGTGTGTTATGTACCGCAATTGGGTGATTTTGGCAATCATCGTTTTAATTTATTTACCGGTTTCAATTGATGCAACGGTTTTGCATGTTGCCATCCCAACATTGAGTGCTGCTTTATCACTATCCAGTAATGAAATGCTCTGGGTGATTGATATTTATTCACTGATCATGGCAGGCTTGATTTTGCCCATGGGGGCATTGGGGGATCGTATTGGCTTTAAACGTCTGATGCTGATTGGTGCTGGTATTTTTGGTGTGGCTTCTCTCATGGCTGCTTTTGCGAGTTCAGCCTATATGTTGATTGCGGCAAGAGCATTTCTTGGTGTAGGTGCTGCCATGATTTTACCTGCAACCTTGGCAGGTGTTCGCAATACCTTTTTAGATGAAAAACAACGTAATTATGCTTTAGGTATTTGGGGAACTGTCGGTGGTGGTGGAGCCGCTTTTGGTCCACTGTTGGGTGGTTTTATTCTGGAACATTTTTCATGGGGAACCGTGTTCCTGATTAACGTGCCAATTATTATTTTGGTCTTGGTATTGACGACATGGCTGGTGCCAAAGCAAGTGGTACAAACCAAACAACCTTTAAATCTATTACAAGCGCTCATTTTGGTCACTGCAATCTTAATGCTGATTTATTCAATTAAGACCTCTATCTATGCGTTTAGCCTAGGGATGATTTTGATTTTTGTGCTTGGATTGGGATTGTTGGTGGGATTTATCCGCCATCAATTAAAAACAACCCAACCGATGATCGATTTTAGTCTGTTTAAGAATCCTGTGATCTCAACCAGTATTGTGATGGCAATGGTGGCTATGATAGCTTTAGTAGGTTTTGAGCTACTCCTTTCACAAGAATTACAGTTTGTGTATGGATATAGTCCATTAGAAGCAGGTTTGTTTATTTTGCCCTTTATGATCGCTATTAGTATTGGAGGACCTTTTACCAGTATTTTAATGAATCATTATGGTTTACGACCTGTTGCAACTATTGGGATGCTGATGTGTGCCTTATGTTTCTTTGGCTTGGCCATGACCAATTTTGATATCGATTATATTCAAGCTTGGGTTTGGATGGTGTTGATGGGAATCAGTGTTGAAATCGCGTTATTATCTTCCACGGCAGCTATTATGTCTGCTGTACCTCCACAAAAAGCAACGGCTGCTGGTGCAATTGAAGGCATGGCGTATGAGTTAGGTGCAGGTCTTGGGATTGCGTTTTTTGGACTGTTGCTGTCTATATTTTATGCGCATTCAATTGTCTTGCCTGAGCATTTACCGCTGAATATCGCAGCTCAAGCAAGTTCTTCTATTGGTGAGGCATTATTGTTGACCAAGCAGTTAGAACCTGCATTGATGCAAGAGGTAGAACAAGCAGCTTTTGAAGCGTTTATTTATTCACATAGTAAAGTCTTGGGCATTTCGGGTCTGATGTTTCTGGTTTTATCTGTATTTGTTTGGCGTGCTTTACCTGCAAAGAAACAGATTACTGTCTAGAATATTGCGCATGATTTAAATTATGCGCTTGTTTTTATATTTATAGTCAAGCAACTAATTGTTTATACAAGTGATTTTATGTAGCCATTGATCTGAAATGAAGCTTTTATTTTGGTATGAACTTTTAGAAACTATTTATTGCTTATCAATTCATTTTTGAAACTTTTGAATTATAGATGGTTGTCCTACCGTGGGGCGACAGGGATGTCGCCGTTAGGCGGGGGTATATGAGCAAAAATAAAGTACTGCTTTGTTTGTAGCGCAAGAGTGAGGCATAGCCTACGCAAAGCTATTTAAACCTTGAATGTAAGGTGTGGCATTGCAGGCTTTTTTATAATCAAAAATTTTTTCCATATAATTGATTTAATTAAAAATATTGATTAAGAGAAATTCTATTCTTGTATCTGAGTTTTTGACAGGTTGACTATAGGTTTTACGGTGTAATATAAAAGTTTGGAGAAGCGATTGAAAAACTATAGCAGCCCAAAATGTGATTTGTTTAACACTGCCACGTCAGTGTTTTTTAAAGTAAAATTAGCTATTGTGTGTTTTTAAATCTATTTAAGCGATAGATAAACTTTATATTGTAGAGCACAGTGTCAAATTAGAAGAAATTGATCGAATTATCTCTAATAAAAAATAACTCTACAGTTCTTCATTCACTAATCAGTAAAAAAACAGTATCCTTAGACCTGTAACTAGGAGCTTCCATGTATCAGGTACTTGCACGTAAATATCGCCCACGTAACTTTAATGAATTGGTCGGACAGAATCACGTTTCACGTGCACTGACCAGTGCGTTAGATCGTGGACGTTTACACCATGCCTATTTATTTACTGGAACACGTGGGGTGGGGAAAACCACGATTGCTCGAATTTTAGCGAAATGTTTAAATTGTGAAACAGGGGTAACCTCTAAACCTTGTGAAGTTTGCGCAACTTGTAAGGCGGTAAATGAAGGGCGCTTTATTGACCTGATTGAAATCGATGCTGCTTCACGGACAAAAGTTGAAGACACACGTGAGTTGCTCGACAATGTACCTTATGCACCGACCCAAGGTCGATTTAAGGTATATTTGATCGATGAGGTACATATGCTGTCGACGCATTCCTTTAATGCATTATTGAAAACATTAGAAGAACCGCCTGAACATGTAAAATTTTTATTTGCGACCACAGATCCACAAAAATTACCAATTACGGTGATTTCACGTTGCTTGCAATTTACTTTACGTCCATTGGCTGTAGATGAAATTACCCATCACCTTACAGACATTTTAAATAAAGAAGTAATTGCATCAGAGCAAGATGCGATTTGGCAAATTGCTGAATCTGCCCAAGGTTCGTTACGTGATGCATTGTCTTTAACTGACCAAGCAATTGCTTATGGTCAAGGCGCAATTCATCATCAAGATGTCAAAGAAATGCTAGGTTTGATTGATAGAACCATCATTTATGATTTGATCTTGGCAATTCATCAAAATCAAAATGCACGGGTTAGTCAGTTATTACTACAATTTAGGCAACAGGCTTTAGATGTTTCACTGGTTTTAGATCAGTTTATTTCAACTTTGCATGAGTTGGCGATGTTGCAATATTTGCCTGATTTAAGTCTAAAATACAGTGCTGAAATTAATCAAAAAATTATGCAGTTATCAAAAATTGTCTCTGCACAAGATTTACAGCTTTATTATCAAATTGCCTGTAAAGGTCGAGCGGAGCTACAACTTGCAGTAACACAAGAGCAAGGCTTTGAAATGACAGTATTGCGTTTACTGGCATTTAGACCGATGCAAATCAATGA
The DNA here is from genome assembly GCF_048551735.1 of Acinetobacter legionensis. Lineage (NCBI taxonomy): Bacteria > Pseudomonadati > Pseudomonadota > Gammaproteobacteria > Moraxellales > Moraxellaceae > Acinetobacter > Acinetobacter legionensis. The sequence goes on from NZ_JBIMBV010000006.1 coordinate 195,656, forward strand.
AATTGTAGTCTCTCAAGATGAACAACCACAAAACAATCAAAATATCGCTCAAGTTGCTGTGTCACAGCAACCGCATCAAGCATCTGTTCAAGCCGGGATTATTCAAGAAGCGCAAATTCAGCAAGCACAGATTCAACAAGAACCAGCTCATCAACAGCAGGCTCAGCAAGCACCTGTTGAAAAAAATAATGAACAACAAAATGCTGCTTTGAATGTAATTCCGCAACCAGAAAGTTACGCGCCATTAACAGAAGTACAGCAACCGCAGGTTGAGATCAATTCGCAGCGTGTAGTGAATGATTTAGATCCAGCTTTTGACGAAATAGAAGAGCTGCAAACTCAACAGCAAAGCGTTGATCATGAACCCAGTAGTGATGACTACTTGGATGACTTTGCTGAGGAAGCACAACAAAGCGCTGTAGTTGAATCAACTGTTCATAATAATCAAAATATTGAAGCGCAGTCGCCAACTGTTCAAGAGAAAATTGCAGTAGAAAATGCTGAACCAAGTTTAACTTTATTTGGTGCTGATTTGAGTCAACCGAAAAATTCTACGTCTCAGTCTAGTTTAAATAAAGATGTATTTTTTTTAGCACCTGAGAATCAGGATCAAAATGTTGAAATTGATTTAGTTGAGCCTATTCATTCTCAAACAGATACTCCAGCTCAAGTTTCTAATATTATCCCTGAAATAGAACCAGGATCTTCTGGTGAGCAACAAACGCCGCAACAGATACTTGCCTTAAAATTACAGGTCTTAGAAGGTGAGTGGACAGTTGAGAAATGGGAATATTGGTTTAGAAACAGCTCACTTTCTCCTGCTGTTCAAGAACTCGCACAGCATGGATTAATGACTGGGGATGTGAATGGTCAATCTATTTTTCAAATTTCGCAAAAATATGAAAAAATACTGAATCAAGCACAACATGATCTTGAGGCAAAATTAAAACAGCAGTGGCCGAATACTTTATTTACAGTGCAATACGGTGAAGTTGAGTCGACCACACCTTATATGATGCAAAACGAGCGTAAGCTTCGAGCTTATGATCGTGCGAATGAAATGCTTGAAAAAGAACCTTTGGTCAAAAGTTTAATTGAAGCATTGGATGGGAAGTTGGAAAATATTCAGCTCAAAGCTTAGGGGCTGTAGACATTTCATAAATGGCTTGCGTTGTAGACTAAAATTGAGCATGAGACGTATACGCCGTAAAACATGAATGAGAATAGCGAGACTATTTTCGAGTTTCGTAACACAGGCTGAGATAATTTTAGCCACAACCCTTCGGGACTTGTGTGTTTTTTGCCGCTACGTTGTTACCTTGCGAAACGATGTTTCTCATCATTTAGAATGACTAAATTTCGTATTTCGTGCCTAGTATCGCCTAAAAACACACGTAGTCGCAAACGTAGACGAATTGTCAACAGCCCCTAATTATAAAAAACATCTAGATTAAATAACGTTTTAAATAAGCTCAATTTCACTGGAATTGGGCTTGTTTTTATTCCACTGTATTTTGCCGAAATTTAGGCAATATTCACAATCCTTTTCTGCCTGTGCCAAGGTAAATCATTTTAAAATCTCATCAGGTTCTCAATTTATATAAGAATTTTAATTCAAATTATGATGATCAATCTGGCATTTATGGGCGTTGTTATGCTGAAAATCACTTGTTTTAAATATTTTTATGGTTATAATTGCGGCAACTTTAATTAGCGGAGACCCTAAGTGGCAAATTGTTCATCGAGGCGCTGTAGTTTATATACAGCCATTATTCGTATCTGAGCAAGAGAGCGCTGCCTTTAGGAAAGCTGTCTTGCAATGAGACAGTTATAATCTGATTTTAAACTACATCCCCATTTTGACGTGAAACAGCTCAATTTTGACTTTAATCAGTTCAATTTTGGCTTGTTTTTGTGCGCACTTAGATTCATACCGCCTCAGCAATGAGGATTACGGATGGTAATCAATCAACTTTGTATGATAGAAACAGTACTGATTACGGGCTGTTTTTTATTACTTATTATTCATAAATCAGCATATGCCGATCCTGTATTAATTACAGATGATGCAAGTGTTGCTGATCTATATACTTGCCATTTTGAAAGTAATATAAACTTTTATAAACATCAGGAGGTTAACTCCAGTTTTTCTCCAATATGCGGTATTGCCAAAAATTTGGAATTAAGCTTTCAATTGGATGATCATCTTCAAAATAAGAATCGTCATGATGTGATATCAGCTCAATTCAAACGGAATTTGAAAGCGGTGGAATCGAATAGTTGGGGCGCGGCTGTATCCCTAACAATAAGCCGAAATATGTATGGTGATAACCACTCCAGTTGGAAAGTGAATCTGCCCGTAACGTATTTATTACTGGATGATCGTTTATTTTTAAATGGCAATATCTCCTATGAACATCAGGGTAATACTCAGTATGTTTTAGCTGCAATTTCAAGCAATTATTGGATCACTGCTAAAACCTCTCTCAGTGCAGAAATCTTTAATCAAGATCATCAGTCTGTATTTTTTCAAACCGCATTTGGTTATGAGTTGATTCAAGATTTTGTCAGGGTCCAAGTGGCTTATGCAGATCGATTTGACCACCATGATGGTCGCTGGTTTGGGGTGGGAGTTGAGTTTCTCACCAACTTTAAGCTCATAAAAAAATCATCTAATTCGATTCTTGTCCAATAGGAAGAAGTCTTTATTGCCAAAAAAGGAGAACATTATGCTTCATAATCTATGGCAACGTTTATTTTCTAATTTCATCAAAAAATATCATATTCAACACTTATTTGAACGTCATCGTTCATTTAAAGAATTACATCAAGCCAGTTATGCCAGTGAAATTAGTAAAAAGCTTTCACAAAGTTTGATCAATGCTTCCTATGTACCTTCAGACCAATTGCTCAATCATTTAAATACAACAATGCAAGGTTTGTCAGCAAAGCAGGTTGAACAACGGCAAGAGCAATTTGGGTTAAATGAGCTTGCGCATGAAAAACCACTACCGTGGTGGAAGCATCTTTGGTATGCCTATCGCAATCCATTTAATATTTTACTTACAATTTTGGCTCTGGTGGCTTTCTTTACTGACGATATAGAAGGCACAATCATTATTACAACCATGGTTGTACTTTCTACCGTGCTGCGCTATTGGCAGGAATTTAAGTCAAATAAAGCAGCCGCTGCATTAAAAGCAATGGTGAGCAATACAGCTACAGTGATTCGTCAAGTAGATTGGGACGATCCAGATCTTGAAACCATGCAATATGACCTAGATCAAGGATCTCAACAGATTGAGCTTGCGATCCAAGATTTGGTCCCTGGTGACATCATTTTATTGTCTGCTGGAGATATGATCCCAGCAGATTGTCGAATTATCTTTGCAAAAGATCTCTTTGTTTCACAAGCATCGATGACGGGTGAATCTATTCCTGTAGAAAAGTTTGCTGATCAAAAAGATCACACCCTGCAAAATGCATTGGAATTAGAAAATATTGTTTTTATGGGAACCAATATTGTGTCGGGTTCTGCAAAAGCGGTGGTGGTGAATACAGGGACACAAACCTATTTTGGGGCATTAGCACATCGTGTATCACATGCAGATCGTGCGACGACCTCATTTCAAATGGGGGTAAATAAAGTCAGTTGGTTATTGATTCGATTTATGTTGATCATGGCGCCAGTTGTATTATTTATCAATGGCTTTACCAAAGGTGATTGGAGTGAAGCATTGTTGTTTGCTTTATCTGTTGCTGTGGGTTTAACACCTGAAATGTTACCGATGATCGTGACCTCAACATTGGCCAAAGGTGCAGTATTTTTATCTCGTAAAAAAGTTATTGTTAAACGTTTAGATGCGATTCAAAATTTCGGTGCAATGGATGTTTTATGTACAGATAAAACAGGTACCTTGACTGAGGACAAAATTTGTTTATCACAACATGTGGATGTAAATGGCAAGACATCACAACGCGTACTGGTACAGGCTTACTTAAATAGCTACTACCAAAGAGGGCTGAAAAATTTACTGGATGCTGCAATCTTGGACCATGCTGCACAAGACTTGCAAGATCTAAATTTTAAATTTAAGAAGCTGGATGAAGTACCATTTGATTTTGTGCGTCGACGTATGTCAGTAGTGGTCCGCACCTTACAAGGGAATGCACGCATTATCACTAAAGGTGCGGCAGAGGAAATGTTGAAAGTCTGTTCGCATGTAGAGATAAACGACAAGATTGAGCTATTAACGCCAGAGTATCTTGAAGCTATTCAAGAAAAAATACGCCAATTTAATCTTGAAGGTCTACGTGTTATTGCCATCGCATATCGAGATTTTAATGGTAGATCAGATCACTTTTCTGTCGCAGATGAAAATAATTTGATTTTAACTGGATATCTTACTTTCTTGGATCCTCCTAAAAAATCTGCTGCACCTGCTCTAGCTCAATTGGCAGCCCATGGCGTCAATGTCAAAGTGCTTACAGGTGATAATGAGTTTGTTACTCAAAAAGTCTGCGAAGAACTTGGGTTGGATTGTGAACATGTACTTTTAGGTGGGCATGTTGAGAATATGACTGACGAAGAACTAAAATTTGCAGTTGAATATACTCAAGTATTTGCCAAATTAAGCCCAGTTCACAAAGAACGTATTGTGATGCAGCTGAAAGAGAATGGACATGTGGTTGGATTCTTAGGAGATGGTATCAATGACGCGGCGGCTATACGCAGTGCTGATATTGGAATTTCGGTGGATACAGCAGTGGATATTGCCAAAGAGTCAGCAGATTTAATTTTACTTGAAAAAAGTTTAATGGTGCTTGAAGAAGGCGTGCTAGAGGGACGACGTACATTTGCCAATATGTTGAAATATATCAAAATGACGGCAAGTTCAAATTTTGGTAATGTTTTTTCGGTATTAGTAGCGAGTGCTTTTATTCCGTTTTTACCGATGCTACCAATTCATTTGCTTATACAGAACTTACTTTATGATGTATCACAAATCGCCATTCCATTTGACAATGTTGATGATGAGTTGATCGAGAAACCGCAAAGCTGGAAACCAAATGAAATTGGGCGTTTCATGATTTTCTTTGGACCGCTTAGTTCGATTTTTGATATTTTGACTTTTGCACTCATGTGGTTTGTATTTCATGCAAATTCGCCAGAACAGCAAACCTTGTTTCAATCAGGCTGGTTTGTGGTCGGGCTACTGACACAAACGTTAATTGTACATATGATTCGTACGGAAAAAATACCCTTTATTCAAAGTCGTGCAGCGATGCCTTTGCTGGTCATGACCTTGGTCATTGTGGCTGTTGGTATTTTCTTACCAATGGGGCCTTTTGCTGAGTATTTAAAACTACAAGCTTTACCATTAAGTTATTTCTTATTTTTACCATTAATCTTGCTTGGTTACATACTGGTTGTCCAACTGATGAAAAAAATTTACATCCGTCGTTACGGCTGGTAATGGAGAACACCAATGCAACTCCAATTCATGCAACATCTAGAATTAGCGAATATGTTAGATTCTTTGATTAGTTTACTTGGCGCTTTTATTTTAGGAGGATTGATCGGGTTTGAGCGACAGTATAGACAACGTACTGCAGGTTTAAGAACCAATGTGTTGGTTGCACTTGGCGCTGCTATATTTGTTGATATTGCCAATAACTTAACAGGTGCTGATGGCTCGGTACGTGTGATTGCTTATGTGGTTTCTGGCATTGGATTTCTTGGCGCAGGGGTAATTATGCGTCAAGAAGGGAATATTCAAGGACTTAACACTGCTGCAACCTTATGGTGTTCTGCTGCCGTCGGTGCTGCGGCAGGCTGTGACCGTTTGGTGGAAGCAATATTGGCGACGATATTTATTTTGGCAGCCAATACTTTATTGCGTCCTATTGGGCACATTATCGACCGTAAGCCTTTAAATGTTGATTCGGAAATGCAACATGAAATTTATGTGGTTTGTCAAAAAGAGCACAGTAAATATGTTATGGATGAGCTGAATAAAGCTTTAAAGCGTTATCATTTTCCAGCCAAAGATTTTGATGTAGAACCTTTTGGTGAGCAAGATGTGGAAATTAAAGCGATTTTGATTGCGAATTCCGTTGAGGAAAAAGAAATTCAGCCCATTATTGAAATGTTAAATCAAATACCAGAAGTGAGTCAGGCTTTTTGGGATCAAAATACGCTCGCTTGAAATGATACTTTATTTTTAGGATGTTGGGGATGAGTTTTTTAAGAATTAATTTTGTCTTAAATGATATAAAGTGAATTCGACTTATCTTTAACTGATTGAAAACAATGATCTTGACAGTGTCTTACTGAGCTTTCATTCAATTTCAGGGTCAGCCTGCGGCATGCCCTACTTTTTTTCGGAGGGAGGAGCTAAGCTTCGCATGGACAAGCATCTTGCAAAGTCTTGCTCCTCACCGCAAAAATCGTCGACAACCAGCTACACATTCAATAAATCGTAGAAAGAAGACTTTATGAATGAAGTCCTGCCTCAGACTATTACGGATGACGTTTCTGAGTAGCATATTTAATCAAGAACCTATATTGAACTCAGATTATATAGTTTTGCAAAGAATCTCGCATTTTTTGTGGAATCGGGGTGCTTTTTTTTGTTTCACGTTCTACAAAAACATGGATAAAGTGACCTTGTGCTGAAGCATCATTTTTACCTTGTTTGAAAATTGCCAGATCATAACTAAGTGATGTATTTCCAATTTTTGTAATCGCTACACCAACTTCAATAATTTCAGGGTAGGTGAGTTCTTCTAGAAAATGGCAAGAAGAATTTACCACCAAACCAATGATGGGTGAATGATGTATGTCAAAGTCTGCTTTGTGGATCAATAGCGCATTTGCAGCAGTATCAAAATAGCTATAATAGGTCACATTATTGACATGTCCATAAATATCATTGTCCGCCCAACGTGTTTGGATGGGTAAGATAAAGGGATATTGGCTGCGTAATTTTATTTCTGGTTTCATTTTGATTGATTCATTTCTATAGATTAAATATTTAGAATATTTTCGCTGTCAATCACGAAGTCAATTCTTTATATGGTTTTATAAACAAGTAACTTTATAGATGAATTTTGCATTTTTTTACAAGTGTTTTGGTTAAAACATTCACGATCAAGTTTGGGCAATAAAAAAGCTCATTAAGTATAACTTAATGAGCTTTTCAAATTTACAACTGATTCAGTTCAAATTGATTAGAAACGATAACCAAGACCTAAATAAGTCACGATTGGTTTAATTTCAATGCTGCTTTGGCCTGAAATTAAAGTTGTTGGTCCGCCTAACGTTGTACCATTTACATTTAATTTTGCTTTTGTTGTCAGATGCGCATATGAAACAGAAGCAGTTGCATACCAATTTTTATTGATATTGAAATCTGCACCTAGAATTGCAACAGGAGCAAACGCATCATCAACTTTAACTTTACCTAGTTCAGGTCTAAACGCGCCGATAGGTGAAGCTTTTAATGCATCATTGATTGCTGGATCAGTCTCAACATTTGAGAAATGAGCATACATCAAGCCAGCACCCACATAAGGGCGGATCTTGTTATTGATTGAACCAAAGTGATAACGAGCTGAAAGCGTTGGTGTATAAGCATCTGTTGTTGCAGCTTTATCAAATTTATTCAAATCAACTACAGTTAGGCCATGAACTTTAATGCTACCTTGACCAGCAAGTTCCATTTCAGGAGGAGCACCTAAAGTTAATTCAAGTGAAACGTTATCATTAACAAAATAATCAAGCATCAAGCCTGCTGTATCTGCATTTTGTACTTCAAAACCTGCATCAGGGTTATTAGCTTGTATATTTGCCAGAGGTCCTAAGAAAGGACTATTACCAGTTTTACCATTGACGCCTTGTCCTTTACTTTGAGGCATAACATGCAACCAACCAGCAGAAACACCAAAAGTCTTACCATCTGAAGTTGCTGCGTGAGTAACGTTGCTTAATCCAAATGCTGCTAATGGCAGAATCGCTAATGTAAGTTTTTTCATAAAATGATTTTCCAATACTATCAGTTGTCTTAATTTTCCGATTAAGATCCGGCGCGATTTTAGAGTAATTATTTTAAAAATTAAATAAAAATTAAATAAAAACTCATTACTAGGCAGTCATAAAAATAGTCATCTAATAGAGTATTTTTTTGAAAATTAATGATTTTTAAATTATTTCATTAAAAAAACTTTAAGTTTAATTGATTAAAAAATATAACAAACATTATAAGTCACGTTGATTTTTCACATATTAAGAATAACCAACTTCAACTTTAAAGTAGTTTTTGCGTGGTTATAGTTTGAGTTGAAATGTAGTCAAATTGATGAGATATACCCTATGTGCATACTATGGTTTATGTTTGTATAAGTTATATAGAAGATATTTGAAAATAAAACACGAAGATGAAATATGCTAACTTATCTCAATGTTTTATTTAGAAATTTATTTAATGTATGACTTCGTAAATGAATACTGATAACTTTTAATAAATCGTTTGATAAATTTTTAACGCATCTAAGTGGCTTAGCGGTCTTGGATTATTTTGTAAAAGACGTGTCTGAAGCATTGCATCGGATGCCAATCTGTCGAGTTGGTGTTCTTGTACATTTAAATCTCGTAACTTCAAAGCCAACCCACTGTGATCCAAATGTCTCTGCATATGATCAATAAATAAATCACACAAGCCGTCTGTGCTACCTTTACTATATGGATCAATCCATTGCATTAATTCTGCGTAATGTATTTTTGCTTCAGGCGCATTGAATTTTAAAATTTCCAATAAAACTAAAGCATTGGTATGTCCATGTGATAAATGAAAATGACCGCCCAACGGATAAGCTAAAGCGTGAACAGCACCTACTGGAGCATTGGCAAAAGCTTGTCCTGCAAGCATAGAGCCAAGTAACATATTCTGACGAGCTTCTAAATTTGTACCATCAGTTAATACTAATTTTAAATTTTTATTTAAAAGTTTAAGTGCTTGTTTAGCAAGCATGTCTGCATAAAAATTCTTTTTAATTTTAGAAGTATAGGCTTCAATTGCATGCACCATAGCATCGATACCTGTTGCTGCTGTGATATGTGCAGGTAAGCCTGAGGTAAAGGTTGCATCTAAAATTGCGACATCTGCATATAAAATTGGAGAAACAATTCCAGTTTTGGTTGTTTCACCTGTCGTGACAATAGAAATGGGCGTTACTTCAGAGCCTGTGCCTGCTGTGGTTGGAATAAGAATTAAAGGAAGGCGAGGGCCTTTGACATTATTAACCCCATAGATTTCCTGAATACTTTGTGATTGCTTTGGATTTGCCAATATCGCAATGAGTTTGGCAACATCCATAGAGCTACCACCACCGAAGCCAATAACCACATCTACTTGATTGTCTTTGGCGAATTTAACTGCCGATAAAACAATTTGCTCTGCTGGATCTGCCTGTACATCGGCATAAATTTCATAGTTTAAATTGCATTGCGCTAAAATTTTTAATAGCGGCAAATGCAATGCGTGTTGAATCATGCCTGCATCTGTCACGATTAATGCTTTGTGGTATTGATTGCCTAATACTGTACTGAGTTCTTGGATTGATCCTAAACCTGAAATAATATTGGCTACAGTTTGGAATTGAAAATGACTCATATGTATTATCCTTAATCTATCATCACAAATTAAACATTATTGTTTTAAGGTTCTATAGGATTCGCCTGCTAAATAACTTAACATAAGACTTTATAAAAGAAATGATCATTTGAGGTTGTTATGTCATCCAAAATGCCATACAAAGTTTTATGTGTGTGCTTAGGAAATATTTGTCGCTCACCCACAGCAGAGGTGGTTTTACGACACTATTGTGATGAAAAACGATTAAATGTAATTGTGGATTCAGCTGGAACGAGCAATTATCATCCAAATAAATCACCCGATAGTCGTAGTCAAAAACATGCAATAAAAAGAGGCTATGATCTTTCTAGCTTACGTGCTAGACAATTAAAAATACAAGACTTTTTAGAGTTTGATTTGATTCTTGCCATGGATCATGAAAATCTTGCGGATATACAGCATTTGTATAACCAAGCCAGCAGCCAATTTGGTCTTGCTCAAATTAAAGCTAAAATTGCTTTAATGAGTGAGCACGATTGTATTTATCCACAACAGGCGCTTCCAGATCCTTATTATGGTGAAGCTGATGCATTTGAACGTGTACTTGATCAGTGTGAATCAAGTAGTTCGGCTTGGGTACATGTGTTTCAACAACAGTTTTAATGCACGTGATTGAAATATTTTTAGGAAATAAATTTAAGTTATGAATATTGAATCACAGGTTCAACTCAAACCTTTCAATACATTGAGTTTGAGCTCGATTGCATCACATTATGTCAAAATACAATCTATTGTAGATCTTCAGCAAGCATTACAGTTTTCTAAAGCACATGATTTAAACGTTTTATTGCTTTCAGGTGGTAGTAATATAATGTTGCCTGAACATATCCATGCGCTTGTTGTTGCTATAGATATACAAGGTGTTGAATTTTTAAGCGAAGATGCAAGAAGCAAAACAATCAAGGTGGGTGCTGGGAAAGTTTGGCATGATTTTGTGTTGTGGACGACCACACAACAGCTTTATGGTTTACAAAACCTGGCTTTAATTCCTGGTTTAGTCGGCGCATCGCCTGTGCAAAATATTGGTGCGTATGGTGTGGAAGTCGGTGAATTTATTCAATCTGTGGAAGTCTATGATCGTCTATCAGCACAAACTCTTTCAATTCAAGCACGAGATTGCCAGTTTTCTTATCGACACAGTATTTTTAAAGATAATCCAGATCGTTATGTCATTACCCATGTAATTTTTAAATTACTTAAACATGCTGATTTAAAAGTAAATTATGGAGATTTAAAAAATGCGATGATGGGAGATATGAGTGCTGAAAACTTACAAAAGCAAGTGATTCAGATTCGTCAAAGTAAGCTCCCGAACCCGAATGAATACCCAAACGTGGGAAGTTTCTTTAAAAATCCAATTATTAAGCAACAAGAGTTTTCACAATTAATTGCAAAATTCCCTAATATTCCACATTATCCTCAAACAGGGAATCAAGTTAAAATTGCAGCGGGTTGGTTGATTGATCAATCAGGTTGGAAAGGTAAACAGCTTAATCAGGTAGGAATGTTTCATAAACAAGCTTTGGTATTGGTGAATTATGCCGATGCAACACTGAAAGATGTACGCGCAACGTATCAGGCAGTACAAAAAGATGTTTTTGAGAAGTTTGGTGTGCACTTAGAACCTGAACCTGTGCTTTATGATGAATTAGGGTTAATCGAAAACCATTAGATTGAGTAAATATATGGTCAAACCGCATTGGATGGTCAGATTTCTACGAATAATTGCCATATTATTTGTATTGTTCGGCTGTTTGGTCGTTTTTTGGTATACGCCATTTTATTCGACAATGATGGTTAAAATCCTAAATAGTATTGTTCCCGTTGAAGTGAATCGGGTGGCAGCAAAGAGCCAACAAAATGCTGCGCTTTCGGAGGCTGAAAACTTAGAACCTGGGTCTGATTTATGGATTGCTCGACAAGCCTATCTTAAGCTGATGGATGAAGCGATTAAGAGTAAAAATGCACAGGATTTAATCTTACTTCAGTTACGATATAAAGCCTTACAAGAAAAAATTGCTAAAGAGCAAAAAAATGAAGAACTACAACAAAATAAACCCGTAATTCCTTTAGTTTCTGAACGTGCTGCATCAGATGTTGTTGAAAATCAGTCGAGTGATGTTGTTAAAAACTTATTGGATTTAAATAGTGAAGACAATAAAGCACTAATGGATGAATATTTAACATTCTTAAAAAAACATAAAATTGATGAAAAATTACTTCAAGAAAACTCACACACATTGGCAAATGAATTGTCCAGTTCGCAGGTACAAGAAGATCTTGAGAGTTTGCCAACCAAAACCAGTGAACAACCGAAGCCCATCAGTCAGCCTTATGCAATTGTAGTCTTGGGTGGTGGTTTAACTTTAGATAAAAATCAAAAAGATATTATTGTTAATGACTATACTAAGCTAAGACTTGAGACAACCTTGGCCTTAGAAGAAAAAAATAAGCTTCCTATTGTACTCAGCGGTGTAGAAGCGCCCTATATGCAAAAATGGTTGTCTGACCGTGGTGTTCAAGCAAAATTATTAGAAAATAGGAGTATGAACACATGTGAAAATACACGTTTCAGCTCATTACTTTTACAAAAGAAAGGTGGTGCACCCACAGTATTATTAATTACCGATCGTTATCATATGCCTAGAACACGTCGGTTATTTGCATTAAATGGTATAGAAACAATTCCTGTCAATGCACCTATGCCAACTCAATTAACAGTATGGCAGCCTAGCAAACAAAATTATGATCATAGTCGTAGAGCCAATTATGAAACTTTAGCAACAATCCGAGATATGTTGTTTGGTTCGAGTGGCTGTAGAGAGGTGCCTTAATGGCAGATATTCCATTTTTAAATCCAACAATTCTAAAGCAACTCGATTTACCTATACCAAGTCGAGATACAACACCACAACTATTAGAAGCCTTAAACTTAAATCGTGAATATATTCCAAATAAAGAAATAAAATCCTATCAACGTCTTTATGGTTTTGATCAACTGGACTGTTTGCAATGGCAAGGTTTTATTGATATGCCATTGTTTAAACTCCATGTGCAAGTATTCAAACCTAATATAGATAAAATAAAGGGTTCTGTGTGTTTATTGCACGGTTATTTAGAACATAGTGGTATTTATCAGCCGATTGTGAAAGAAATACTTGAACAAGGGTTTAGTGTGATTACTTATGATTTGCCTGGGCATGGGCTGAGTAATGGTTCTCCTGCAAATATTCAAAATTTTGATCATTACCAACAAGTGTTACATGCGGTCTATCAATATGTAAAAAATGCAGAGCAGCTTCCGAAGCCATGGTTGGGAGTGGGGCAAAGTACAGGTGGTGCAATTTGGATGCATCATTTACTTGAGTATGCACAAAAACGTGAGAATCCCATTGTGGATCGGGTATTACTGCTTTCACCATTAGTACGACCGGCAAAAACAGCGTGGTGGCATAATTCTATTGGTTTAGGAATTATTCGAAGAATTAAAAGAGAAGTCCCTCGTCATTTTAAAAGAAATAATCATAATCCTGAGTTTTTAAGATTTGTACGCCTTAAAGATCCTTTACAGCCCAGAATGATGGGAATGGATTGGATTTTGGCAATGTCTAAGTGGATGTTAGAAATGGAAGCTTTTCCAAAGTGCCGCATTCCAGTTTGGTTGGCCCAAGGCGCACAAGACCAAACTGTAGACTGGAAATATAATATTGATTTTGTACGTCGACAATTTAGATTACAGACCCTATTGATTCTTGAAGAAGGATCGCATCAATTGATTAATGAGCGGGCAGATATACGTGCAGCATTAACGGGATTAATTCCTGCGTTTCTACATGCACAATCTTCTGGTGACTATTTTGAATGATCGATTTAGCTTATTTTTAAGCTAAATTTCTCAAATTGCTTAAAAAATGAGTGAATTATGCGGTTTTTTGAGTATTTAGATTAAAAAATAATCACACAATGCATTTTGTTGAAAATAGGGCTTGCACTGGTTTAAAATCTGTATAGAATACGCAGCATCCCGACGCGATACAGCAAACGAACTTAGCTTAGAGGGTTAAGTTGTTAAATGTTTATTGCGTCTTATTTATCACTGACGAAGTGATAAATTAATCATTAAGAGAATATGAAGAACAACTTGTGTGGATTTTTACTAATTGATTGATCGAAATATTATCATTGATTGATTGGTTTAAATTACTCGAAGTT
>NZ_JBIMBV010000007.1:0-208621 GCF_048551735.1 Acinetobacter legionensis
TAGAGTGCTTGTATATTTTATATGTAACCAAGAAATAACTGAAAGCAAAAGAAAATAAAGCTTGGAAGTCGCATAACGAAGCTATTATGTTAAATAATATATTATGTAAGTTGCCTACTCAGATGTTGGCTACCTAATTATTAGAATTTGAATAATTTATATTTAGAAAAAATTTAACTAGGAAATAAGCTGTAGTTTTCTATGTTAATTACGCTTAAATTCCAACTCTCTCATTTTTCAAGTAGCTCAGGTTATAATGGTGGTCTCCCAAAATATGGTTGATCTATTATGAACGCCTCCAATGACCCTCTACACGGCAAAAAACTTGCTGACATTTTGGATGAATTATTGGATTACTACGATGGCTTTGAAGGCTTAAGTCGTAAAATTGAAATTAGATGTTTTTGCATAGATCCAAGTGTTAAGTCATCATTGCGATTCTTACGTACTACACCATGGGCACGTGAAAAAGTAGAAAGCTTATATTTGTATGTCTTACGCCAAAAAGCCAAACAGAAATCCTAGCTCAGCATTTTAATTAATGGTGGACTGCCACAACTCCCCTAGACAAATTTAGTCTATTCTTAAGCCATTTTTAGTAGGAAACTTTGTATTCATAGCAAGGTTCATGAACCAAATATTTTATAAATTATTATTGTAGTGTTCTAAGTAATTAAATTTATTGTTTATTAAAAAAATTTAATTGTGAGATAAATTCTAGGTGAACATAAGTTAAATAAAATATCCTAGACTGTAGCTTGAGTAGCATCGCTGCACAAGTCACTGTTTGTAGCTACAGCTCAGTAACGTGAATTATGATCTTAGAAATTCACGTTACTGACTATCTTAAGCAACATAATTTAAGATATGCAGAAATCAGATTGCTACTCGACTTTGTATAGTTATGACTTCAATGTACTTTCATGTTTGCTTCAGTTAAATAAGCTTTCTTCGATGTCTTATTCCATAAACACAGTTCTTGTCCTGTTTTGTTTTTCATATGTGCTTGCGGATATTTGCCTTGAATCAAGAGTGCCGAATATCCAACACGATCATCAAACAGCATGATATTACTCACTGTTTTGGCACTTTTAAGTTGACTGGCTTTTATACAAGCCGCTTTTATTTCCTGATCATGCTTGTTCCATGCCTTCTCGGAACTTCCGAAAGCTACGCTAGTTACAGCAGAACTTGCCACAAAACCTAAAATAGCAAGATATTTTAAAAATATACGATATCTCAATATCATGGTGATTGTCCTGTAAATTTGAGTGTCTGGATCTATATTGAAACAATCTAATGAGAGAATCTAGCGATTTACACATGCTGTAACAGCAGATATTCAGGATTAAACATATCTCTGAAAAGTTGCCCGTGATTTAAATTTTAAGATATAGATCAATGACTTAAAAATAGCTTTATTCAATAGAAGCATTAACTGACCATCTGATCCCCTACACTGATCAATAATTTCTCGTGTCTTATCGGTTGCGGAAACTATAATTATGAATACTCATTATAGTTCTAACTTTGCTGAGTGGATCCGTATATGTGATGCTATAGCTTATGATCTTGAAAAAGCCCATCCCTTTTAAAATATATATCTTGCGCTTTATCTATTTTTATGTATGATTGAGTAATCACTCAATTAATATATTTGTCTATGGCCCGTCCTCGTAGTGAAGATAAACGTAATGCGATTTTAAATGCTGCTATTGAAACATTGGCAGAACTTGGAGAGCGTGCATCTACTTCAAAAATAGCCAAAGTTGCTGGTGTGGCAGAAGGTACTTTATTTACTTATTTCAGTAATAAAGAGGAATTACTCAACCAATTATACCTTTCGCTAAAGGCCGAGCTGCGTCAGGTCATAATGCTGAATTATCCGAACAACTCAGGCCTACAAACCCAAATGTTTTATATATGGCAAAGCTATCTGGACTGGAGTTTAGATGCCCCACTCAAACGTAAAGTGATGGCGCAGTTGTCGACTTCAGAACAAATTACAGAACAGAGTAAACACATTGGTATGCAAACTTTTTGTGATTTTACTAAGACTATTCAAGAACATATTGATGATGGCAAATTAAGAGATTATCCACCTTTGTTTATCGGTTCGATTTTGGGTGCACTTGCTGAAGTCACACTCAACTTTATTGCCCAAGACACTTCTCAAGCTGATCTTTATCGGAAGTCCGGTTTTGAAGCGTTTTGGCATGCAGTTTCAATCTAGATAAAGACTAAAATAAGAATGTGCAACATTCTTATTTTTAAATTAATTAATGAGTGATTAAATACTCATTTAAGTAAATCAAAATAAGTACTTATCTCAAGTTCTTATTTACAGACATAAGTTATTCCACTCAAGGAAAATAAAATGACAATTTCAAATGCAACAGACTTGCCTTCTCCCTTCATGTCATCACAGCAACACAATGGGAAATTTAGCAATACACAGCCGAATTTGCACACACATTCTTTCGGAAAAACGCTAGGCTTAATGTGGAAATTTTTATTTAATAAACCCAAAAATACGGTGCCAAATCGAGAAATTCCTGTTTTAAGTTTATCAAAAGAACAACTCATGAGTGCCCCAGACCGTTCTCTATTTCGTCTTGGGCATTCGACTATTTTATTAAAATTGCGTAATGAATTTTGGTTAACCGATCCTGTTTTTTCTGAACGCGCCTCGCCTTTTCAGTGGATTGGCCCTAAGCGTTTTCACCAACCACCAATTAGTATTGCGGATTTACCTCCCATTAAAGGTGTGATTTTGTCGCATAACCACTATGACCATCTCGACTACCATGCAGTAATCCAACTCAAAGACAAAGTTGAACACTTCTTAACACCACTTGGTGTCGGTGACGCACTGATTAAATGGGGGGTGCCAGCAGAAAAGGTCCAGCAACTTGACTGGTGGGAAACAATCCATGTGGATGGTCTTGAGCTAATCGCCACCCCTGCCCATCATTTTTCAGGCCGTGGTATGAGTGATAGCAATGCAACGCTTTGGGCATCGTGGGTAATTATTGATAATGATTTACGGGTGTTTTTTAGTGGTGATACTGGTTATTTCGATGGGTTTAAAGAGATTGGAAATCGTTATGGTCCTTTCGATCTTACCATGCTAGAAACTGGGGCCTATGATCCAGAATGGCCAGATGTTCACATGCAACCTGAGCAAACGTTACAAGCACATATCGATTTAAAAGGACGTCATTTGTTGCCTGTACATAATGGGACTTTTGACTTGGCGCTTCATGCTTGGGATGATCCATTTGAACGGATTGTGGCTTTGGCTCATCAAAACCAATTAGCGATTAGTACGCCTCAAATGGGTGAAGTATTGAACTTAAACGAGCCAAATGTCGAAAATTATTGGTGGCGTTCATAATTTTTTCGATCATTTTTAAATTATTTACGTCCTTTAATTCTCTTTTAAATGTATTTATATTCAGTGATATAGCCTTATTATTTTAATCTATATTTTCTTTTCATAAAACTAGGACTAACTTTGTCTTAGTTTTATTGTTGACTTAAAACACAGACTACATTAGTCTGTGTTTGTAATTGATCAATTATGAAATTAAATGGCTTATATTACTAGTAGCGTCGAGTATGCGATTCACTGTCTTCTTTTTCTTGTGAACAATGAAGATAAACCTTTAAGTAGTAAGGATCTTGCTGAATTACAAGGAGTTTCTCCGAGTTTTATGGCCAAGATTTTTCCTAAACTTGAAAAGGCAGGTCTTGTTGTTGCTCAAGAAGGTATTCGCGGCGGATATTTACTCGCTCGATCTGCTCAAGAAATTACTTTTTTAGATATAGTGAATGCAATCGAAGGTGAAAAATCGCTTTTTGAGTGCCAAGAAGTTCGTGGTAAATGTGCGGTCTTTAACAATGCCCCACCCGATTGGGCAACCAGTGGTGTATGTGCAGTACATGCAGTTATGTTACAGGCTGAAAAAGCCATGCGAGATGCTTTAGGTGCTCACACACTTGGTGATATTGCAGACCGTTTTGGTCGTTATGCACCCGACGTATTTTTTAGTGATGTAAATGGCTGGATTAATGAACGCATAGAAGGAAGAACAGCAAAAATGCGGAAAAGTAAAATATCACGGGATACTCCCGACTAATGAGCTTATAGGGCTTTCATCCCTAAGGTAAAACTTCTCTAAACGTTTTAAATGCCTTCTCAGATTTTTCGGACAGTCAGAGAAAGGATTCACTCACCCAAAATTTTGGGATGAGTAAGAATTTGTATGTCCGAAAAATCTATCAAAAGGATAATCAAATGAGTAAGCGTATTATTATTGCAGGTTCTGGCTTTGCTGGGTTATGGGCAGCACTTGCCGCACAACGAGCAATTTACTTGACTTCCCAACAACAAAACATTGAAGTGATGATGGTTTCCCCTAGTCCAAATGTGGATATTCGTCCTCGACTTTATGAAGCTGTACTTGAAAATATGTACCCTGATATTTCAGAGTTATTAAGTATAGTAGACGTTAAATATGTGGCTGGCTGGGTAAATGAAATTGATACTACTGCCCAAAATCTTGTAATTACCACAACTCACGGCGATAAACAGACTTTAAGCTATGAGCGTTTTATTCTGGCAACTGGAAGTACTACTTTTATGCCACCTATACTGGGGCTGACTGAATTTGGATTTAGCGTAAGTACATTAGAAGATGCTGAAAAACTTGACCAACATCTTAAAAGCTTAGCCAATAAACCTGCAAATGCAGCACGTAATACTGTCGTGGTTGCAGGCGGTGGACTGACTGGGCTTGAAACAGTGACCGAAATGCCTGAGCGCCTACGTAGCATTTTAGGTGAAACTGATATTCGTGTGGTTTTAGTCGATTCATCAGCAGAAATTGGTGCAACATTGGGTGACGAAGCTGCGGCGGTAATTCGAGAAGCGCTGAGCGAACTTGGCATTGAAGGTAAAGCTGGACTACGGGTTACTGCACTTGATGCTTTTGGGGTAACACTTTCTAACGGTGAAAGAATTGAAGCAGAAACTGTCATTTGGACTGCGGGCATGCGAGCGAACTCGCTGACCTCTCAAATTGTAGGTGAAAAAGATAATTTAGGTCGTATTTTAGGTGATGCTTATTTACATGCACCAGAGGCAAAAAATATTTTTGTGACGGGTGATACTGTAAAAGTTCCAACCGACAATATAGGTAATTTTAACGTGATGTCATGTCAGCATGCCATGAGCCTAGGCCGTGTAGCGGGTTACAATGCTGCAGCAGAATTGGTTGATTTGCCATTACATGCGTATAGCCAACCAAAGTATGTGACTTGTGTCGACTTAGGCCCATGGGGAGCACTTTACACTGAAGGATGGGATCGAAAAGTTCAATTTGTGCGCCATGAGGCGAAAAAAATTAAACAAGAAATTAATACGGTATGGATTTATCCGCCAGTTGCAGATCGTGAAGCTGTTTTTGCTATAGCAAATCCTGATTTTGTAATTGTTCCTTAAAATTAGTTTTATTAAAGCAGATCATTTTATTTAACTTTCCCAAAAGCAAAACTAGTGATGGTTTTGCTTTTAGTTTTTTTGAGACATTAAGTTATGAGTTTTTAAACTCTTTTATTATCGCTAAAGCCGTTTTTTTAGCAGAAAATGTGTTTTATCCTGTAAAATATCAATGCACCTGAAACGTTTTATCCAAATATCTACTGCTGTTCAACGCAAATATCAAGTTCAATATGATCACTGGGACGTTAACTTTGACCTATAGCAATTACAGAGTCCCCTTGCTGAACCGCTGCTTTCACAATTTCAACACCCTTTCCGCGCGTTGTATTTATCACAAACCAAACACATTTCCTTGCGTTACTCTAAACATTCAATAAAAAACAGGCCACTTTAAAGTGACCTATTAAATTACTTTAAATGCAGAGTAATTAAAGTTTTGTCGTAAAGAATGGAACAAGTTGACCAATTGCCTCATCAACAAAATTCAATTTGTCATACAGTGACATATGGTTTGCCCCTACAACGACATAGAGCTGTTTATCTGTACTCGCTGCACGATTAATTAGATCTTCACTCATCCACTTACTGCCCGCGTTACTCCCTGCAATTGCGAGTAAAGGTTGAGTAAAGAAGGCTTCTGCTTTGTTGTATGCATCATAAGTAATGATTTGGGTTAAACTACGTGCTGTTGCAAAACCCGGTGCATTTGGATGTTCTGCTCGTGGAGTATGGTAATACTCCCAAGCTTCACGCAATTCTTCGTTCGGTGCATCTTCTTCTTTCAATGGAGCAAGCGGAATAGTTACAATCTCTGCACCACTCGCATCTGAAGTTCGAGCATCTGTACCTGCTTGGATATAGGGAATTGCATCTGCGTCTTTGACATTGTTCTCCCATCCGTTACGGAACATTTGGCCAATGTTGACTGCACTCACCATACCTACAGCTTTGATACGACGATCATTGATTGCTGCATTTGCGGTATAACCGGCACCTGCACAAATCCCCATCGCACCAATACGGTTATTGTCGACATAAGGTAATGTTGTTAAATAATCAATCACGGCACTGACGTCTTCAGTACGGATATAAGGATTTTCTAACTGACGTGGTAAGCCTGTACTCGCACCTTGAAAAGATGCATCATAAGCAATTGTTAGAAAGCCATGTTCAGCAATCTTACGAGCATATAAACCAGCCGTTTGCTCTTTGACACCACCGCCAGGATGGCTCACCACAACCGCAGGATAAGTTTTGCTTTCATCAAACCCTTCAGGGAAATTAATTACTGCTGCAAGTATAATTCCTTGACCATTTTGATTCTGAATACTGATTTCTTTTGACATTTTAGTATTCCTCTATTGAACTTTTTATATTTCAAAATTAAAGATATTCTTTAAAAAATGGGATTGCTTTCGCTAATGCTTTAGCAACAGGTTCTGGTTGGTCGTACAATTCGTAATGTGATGTATTTTCTAAAACCAACAACTCTTTTTGTTTCGATGCTGCACGACATACAATTTCATGACCATCTCGGTAAGCTCCAAAAGCTCCTGGTTTGTCACCGATTACAACCAAAATCGGTTGGGTTAATAAGACTTCAGCTAAGTGAAATGCATCCCAACCCAAAGCCACACTCATACGAGAAAGTAATGCACTGGTTGCACCGTTTGGCTGCTGACCACGAGCAGTTTTGTAGTAGTCAGTCGCTTCTAATGGGTCAATATCGGTAATTCCAGCTTTTTTACCCTCCTCTACGGATGGAGGAAGTAAATCATTCACTAATAATTCTCCACCACGAGCTTCGGCAGTACGTTGTGATCCAATTGCCTCAAGCCCTTCAATCAAAGCCTCACCTGTTCCACCATAACCTTCACGGGTCATACGGCCAAAGTTCACGCCAGTGATTGAAGTCACTGCTTTAATACGTTTCTCTGTCATTGCCGTGTTGAGTACATAAGCACCACCACCACAGACACCCAAAGCACCAATACGATTTTCATCAACGAAATCTTGAGTGACCAAATAATCTACGGCATAACGGATATCTTCAACACGGTGATATGGATTTTCTATAAAACGTGGTTCACCGCCACTTTCACCTTGGAACGATGCATCGATTACTAGAACTACAAAACCTGCCTCAGCTAGGGCTTTACCATAAATATTGCCAGAAGTTTGTTCTTTACAACTTCCGATTGGATGAACACTGACAATGGCTGGATATTTTTTACTTTTGTCAAAGTCATTAGGAAAAAGGATATTAGCTGCTGATTCCCATGCTAGATTTTTATATTTTACAGTTTGCATATGGAGTACCTCACTCGTTAATTATGCTTAATTACCATCTACTTTAGGTTGGTTACCTATCTTTCTATGTATTCAGTATAGGATGACGAAACCTGATTGAATTGCCTAATTCAACGGATAATTTGCCTATTCTGTTATTTATATAATTTTTTTAAATTAAATATATTTTTCAATATCTTAAAAAAATAAAACACCACTTCTTTCTTAGAAGTTGGGCGAATATAAAAAATTTTCTGTTAGTTCAAGCTAAGAGTAGGTTTTGGATATCTTTTTGGGGTGAAGAACCAAACAAGCGTGAGTATTCACGGCTAAATTGAGAGGCACTTTCATAACCTACTAAACTTGCTGCATGACCTACATCTACCTCACCATTTAACATCAAATGACGGGCTTCCTGTAAACGGAGTTGCTTTTGGTACTGTAATGGGCTCATACCCGTAATCTCCCGAAAATGTTGTCTAAACGTCGATGGACTCATAAAAACAAGATCCGCAAGATCATCCATTTGAATTTGTTTAATAAAATTATGCTTCAACCATGATACTGCTTTTTCGATCTTGCTATTCATAGAGCCAACTTTAATTAATTGACGTAGATAAACACCATTGGGCCCTGTTAATAAACGAATCATTATTTCTTGCTGAATAATAGGCGATAACTGAGATAATAAAACAGGCTCATCAATTAAATTTACCAAACGATTTATCGATTCGATTAGAGCATAGTCAATAACTTGAACACCGAAAGAGGGTTGTATTTTCTCCTTAAAATCCAATTGCCCCAGTTGAGAAACTATTTTCCTAATCATTGCTACATCAAGTGAAAGCATTAATCCCAAAAAAGGTTTATGGCCAGTAGTACAACGAGTATGACTAACAACTGGAATATCAATCGTTGTCAGCATTGATTGTCCTGATGTATATGTAAAAATTTCTTCCCCAATAATGACTTGCTTTTCGCCTTGTAGAACAATACCTAAACCTAAGTTATAAATACAATGTGTCGCACTTGGCTTGGAACGTCGATGCAAGGATAATGTAGAAATTGCTGTTCGGTGGTCGCCATCAGTTTGACTGAGGCGATCGACATTCTTTGCCAATGAAGTAATGACATCATTTGTAGTTTCATCGTACATTTTTGTCTCCTTGACCAGTCAATTCAAAATCTAGTCTGTTTAAGACTTCTCTATTTGCTTAATCGGAAACCAGCCTTTTGTTGCCTCGATCACCTGCTGTAACTTTTCAGGAATCACAAGTTCAGGCATTTTTTCTAAATCCAATTGAGTTTCAATTTCATCAGCACGATCATTTTGGGCTAACTGTACCCATTCTGGATTTATAATTAGCCCTTTACCTACAGCGACTAGGGGGAGACCCAAACCCAAAGCCTTTTCAGCTTGATCAGGAATTAGAATCATACCTGCAGCCATAATAGGTAATTGATCACCAACATAATCAATTACCTGTTTAATAATAAGTTGTTCATCAATAGTATCGACAGGTTTTGAGTTAAGTAAGTCAACTAATGAAACATGAAGATAACTAATTTCAGCATCTATTAAACGACCAATGAGCTGTAAACTATCAGCTATACGTAAGCCTTTTTCATCATATTCCTCAATAGAAATACGATAGCCTAAAACAAAAGGTTTTTTGGCACATTGCTTAATCACACGTTTTACTTCTCTAACAATCTCTAGAGGAAAATGCATACGTTTTTCTAGGGAACCACCCCATTCATCTTCACGCTGATTAAATTGTGGGGAAAAGAAATTTTGAATTAAAAACCCATGTGCTCCGTGCAATTCAACTCCATCAAATCCAGCTTCAATAGCTCGACGTGTCGTTTCACCAAAGGCATGGATTACCTCTAAAATTTCATTATGGCTTAAAGCACGACTTTTCAGTTGACCATCATTAAATGGTCCAGCAGGTGCAGCTAAAGCGCTTGCACTTACCAAATCAGCATGAGGTATCAAACTAGGTACAGCTTTATTCCCTGCATGGAAAATCTGCAAAATGGCGGGAGCTCCTCCACTTTTAGCTGCTTGTGCAAGTGAGGTTAAACTTGGGATAAAATGATCGTCATACGCAGCAAATTCATTGGTAAAACCAATTCCATTTTCCTGAACATGCGTACAACCTGTAATAACAAGTCCTATATCTTGAGCACGATGTCTTATATATTCGAGTTCTTGCTCAGAAACCGTTGCATCTTCATTTCCAGACCACGTCGTCATAGGCGCCATGACAATTCGATTACGTAAAGAAATCCCATGAACTAACTCAAAAGGTTTAAATAAAGTAAGCTTGCTTAGCGACATCTCAACTGCCTTAAATAATAAGTTGAATATTTATAAGCAGTATAAAAAATGAGAAAACTTTAACATTGCCTAAAATGACGAGTTATTTGCCTATTATATTTAATTCGGCAAAATTCAATTATGAACTCTGCTTTAATCGCTGCACATCACGTTGAGGTGACTCTCCAAACAAACGACTATATTCTCTACTAAACTGAGAAGCACTTTCATAACCGACTAAACTCGCTGCACGTCCTGCATCCAAATTTTGATTTAACATCAAATGACGAGCTTCCTGTAAACGGAGTTGTTTTTGGTATTGTAATGGACTCATTCCTGTAATTTCGCGGAAATGTTGTCTGAAAGTTGATGGGCTCATAAATGCCCGTTCCGCCAAATCATCCATCCGAATCGGTTGTGTATAGTTATTTTTCAACCAATTCACAACTTGGTGAATTTTTTGATTTACAGATCCTGTTTTGACGAGTTGTCGTAAATAAATACCTTGTGAACTATTTAATAGTCTAACGATAATTTCTTTTTGAATTAAATGTGCTAGATGAGGAATCATAGCAGGCTCTTCGAGGACTTTAACCAATCTCAATACTGCATCTGTAAGAGGATCATCTACCCAATCTACTGAAAACGAATCATGAATATCCTCTGAAGATGAATGTTCATCTTCGATTGGCATATTTGCTACAACCTCATTCAGCATCTGAAGATCGAGTAAAAGTAAAACAGCTAAAAATGGTTTATGCGAGGAGGCTTGTACAACATGTGATGTTGCTGGTAAATCAATCGTCGTCAACATACTTTGTCCTTCAAAGCATTTATAGACTTTATCTCCAATCACAATTTCTTTTTGCCCTTGCAAGATAATACCTACACCTAAATTGTAGACACAATGAGTGCTCTCCGTTGGGCTTATTCTGTTATGAAAAGAAAGTCCTGAAATACTAGAAACATGATCCCCCTCTGTTTCAGCTAAATGTGAAACAGCGTGGATCAGTTGGGCTCTATTTTTATTTCTTTTAGTAACGACGAGGGACATACATCTACAGCTCAATCAAGAATTTAAATTTTTTACCATGAATGCTTATTACAGTATATATTTTTTTAGTAACCATCAATGCTTAATTAGATATAAAAATCAATATCTTAAGTTTTATTTTATAATTTCCCCATGAATATGCTCCTTTCATCAATCTTTTAGCTGCAATAATTATTTCTTGTTGATTAGTTCCATCTCATAAAGTTAAATTTAAGACCGATATTATTGAGTTATCTAAAATCACTAATTGAAAAATGAATAGTTATCAGTGTCCAATTCTTAGCCATTATTTTGGTTCAAACAGTACTTTACAGAGCAAGTTCATGAACTTAGTTTTTTATTATTTCAAATTTAAGACATTTATTATTGTTTTTTTAATATTTTTTAAAATAAAAATATGGATTCAGATTCAGGCAAACATAAGTTAAATAAATAACACGTGTCATTTTATACATTTCTTCTTATATAAATTAGTATTCATGCTTTCATCCGTCAGGCATTATCACTTTAACTCTATTGCACTATACTCAAATATAGAACTACATTTTTTGTAAATACTCGATAATTGCTCCAGCAGTAACACGTGCAGAAAATGGATTCTGACCAGTAATCAAATTTTGATCTTTAACAACATTTGGGGCAAAAGGAATGAACTTTCTTTCATAAAATGCACCATGTTCTTTTGCCCGTTGTTCTGCATTATATGGAACTTTTTTAGCCACACCTGCTAAGACTTCTTCACACCACGCAAAACCAGTCAATTTTTTATTTCTAATTAAATATTCGCCATTCGAAAGCCGAATATTTAATAACCCGCAATAACCATGGCAAACACTAGATACTACCCCACCGTTTTCATAAATATTTTTGGTAATTTCTTGGAGTTCTAGATTATCCAAAAAATCCCACATTACCCCCATGGCCACCCGTGTAATAAATCACATCGTAATCTTGCCAATTGATTTCAGAGGGCTTCTTTGTATTCTCAAGTAATTTCATAAAGCTTGGATCATTTTTACGTTTTAATACTGATTGATCGGCAACAAAACGTCCTAATGATTTAGGTTCAATTGGTGAATTTCCACCGAGTGGACTTACAATATCTTGAACATAATGATTTTTTTCAAACTCATCGTAAGCATGAGTAAGTTCTCCCAACGATAACCCTGTAGGATAATTTATACCCTCATAGTTATCGACATTAGTGACAATATGTAATATCCGTTTTGTCATAGCAGCCTCTATTTTTCATTTTTATTGATCTTGCTTTTAACACACTATAAGTCTAAAGTTGGCTTTAATGTCAAGTGAAATTAAGTGAAATGAATATAAGCAAGCTATCAAAACAAAGTGGGTTAAGCACACCGACGATTCGCTACTATGAGCAGATTAAGCTGCTTCCAAAGGCAAAACGCAAAGCAAATGGCTATAGAGAATATAGCGAAAATGACCTTAAACAACTTTATTTAATTCAACAAGCTCAGCAAGTTGGTTTTTCTTTAGCAGAAATAAAATCATTTTTGCCATCTAACGTGACAACATGGAATCACGATATTTTGATTGGCTTACTGGAAAGCAAAATTAAAGATATTGAAGATTTAGAGCAAAAATTAGCAATGAGTAAAAATAATCTGCGTACTATGATTAATGCAATTAATAACAAACCTGATGAAATAACTTGTGAGGAAAATGCGCAACGTTTGCTGAATCTTTATTACGTTAATGATCAAGCCTAAGTATTCCATTTGTCGCTAAATCATAAAAACTATTGACCTTAAACCGAACTTTAAACATAGCATTGGAGACAGGTAATTTATGAGGAACCTGTCATGTTTAAATCTTGGACTCTTCAAAACTGGATCATTGGCTTTATTACACTAATTTTAGCCAATACTTTCGCTTATGCATCTGAACCAACTAAGCATTTAGCATCGAATGGAAAAATTTTAGTGGTGATGACAAATCACTTCGCCTATCCCAATCGTAAAGATACGACAGGCTTATGGTTGACTGAACTTACCCATTTTTATGATGTTGCACGTGCTGCTGGTTATGAAATGGATTTTGTAAGTCCTCGGGGTGGCAGTGTTCCGCTCGATGAGCGCAGTTTAAAAGTAATCTATTTAGATAACGCAGCAAAAATTCATTTAGCTAATCCTGAATTTATGCAACATCTCAAAACAACGCTCGAACCAAAAGCAATTGTGCCATCTAATTATAAAGCAGTGTATTACACAGGTGGTCACGGCACGATGTGGGATTTTCCTAATAACCAAGAACTAAAGAAGATCAGTGAGACAATTTATCAGCAAGGGGGTGTAGTATCTGCGGTGTGTCATGGAGTGGGCGGATTATTACCATTACAGGATCATAAGGGTCAATCACTAATTGCGGGGAGAACAGTAACTGGTTTTGCAAATATTGAAGAGACTCTATCAGGGATGAAATCTCAAGTCCCTTTTCTACTTCAGAACCAATTAATCGAACGCGGTGCTAAATATAAGCGTTCTTTGGTTCCGTTCACCTCTTATGTGATTGCTGATGATCGAATCATTACTGGACAAAACCCTCAATCAAGTAAAGAAATTGCGGAGGCTGTAATACAACGCTTAAAAACCATGCATTAATCCATTTTACACTCGTCATCAAAAACCAGATTATGTAAATCTGGTTTTTTTATTTTAATAACTGTAATAAACAAAAAAAAATCAATTAAAAATCATAAAAAGCTTGACCTTAAACCTTACTCTAATCTTAGCATTTAATTAATGTTAATAGGAGGAACACCATTATGTTCAATCAAATTAAATTCCGTCGCTCAACTGCTACTGCATCAATTGGTATATTCTTGAGTTTATCTGCTCATGCTACAACACCCAATACTACCTCTAGCAATGTTGAGAATAGTGATCAAAAAACCACCGTAGTTGAATTTGGACCATATAAAGTAAATGTACCTAAAGGTGGTTATTACGATCGTTTCCGCATGAATCCAGACTTGGATGAAGTTGCTAAAGACCCCGCTGCTGGAAATATCGATTATTTCCGTACTATCCCTAAAAAAATGGTAGAGACTCGTGTTGGTAAAGTTTGGTCACCAAATTTTTATTATCGTACCAGTAATGTACAACTGTTGATGCTTGCTCCAGTATCCAAGTTAAAAGCAAAACTTCCTGCTCCACTTGAGCCATTACAACCTTTCCCTGGCTATGGCTTAGTTTCTCTTACGTTCTTTTCTTATGCTGTAGGTGATGTCGATCCTTACGATGAAGTATCAGTCGCTGTAGTTGTTCGTCAACCTGGTGCGCATAAGTTTCACACTACAGAATTGTTAAGTTCAATGCGTAACCATAAATACTATGGTCATGTTTTAGCATTGCCTGTAGATACAGAAATTGCCCGTGTGCGTGGTGTGTATGGATATCAACTCCCTAAATGGCTGACAGCAATTGATATGACGATTGGTAATAAAAATGTTGAAGCTCAGATTTTGAATACTGATGGTAAACCAGATTTGAGTTTAATTGCACCGTTACCAAAGATTAAGCGTGTCAAACCACAATCTCATATCGAAACTAAAACGATGTTTAATCTAGTTGATGGCCAATGGCATAGTACATCTGTAGAATCTAATACACTTGCCTTTGGACAACAGCTATTTCCGAGAAATGTACAACTTGTTCGAAATGGCGGTCCTATAACTAACCTACTTGATGCGCTCGGTGCTGGTAAAGTATTACGTTTAGATGTGGTCAAAGATGCTCAGTTGGCTTTAAATATGCCAATACCATTGAAGTCTTTAGGTAATGAAAACAACAAAAAGTAAGTCATATTCAAATTAAAGTACTTCCTAGCGAGGTACTTTTTTGTTTGATCTAATATTGATACTCATTTATTATTTTTCAACTAATAAATAGCTTTCAAGATGATTAAAATATTTTTAGTATTTTAATCATAGCGAGATAAGATAAATTTAAATAGCTATATTTAATATAAAATTTTCATCATTTAAAAACTAAAGTAATAAAAAAACCAATTCTAAATAAAATATTTGGAATTGGTTTAAATTAAGAAGGATCACAAACATTTAAGAAATATGATAGATCCTATCCCGAGTACGTCTAAGAAATTACAATATCACTTGAACCTTCGATCTGAGTCACTAGGCTGTAGCCCATTAACTTTGCTGGAGTATATGCTGCCCCCTTAACATCATGCTCAAGTAAATAACGAACGACTGTTAAAGCGCCATTTACGGTTAAGCTATAAGCATTTTGAGTTTGTATTCGTGCTGTTTTTATTACACCTTTTTCATTTCTTGCTTCGCCCCACACATAAGTCGGCAATTTAGCGCGTAATTCTTCATCAGGCCCTACCACAGATTTTTCAATAATTGATTTCATCAAGTTTTGTACTGATTTAAGTTTGAATATAGGACGTATGCAGTTCAACATTTTTGCACCAAAAATCATGGACGTTGGTGCTGGTACAAAAATCTCGATATTAGGAATACCAGTGGTATGAAAAGCTGTTGAAACATCCCCCCAAGGGACACTCATTGCGCTCTTCTTGCCATCACCAAAATCTATTTGACGTACGTGATGTGCTAAAGCTACGGTAGTGATTTTGCCATTTTTCCTTATTTTTCCGCCATCTGCCATGCCTTCTGTGCTGGTTTTGGCTGTGCCTGGTGAAAGTCCTGTTTTTGAATCAAAACCGAGTGCTAGATGAGTCGCATCGGGTAAAGCTTCTTTCAAGGCAGCAGCAACACAATCTGTTGGAATCACATCGAAACCTACACCTGGGCACAACACTATATTTGCTTGTTGTGCCTCTGACGTTAGTGATTGCGCTAATTCAAATACAGCAATTTCACCTGTAATATCCAAATAGTGAGAACCTGCTTTAATACAAGCTTTCATCATGGAATGTGAGGTTGCGGAAAAAGGGCCAGCACAATGCATGATTAGCTTAACACCATTTAATTGTTCGCTCACAGCTGTAACGTCATCTAGACCAAAAGCTTTGTATTCAAGGCCTAATTCTTGAGCAAGTTGTTGTACTTTGGCTTGTGTGCGTCCTGCTAAAATTGGCTTAAGACCTAAACGGACAGCTTCACGGGCAATTAACTCGCCCGTATAGCCATTTGCACCGTAAATCATCCAATTGGAATCATTTGTATTTATCATGAAATCTGTCCTCGGTATTTAAGACGAAAATGCATAATCGCGCATTCGCTTTTTATATTGATGAGTACGACGTGCCATCGCTGCTTGTTGTATTAGTAATGCCCATAAAGGTGAGACTTTAGGGGTTGGTTTTTTGCCCAGACTTAACCTCCGTAGTTGGAATTTAACTGTCGCCATACTCGCAAGTGACGCTAAGGTTTTGTTGTCCCAAGTAATTGGTTTTAATTCAGGTGCTACGTTTTGTCCTTGCCTCCATTTATTTGGTAAGTTTGGATCAATCGCCAATGCAGTCGCAATACCGACCATATCTACACCACTTTCAATTACTTTTTCAGCGACTTGTTTACGACGTATTCCGCCTGTCACCATGACAGGCATATTTGCAACTTTACCAATCTCTTGGGCAAATTCTAAGAAGTATGCTTCACGGGCTAATGTACGATCATCTCTTGATTGACCTTGCATCGCTGGTGCCTCATAACTACCACCTGAAAGCTCTACCAAATCAACAGCCAATTTATTAAGCATGCAAACGACTTGTTGTGCCTCCTCAGCACTGAAACCTCCACGTTGAAAATCAGCAGAGTTAAGTTTCACTGCAACTGTAAATGTTGGTGAAACCACAGCACGCACTGCTTTGACAATTTCAATTAGGATTCGTGCGCGATTTTCCAATGAGCCACCCCATTGGTCTTGGCGTTTATTGCTTAAAGGTGAGAGGAATTGACTCAATAGATAGCCATGTGCAGCATGGATTTCAACACCAGTGAATCCTGCTTGCTCACCTAAACGTGCAGTATTTGCAAAACGTTGGATGACTTCATCGATCATGTCTTGAGTCATTTCAATCGGAATACTAAAACGATCAGACATTTTCCCTAAATCTAGTCCTACAGCAGAGGGTGCCCATGTTTCCTGTCCTAAATTTGATTGCATTTGGCGACCGGGATGATTAATTTGCAACCAAACTTGCGCACCTTGTGAGCGCCCTATCTGTGCCCAACGTTTAAAAGTATCTATAAATTTATCATCTTCTAAAACCACACCACCTGGTCCTGTCATAGCACGACGATCAACCATAACATTTCCTGTAATGATGAGCCCTACTCCACCATTCGCCCATGCTTGATATAAATGCATCAGTTTTTCTGATGGTGCATGGTTTAAGTCAGCCATGTTTTCTTCCATGGCTGCTTTGGCAATTCGATTTTGAATTTGGGAGCCATTTGGTAAAACTAATTTATCAAACACTTTCATTTCGGTGTCCTGTTTTGGTATGGTTATACTTTAAGATTAAAGCCAACTTTAATGTCAATGGATTTTTTTGAGTTAATTAATATAATTATCAAAATATTTATTAATTAATAGCTTATTAAAAAATTTGTGCTTTTAATTTAAAAAGATAGAGGCTTTATTTGCCTCTATCTTTTAACATGCTTAAGGTATGACTCATACTCACCATTCACGAATAAATGCTAATAAATCAGGATTAATAACATCTGCATTCACAGTGGGCATTCCATCTGAAAAACCTTTATAAATTTTTAAAGTTCCATTTTGTAAGAGTTTGGCAGACAAAGCCCCAGCATTTTCATAAGGTACGATTTGGTCATCATCACCATGCATTACTCATACTGGAACAGAGATCTTTTTTTAAATCTTCTGTAAAATCAGTCTGAGAGAATGCGACAATCCCATCATAGTGTGCTTTGGCCCCACTCATCATACCTTGACGCCACCAATTCCAAAAATAGGTTCAGATGGGTCAACACCATCACGCTTGAACCCATAAAACGGTCCTGCTGGTAGGTTTTAATAAAACTCAGCACGATTTTTAAAAAGCTAATGATGCAAAAATTGCACAATTTGATTACTAATTTATGTTGTCGTCAATGTTGGTAAATTGGATAAATACGGCACTATCTCTTCAGATAGTTATTCAATATTAAGATTAAAGCTCACCTCAAGCTCAATGCTTTTAGTCAGTTTTGATTGCAAAAGTTTAAGTTTAAAAAATTGATTTTTTAGTCAGTGATTGTTGAATAGAAAAAGATTTATTTATTCCCCGTATTTCCTATCAAAGTTTGCTTATACATTTCCTACACCTCTACAAATTATTTTTTAATTTTTGATTTATTTCAGTTGACATTAAAGTTGACTTTAATCTTATAGTTATCTTAACGAGTTACACATTCATGTAGGCATTAATCGTTGTCTTCATATCGTGAGGTGAAAAAATGAATGCTTTAAATAAGACCCATCCAATTGAAAATTTGAATAAAATTTTGGATCAACAACGCCAAGCTTTTCTCCGATCAGAGCCAACAACTTTGTCCCAAAGAAAAGCAAATTTAAAAAAATTACGTGTTGCATTGCTTGCAAACCGCACTGAATTGCAGACCGCCGTAAGTGAAGATTTTGGACATCGTTCACATCATGAAACGGATGTGATGGAGTTGCTGGGTATCATTCAATCTATAGATTATCTGACTAAAAACTTAGGTCGTTTTATGAAAGCTGAACACCGCCATGTCAGTTTATTTTATCGTTCTGCGACTGCCCGTGTAGAATATCAACCTAAAGGTGTCATTGGTGTTATGGCACCTTGGAATTACCCAATATCATTGACATTGATTCCATTAGCGACTGCTTTAGCTGCTGGGAATCGAGTCATGTTAAAACCATCAGAATTAACGCCTCGTACCAGTGATGTCATTTATCGAATGTTGGCAGATATATTTCCACTAGATGAGGTTGCAGTTGTTCTTGGAGGGCCTGAAATTGGTGCAGAATTCAGCGCCTTGCCCTTTGATCATCTTTTATTTACAGGTAGCACACCTGTTGGTCGTAAAGTGATGAAAGCTGCAAGTGATAATCTTGTCCCTCTTACGCTTGAGTTAGGTGGGAAAAGTCCTGTGATTGTCGCTAAAGGTCATGTCAATTCAAGAACTTTGACGAGTATTACTTATGGAAAATTGTCTAATGCGGGGCAAACTTGTGTTGCACCAGATTACGCCTTGGTACATGAAGATGATCTAGAATCATTTATTAATCAATATGATAAAACAGTTAAAAAATTCTATCCAAATGGTCCTGATACCTTAGATTACACTTCCATTGTGAATGAACGACATTACAACCGTTTGCAAAATCTGATTAAAGATGCTGAGAAAAATGGTGCACGTATTGTTGAAGTAGGTATTAGACCTGAATCTGTAATTAATAGACAACGTACATTCACCCCAACTCTTGTTATCGGTGCAAAAGATGATGATGCCATTATGCGAGAAGAGATATTCGGTCCAATTCTTCCTGTTCGTACATATCGCAGTGTTGATGAAGTGATTAACTATATTAATACGAGAGATAGACCCTTAGCTCTTTACTATTTTGGTGAAAAAAATGCAGATTGCAAAAAAATACT
This sequence comes from Acinetobacter legionensis, assembly GCF_048551735.1. Classification (NCBI taxonomy): domain Bacteria; kingdom Pseudomonadati; phylum Pseudomonadota; class Gammaproteobacteria; order Moraxellales; family Moraxellaceae; genus Acinetobacter; species Acinetobacter legionensis. The sequence continues at coordinate 19,786 of NZ_JBIMBV010000007.1, forward strand.
AAGTCGTACTACATCAGGGAATGTAGGCATTAACAATACCCTTATCCATGTTGCGCAAGATGATCTTCCATTTGGTGGAGTAGGTCCAAGTGGCATGGGAGCCTATCATGGAATTGAGGGCTTTCGTTCGATGAGTCATGCCAAAGGTGTATTTGATCAAGGCCGGTGGAACTTTCCAAGTCTGCTCCATGCTCCTTTTGGTAAATTTATAGCATTTGCATTAGCGATCACTTTAGGTAAGAGACCTTCTTCAAATTAATTTTATTTAAAACGAGATTGACGATTCAAAATCCCATTTCCAACAATGATAAGGAAAAGACATTTATGAAATGTATTACATTTAATGGTGCAGGCGGTCCTGAAGTTATTACAGTAAGTGAACGTCCTATTCCTGAGCTAAGTAATGATGGCGTCTTAATTGAAGTGGTTGCTGCTGGTATTAACGGGCCAGATGTAATGCAGCGACAAGGTTTATATGCTCCGCCTCCAGGTGTGACAGACATCCCTGGTTTAGAGGTCTCAGGTGTAGTGAAAGCAGTAGGTTCATCTGTACGTAAGTTGAAAGTTGGTGATGAAGTATGTGCTTTGGTACAAGGCGGTGGTTATGCTGAATATGTGATTGCACATCAAGATAATGTTTTGTTTATTCCTGAGGGTTTAACCTTAATAGAGGGTGGAATTCTGCTGGAAACATTTATGACAGTTTGGTCTCATCTATTTCAACATGCAAAATTTAGAGAAAACAGTTCTATTCTAATTCATGGTGGCACTTCTGGCATTGGAACTACCGCAACTATGCTGACGCGAGCCTTTGGTGCTACACAAATTTTTACTACAGTTTCTAGTACTGCACACCAACGAGCAAGTCTAGAACTTGGCGCTGATGTTGCGATTAATTATAAAGAACAGGATTTTGTTGAAGAAATAAAAAAACATACCAATGGTCAAGGTGTAGATTTTGTCTTAGATATTATTGCAGGCGATTACATTCAGAAAAACTATGAGGTTGCAGCTATGAATGGCACTATTTTACAAGTTGGTGTCCTAAAAGGGCTTGCAGAAAAAGTCAATATTTTCCCAATGTTGGCAAAACGTCTTACTCATACTGGCGCAACGTTACGTTCCCAATCTGCTACAGCCAAAGCTGAAGTTATGGCTGCCCTTCAGGAAAAAGTTTGGCCTTTAATTTCAAAAGAACAACTCAAACCGATACTTTATCAATCCTTTGATCTTGAAAATGCGCGGCAAGCTCATGAATTGTTACAGCAAGGAAAACATGTTGGGAAGTTAGCATTAGTTATCAAAAGATAATTTAAAAAAGGGAGTCAAGAGAAGATTCTCATAACTCCTTTAATGATCTTAGTCTAAGTGGCAAAGTGTGTTGAGCTCGTTATCGATGGATCAAAAATATCATAAATTATGTCGAATCAATGTTTAACTACAATCCGTTTTGAGTATTGTTAAATCATAGTATTAATATTTAAAAAAACTGATGGTATAAAATTTCTCTCACCTAAATAGATACTACAGTTCATGAACTTTGGTTTTTAATTTAAGGTATATTTTGTTATAAGCAATTGAATTAAAATGATATATATGGTTTTTAGCCTATAAAGTAGATTTTAGGTGAACATAAGTTAAATAAGCTTTCTTCCAAGTCTTATTCCATATACAAAACTCTTGCCCCATTTTGTTTTTCGTATGTGCTTGTTGATACATTAACTTTATTGAACACTTGTGTATCACTAATGTGGAGGAAAGATCAAAATTTTTAATATTTAAACTTTTTATTTAATAAACATATACATCCTTTTTATAAATTTTGTCTTATCTTTATTATAAATCCTTAACTTCAAGTGATCTCATATGACTAAAAGAACAATAAATATTTACGGAGCTAGGCAAAATAATCTAAAAAATCTTTCTTTGAAGATTCCCAAACATGAAATTGTTGTTTTTACTGGAGTCTCAGGTTCAGGAAAATCATCATTAGTTTTTGAAACTATTGGTGCTGAAGCGCAAAGACAGATCAATGAAACTCAAGACAGCTTTGTTCGCAACCGTCTGCAGCATTTTGGAGTTGCGGATGTTGACAAAATCGAGAATCTCAATGTTCCTGTGATTATCAACCAAAAACCATTAACAGGAAATATCCGATCAACCGTTGCAACAATTACAGACATTTATGCAAATCTTCGCCTATTATTTTCACGTATGGGTGAACCTTTTGTTGGTTATTCAAATGTTTTTTCTTTTAATCATCCCAATGGTATGTGCCCACAATGCGAAGGCATAGGTCTAGAGCAAATAATTGATATTTATAAAATATTAGATTTAAATAAATCCTTGAATGAAGAAGGTGCTATCAACTTCCCTACCTATCAACCCACTGCTTGGCGTTGGACGAGATATGCTGATTCTGGTTATTTCGATTTAGATAAAAAATTAAAAGATTATAGTGAAAAAGAATGGGATTTGTTTTTGAACGCTCCCCAGCATAAACCTTTAAATCCAAAAAGTGAATGGAAAAAAACGGCCCTTTATGAAGGACTGATTACCCGATTTGAACGTAACTTTTTAAAAGGTGAAGCACAAGAACGAAATCGTTATCGAGAAAAACTTGAGCAGATTATTAGCACCAAACCATGTTCTTTATGCCATGGACAACGGCTTAATCAAAAATCTTTATCTTGTAAAATTCATGGTAAAAATATTGCTGATTGTACTGCCCTATCTGTGTCAGCGCTTTTAGCGTTTATAGAGTCGATAAAAAGTGAGAAATTTGAAACTGTTTTATATGAGATCATTAACAAATTAATGAACTTAAACTTGGTCGGCCTCAGCTATTTAAATCTTAATCGTGTAAGCAACACCTTGTCTGGTGGTGAGTCTCAACGAATCAAGATGGTCAAACATTTAGGGAATAGCTTAGTCGACTTACTGTATATTTTTGATGAGCCAAGTGTGGGGCTGCATCCAAAAGATTTAGATAATATTATTAAAATCATTCAAAAAATTAGAGATAAAGGAAATAGCGTATTGCTTGTTGAACATGATCCTGATCTTATTAGAACTGCTGATCATGTTATTGATATGGGACCACTTTCTGGCGCAAACGGTGGTCAGATTATTTACCAAGGAACATTTGCGGAATTAAAAAACTCGTCTGGTTTAACAGGTCAATTTTTTAGAAGACCCAATACCTATAAGAAAATCCCACGTGTCAGTCATGAATGGATTTCGATTAAGAATGCCCATTTATTCAATTTGAAAAATATTGATGTAGCTATCCCTAAAAATTGCTTCACTGTTGTTACAGGAGTTGCAGGTTCAGGAAAAAGTACTTTAATAAGTAAAGTATTACCGCAACAATACCCTGAAACGAAAGTCATTGATCAATCTGCAATTACTGCAAGTATTCGGTCAAATTTACTTACCTATCTAGACCTTCTTGATCCGATTCGTCAACTATTTGCAAAAGCAAATAAAGTTAGTGCTAAGCTGTTTAGTTTTAATAGTGAAGGGGCTTGCCCTCAATGCAAAGGATCAGGTATCGAGAGAATTGAGTTGGCATTTTTAGATGATGTAGAAATGACGTGTGACTTATGCCATGGCTCGGGATATAAACCAGAGGTGTTAAAATATTATTATAAAGATAAGAATATTGCTGAACTTATGAAAATGACTGTCAGTGAAGCTAGTCATTTTTTTGAAGATTACAATTTACAGCAGCAATTTAATTCTCTAGTGAGCTTGGGTTTAGACTATATTGCAATTGGCCAACGCTTAAATACTTTCTCTGGAGGTGAGCGTCAAAGACTAAAACTCACAAAGCAGCTCAATGAAACAGATAATGTTTTTGTATTGGATGAACCAAGCACAGGCTTACATCCTTCTGATACTGAACGATTGATCGAGTTATTAAATAACTTAGTTGAAAAAGGCAATACCGTCATTGTTGTTGAACATAATTTAGATATCATGACTCAAGCAGATTGGGTGATTGATATTGGCCCATTGGCTGGAGATAACGGTGGTGAATTGGTATTCTCTGGAACAATTAGCGACTTACTCTCATTTGAAAAATCCTTAACGGGGCTCTATTTAAAAAAATATCTAGAGCTGTAAAAATATGAATAGTCACTTTCCAGTTGTTAAGGAAAAATGTGAATGTATTTGCTCAAAAGTACTTAAATGTGCAATTTTTGCTCAGAATTTAAAAAATCTAAAATGAATGATTTAATGAAATATAGAACAGTTATATTAAAATATAAGATTAATCATTCATATAGATTAACATTTGAGTATATTTTAGATGAGAAATCACCCTGTTTTCATGGAAAATAAATGAAAATTCTAGTTATTGTTTTAATCATTGTGGGTCTTGGAATTCTTATCATTAAAAGTAAAAAATCCAATAAACATAATTTAAAAGAATTAGTTAAAAGAACTTTTCCAAAACATACAATTATTGAGAAATTTGGAACAGTTATGATTTGTGAAATCAACCATAGAAATGAACCAGATGAGCTTGTTTTTATAAGAATAAAGCCAAATAGAAAAAAGAAAATCAATAGGAATGGACGTAGATTAGATGCTGAATACCCTGCTATTCCAACAATAAAAGAATTAAAAAATGACTTCAGCAACCATTTAAATTAATGGTTGGTAGAATCAAGCTTTAGATATTCAACATTAATAAAACAATTAAAATGGGAATTAAGAAAACGTAAAACTACAAGAGTTAAGCTATCGCACGCTGAGCAATAGTTAGTGCCTCCTCCAAATCCGCTTTTAAATCGTCTACATGTTCAAGTCCTGCATGTAGACGTACCAAATATCCAGGACTAGGCAAATGACTTTGAGTTCGATAAGGCGTTCCAACTGGCAAAATCAAACTTTCAAATCCACCCCATGACAAGCCAATGTGGAAAAGCCTTAAAGAATCAAAGAAAGCCTCAACAAAACATGGATTGTTTTGTTTTAAATAAAAAGAAAATAAGCCTGTAGACCCAGAAAAGCTCTGTTGCCATAGTTTGTGATATGGATTCATTGCTAAAGCTGGATGATTTACCACATCGATTGCTGGATGTTCATTTAGATAATGAGCAAGTATCACGCCATTCTCTTCATGTTGTTTTAAGCGGACAGCTAAACTCCTTAATCCACGTGAAGCTAAATAAATATCATCTGGACTTGTCGTTTCACCAAAAAAATGCACAACTTTATTTAATTGCTCAATCGATGCTGCATTTGCAGTTGCAGCCCCCATGAGAATGTCAGAATGCCCACCAATATATTTTGTGACAGCCTGAATTGAGACATCGGCACCATGTTTTAAAGGTTGAAAAAACAATGGCGTTGCCCAAGAGTTATCTACTAAAACCTTGGCATTCCTAGCATGGCTTATTTCTGAGATTGCAGCAATATCACTAATTTCAAAAGTAATTGAACCCGGTGACTCTACAAAGACCACGCTGGTTTTTTGATTAATTTTGCTCTTTAACTCGTTTAAATCACATGAGTTAAAGTATTCAACATGGATTCCCAGTTTGGGCAACATACTGTCTGCAAAACTTCGTGTTGGCCCATAAATATTATCAGCAATAAGAACGTGATCACCTGCTGCAACGAATGCCATTAATGCATGTGTACAAGCCGATAGTCCAGATGGAAAAACCATGCATCCTGCCCCACCTTCTAATGCATTAATTGCACTTTCAAAAGACTTTGCTGTAGCAGCACCAAAACGGCCATAATGTTTATAAACACCGCCATTTTGCTTATGATCTTCCCATTCTTTAAAACTATCGACAACAATAGTTGAGCCTCGATAAACAGGTGTATTCACCAAACCATCAAAACGCTGAGGGGTTCTTCCCAAATTTATGACTTGTGTACAAAAATGATTCATAGCAACACCAGCATGATTTCTAAGAAATATTTCTACAACCAATGATAGATAAAATGCATAGAATTTTTATTTTAAATAAATCACTATTTTTTAAAAAATATAGAATATAAATCCGTATTTTAACATTTACTGGGAATTTTATTCCCTTAATGACATGATAAGGTAAATACTGATAATCTGGCTGAGTGATATGTTCAGTGCTTTATTGAATAATTTTTAAGGCTTATTTACCTTTCTATAGTCATTGAGATAGTTCGATTCCTTTGTAAAAAGCATTTCACAGATCAAAGCCTAAAAGAAATATAGACTATTGAGGACTTTGGTTTTTATGCAAAAACATCAATGCTCAAAGAAAATTTAAAGGTAATTCAGTTGTATACTTAATTTGCTCCATTGCAAAACTCGAACTCACATCAGTAAGACCAGAAATTTGAATTATTTTTTTATAGACTTTGTCATACTCAAGAACATCGGGTACAGCGACTTTTAACAAATAATCAGTCTCTCCAGCCATCCGATACACTTCTATAACTTCATCGATTGTGTGGATATGATTGTGAAATTTTTGAATCCATTCTGCATTATGTTGTGCTGTTTTAATAAAAACCATAACAATCACGTTGATATTTAACTTTTTACAATCTAATAAAGCAACTTTAGCGCGAATAATTCCTTCTTCTTCCATTTTATGAATGCGTCGCCAACAGGCGGTATTACTTAATCCAATACGATCTGCGATATCACCAATTGCACAGGTACAGTCTTTTTGCAAGAGTTCCAAAATTCCACGATCATATTTATCTAGCTGTAATTTCATGCAGTTCACTTTATATAAGAAATTAAAAAAATGAGTCACTAATTTATCGATGATTGGAATGATATTCTATTTTTGACAAGATAAATAGATTTTTAATTCTTAATGCTGATTACTTGAAACTCTCATTCAAATAAAGATTAGTTCAGATAAGTTATGACTCTATCCACTACTTTTTAACGCATTGTTCATAAGAATACGGCGTTACAACGCTTGGAAAAGTTCTTGTAACGTTTGTATAAACCAAGTTCGGGCTTCTATATCATCTCGATGGTTATACCAATTGGTACTCACATTAAAGGGTTTAACTGAAAATGGTAATTCAAAAATGTTCACATCACCATTACGTGCATATACTTTTGCTGCTCGTGAAGGCAAGGTCACCAATAATTCAGAACTGGTCACCACATCTTGTAAAACACTAAAATGAGGAAGCTCAAGCATGATTTTTCTTTTTAAGCCCAATTCCTTCAGCCTTTGATCAATTTCAATGTGACCCGTTGAAGACTTAATAGCAGCATGATTTTCTTGAAAATATTGTTCTAAACTCAGTGTATCCCTGATACGTGGATGGTACTTATGCGCAATGCACATATAGCGTTCTTCAAATAAATTACGTGATTCAATTTTAGGCATAACGGTATAACTACTATTGAATACAGCAACATCTAAAAAACCTTCAGTCAGCCAGTCTTCAACTTTATGCGATTGAATTTCTTCAATTTCCACCTTAATAAATGGTGCTTCTTTAGAAAGGTATTGAATTAAAGAAGGTAGTAAACATATTTCACCCAAATCAGATAAGCCTAAACGAAATATCCGAGTTGACGTTTTTGGGTCAAAGTATTTAGAAGCTGTAATTGCCATTTCAATATCGGTAATTGCTTGCCTAAAGCTTGGGTATAAACTTTGTGCCAACTTGGTCGGTTTGACTCCAAATTTGTCTCGTTCAAATAAAGGATCATTTAAAAATTTACGTAGGCGATTTAGATTGTAGGTGACAGATGGCTGGCTTAAATTGAGGCGCTCAGCTGCATGACTAATATTTTTAGTTTCAAAAACGATAATAAAAACTTTAATAAGACTTAGATCAATCAATTGTCATATCTCTATTGAATGAGGGAGGTAGACCTCCCTGCTCTACTTTTAGATTTGTACCGCTTTCACCGCCAATTTTGTTTTTTTCAACTGTAAGCGAATCATTGAAACACTCATTACCGCAATAATACAAGGGATTGATAATGCGATAAAATTATAATTAATGGGCAGACTTAAGCTTAACAGCCAACCACATAAGATTGGCCCTAAAATTGCGCCTAAGCGCCCCACACCTAAAGCCATTCCTAAGCCTGTTGCACGAATATTGGATGAATAAAATTGGGACATATACGCCAATAATAAGATTTGCCCACCAATTGATGCAGCACCTGCAACCGCAATACAAAAATAAAGAATGACCATTGGTAAATTATAACTCAGTAAGATTAATGCGATCGCGCCACTTAAAAACAGTGAGCATAATACCTTTGCCAGATTAAAACGATCCGCTAAGTAGCCACCACAAATTGCACCAAGCATTCCACCAATATTTAAAGCCAATAGAAAAACCAGACTGGTCGATAAGTCATAGCCTGCTTCTACCATTAATTTAGGCAACCAATTACCTAAAGCATAGACCAGTACAAGCGCCATAAATACGCTGCCCCAGAATAAGAGTGTCACCATCCCACGATTTTCTGCAAATAAATCCTTGATCGGGGTTTTAGAGGTAGATTGATTGTCTTGATGAAGACCAATTTGAGTCTGAGACGTATAGGTAATTTTGCCGTCAATTTGTTTAAGGATCTCAATGGCTTGGTCAGTTTTATCACGGCGCACCAAATAATCAATCGATTCGGGTAACAGCTTCCAGATTATCGGAATGAGTAAAAGTGGCGTTCCTCCTAGAATAAACATGATTTTCCAACCAAATTGCGGGACTAACCACATTCCTAATAAAGCTGAACACATCCCACCGACTGCATAACCACTAAACATTAAGGAAACCAAGGTTGAACGTAGTTTTTTAGGTGCGTATTCAGTCATCAAGGCGATTACATTTGGCATGACCCCGCCTAATCCCAAACCAGCCAAAAACCGAAAAACTCCAAAACTTTGTGGATTATTGGCATAACCACAAACTAAAGTAAAACCACTGAATAAACAGATACATAAAATAATTAATTTTTTGCGGCTAAATCCATAGCTTTCTAATTTATCACTCAGGCTACCGAAAATAATTGCACCAAACATCATCCCAAATAAAGCGACACTGCCCAGAAATCCAGCCGTAATACTGTCAATTTTCCATTCTGCCATTAACTTGGGTAAAGCAACACCGTAAATCACTAAATCATAACCATCAAAGATAATGATCAATGCACTGAGTAAAATCACCCGCCAATGAATGGCTTTTAATTTGGCATGATCAATAATTTCATTTGCATTTATGCTTTGCATAATAGACCTCCCTGGTCATATTGTCCTGTTTGTAATCTTTGTTGTTTAAGTCGTCATTTCAGTGTGCTGTAGTTGTTTTGCTAATGCTGCTTTAGCTGTCTGAATATCATTTTCAAGCGAATGCTGCCACAACCAGTCAAAACGCTGTGTCAAATGTTGGCCTATTGATTCAAAATCAGGATATTTCGATGAATATAGCTCATAGATTTCACCTGATTCACGCGAGGTATTTTGAACTTTCACGGCGCGCGCTAATCGAACTTGCTCATAGATTTCCGATACAGCTTTGATAGATTCAGATGTCAACCTAGGGTTTTCTAATAATTTAGCTAAAATCAAAGCATCCTCTAAACCTTGTCCAGCACCAGCACCTTGATGCGGTAACATGGCATGAGCAGCATCGCCAATCAAAATCACATTATTGTTTTTGTTTATATAGGTTTCTAAAGGTTGAATTTCATGTAATGCCCAAATGGTTGGTGAGTCGATCAGATCCAATAATGCTTTACAACTCTCGCTCCAGTCTGCAAAGTCAGCCAGCATGGCTTGTTTTGAAACAGGAGATGTCCATGGTGTATTCTCTGCTAATACAGTTTGCGTGCGATCTGACTTAAACGCAACAATGTTAATTTCTTCACCCTGACGGATTGGGAAAGTTAAGATATGTTTATCTTTCCCTAAAAGCATTTGTGGTACATCGGCAATTTCTGCATCATTTCCCAGTTTTGCAATGGCTTGCTTAAAATCTTGAAATTTAATAATTCCACGATATGCCCAAGTCCCCGAAAACTGAGGTTCAACACGCGCTAATTGATTAGAATCAAGCACATGATTTCGAACAACTGACCGAATTCCATCACAACCAATCACATAATCAAATGTAATATGTTGTCCATCGATAAAGTGAATTATCGCTTGTTCTTCATCTGCCTCAATTTCTTGTACACGTTTATTAAAATGTACATTTGTTAAAGGCACCAACGGAATTAAACGATCGAGAAAATCTGCACGATGTACCGAAGATTGTCCGACTTGTGGCGCAATCGATGCAGATAGATACTCATCGGTATAACCATTACGCCATTGAAACCAAATATCAGTGTATGGTGCCTTTACCTGATCTGCAATAGATTCATACTCTTGGCTTAAACCTAATAATTGAATGGCTTTAACTGCGTTGGCACCAAATGAAATCCCTGCGCCAATCTCGGAAAACTGTGATGCGGACTCAAAGAGATGTACATCCAAATGTTTATTTTTGACCAATTGAGTCGTGAGTGCTAATCCCGCAATACCGCCACCAATCACAGCAACTCTAATTTTTTTTTCCATTTTTAGCATTCCTTACTAAATTGCTTAGAATTCTATAATTGGTTATTTTTTAGAATAAATCCAATTTATATTTTTAGGTTTGTACTATCTAGATTTTTGATATTTATTTAAATAAATCTCTTTCATAAATCAAAAAATGATCATGTTGAATGAATCATATTGCGATTGAAAGTTCCTTCTCCCCACGGGAGAAGGCTAGGATGAGGGGGATTTTATGTTGATTTTTAGCTTTAAAAAAGTCTTATGAAATAATCTTAAAATATTGATATAACTAAATTAGTTTAGTTAAAAACCCACAGTCCACGAGAGTTGCGCTGTACGTGGTGCACCAAGAAATAAATAGTCATCGCCTAAGAAACTCCCCGCATCGCGCCAGTATTTTTTATTAAACACGTTATCAACATTAAATCGAAGCGTATTGTCATAACCATAAGCACGGAAGTTATAAGCTGTACCTACATCAAACACGCTATAGCCTGATACTTTTACTGTACCTGTTTTATTGGCATATTTACTGCTGCTGTATTGCATGCCAGCCAATAAACGTAAGCCATCTACTTGTGGTACTCGATAAGATAGATGATTAGCAAAACGAACACTTGGTACATTCTGAGTTTGATGACCTTGATAATCAGCCACTTGTATTTCTTTTAAACGTGAACGAATTAAAGCTAAAGAAGAAGTCATATCTAAATTTTGCCCTAAGCGTCCTTGTAAGCCCAATTCCAAACCAAGATTATGTTGCTTACCATCCGTGACAAAGTATTTGTCTGCGTTGGTGTATTGATTGTCTTGGGTTAAATCGAACAACGCCGCGGTAAACAGTAATGTTTGCCACTGCTGCTTAAGACCCAATTCATACTGAGTTGAATTTATCGGTGCTAACGTTTTAAAAGCATTACCTTCAATACCTTGATCAGGAATACCAGTAGCAAACCAAGGGGCTTGTCCGCCATCACTTAATCCTTTGGCATAAGAAGCATAGAGATGAGTCTGTTCCCAAGGTTGATACATCAACGCAAACTGCGGTAAGAAACGATTGAAATTGGTCTCTCGGATGTTGTTTGCATCTTCATCATAGGCATTTTCATTTAAGTGCATTAGTTTGCCGCCCAACAATACTGACCATTCAGCGTTAAAGTCAATCTGGTCAAGTAAGTTCAATGCAGTTTGTTGACTGTCTAATGATTTATAATGTTTACCTAAAGTTTTGTCAGTAGGCGCATACGTTATAGGATCATTATAAATATTTCCTGTACCCACCCATTCATTGATTGCATTATATTGTATATGCCGTTTCCCTGTATGTGACAGTTCTAAACTTAGCTTATGTTGCCAAGCTCCTGCACTAAACTTTCCGTTTAAGCCTGCTTTAAATTGATTGGTTAAGAAGCTGTCGTCTGGATTACGGAAATCATAAATATCATAGTTACCATTTTGGTCAAAGGTATTACCTAAACTTGTCGTTTGACAAATACTGCTACCACAACCCCACGGAAATGCTGAATAATCATCAATCACGACACGGCTTTGTGCAGCAGACAGATTTGTTGTCCAGTGGTCATTGACTTGGTAAATATATTTTAAGCTGGCATTTAGACTTTCATTGGTCACTGGTTTACTCCAGCTTTGATAACCAAGTAAACGGTCCCATTTGACGCCAGTGGGTACAGTGGTACCATCCAGTAACTGATAACCTGCGACTGAGCGCTGACGTTGATGCTGTGATTCAATATCAAATTCTAATTTTGACTGATCTGAAATTTCCCAATCTAAAGCCAAAGCACCAAACAAACGCTTCCCATCTGCATGCTCAACATAAGGATGAATTTCTTCTTTGGCCAGATTCAGTCGATAACCAAACTGCTGATCGTCTCCGAACAAACCACCCAAGTCAGTTGCGACACGATTTCCACCATGACTATCCACTTCAACGGTGATAGCACGAATGTCTTCTGGACGTTTAGTGACATAATTGATAACACCACCCGGTGTTGACATCCCACTTTGGATTGCACTTATACCCTTTAGAATTTCAACTTGTGCCTTGTTCTCTAGTGCCACATTTTGCTCGCCACGCAACAAATGACCATTGAGTAAATAACTTGACCCTAAATTCAGGTTAAAGCCACGCATAATAAAGTTTGGATAATAACCAATGGGTGCATAGCCATCGCCGATGGCTGCATCATTTTTAACAACATCCGTCAGGGTTTTTGCATGTTGGTCAGCGATACGTTCCGCGGTGACTGTACTGATAGATGCAGGAATCTCAGCAAGATTTTGCTGAGTAAATCCTGATAAATTTACCTTGGGTTGATAATAAGCAGTTGGTGTTGTTTCTATTGTTTGAACGCTTACTTTAATCGTTTTAAGTTGTTGGGTATCTTTTTCAGTATCAGCATGTGCCAATGCTGAACTTAGCCCTAGACATGAAAATGAACCAACTGCCAATAATGCTTTTTGTAAACGAGAAAATGGATACGTTTTCACAGTAATTGTCTAACCCCAAAAGATAATTTTACAGCCTAAATTTATGCGCATGAGTATTCACAATTTTCTTCGATTGAACAAGCATTTCTATAAGATATTTAAGCTTTAAAGAACACCTTGATATGACCTCAAAAATAAATATGCATCTTAGAAGAAAAATTAAAACTTTGCTAAAGCATCAAGATGTTGCTGGAAATCACCTTCCGTCCCCGCAGCATTTACATGTTCGAAGTAATCATACCAACCACTTGCTTCAATACCTGTTAACAATGCATCACTTATACATTGTTACTGCTGATCTATGCCTAAGCTTTTGAAGATGAAACCAGATATTGATCTAAATTTTTAAGGGAAAAATCGATGATTTGCAAAAGCATTTGTTCTGAATAACCATCTCTAGCTTGAACAGATAATCCATGTAGCACTAGTCCGTAATATTGCCCTAATATTTCAGGTTCGGCATGTTCTAATAATTGTCCATCTGCTTTCGCCTGTTTAAAGCGCTTAACCAGACTTTGACCACGTTCAATACGTTGTTGCTTCATCCAGTCTAAAAGACCTTGATTTTCCTGACTTAATACACTTGCAGATGATACAACCATACAGCCATATGAATGATTATTCTGGGTATAAAGTTTGATTGCATCTTGAAATAATTGGCTGATCGCATCCTTAATATTTGCTTGTTGTAAAGCGTGGATCGCAAAGCCGCCTTCATTTTCTTCGTAATGTATAACAGCTTCTCGAAACAACGCCTCTTTCGAGCCAAAGGCTTTATAAATACGCGCTGAAGCAATACCTAAGACCTCGACTAAATCTGACATCGAAGTCCCTTCATAGCCATGTTGCCAGAAAAAATCACGCGCTTGAATCAGTGCTTTTTCTCTATCAAATTCTCTTGGTCTACCAGCCATAACGACGCTTCAATCCGATTTAGTATTTTTTATTATCATTCGAAAAAATAAATTTCGCAAATAAATCAATAGGATTTGTTGGAGAGGCTGCCCTTTTTCAGATTCTTTTTAAAAACTTGTTGTTTTTATTCAAAAGAAAGCCTATTGTTTGTCGATCGACAACTAATTGAGTTTAGCTATGCAAACCATCAAAGGTCCAAGTATTCATCTCGCACAATTCAGTGATGATATTTTCCCGTTTAATAATTTAGAGAGCATTGCCGCATGGGTTTCCGATAAAGGCTTTAAAGCTGTACAACTGCCAGCATGGGATAAGCGTTTATTTGATGTTAATTTAGCAGCCACAAGCCAAGATTATTGCGATGAAATACAAGGGGTTTTACAAAATAATGGTTTAGAAATTAGTGAGTTGACAACGCATATTTTTGGTCAACTTATGGCTGTGCATCCGGCTTATGATGCTTTATGTGATGGTTTTGCACCTTCACATTTACATGGAAATTCAGTAGCTAGAACTCAATGGGCTGAACAACAAATGTTGGCTTCTGTTCAAGCATCTGCCCGTTTAGGTTTACAAGATATGGGAACTTTTTCCGGTTCACTGGCATGGCCTTATATCTTTCCTTTTCCTCAACGCCCTGCTGGACTTATTGAAACCGCTTTTGATGAACTTGCACGTCGTTGGATGCCGATCCTCAATGCTTGTGATGAACATAATGTCAATTTGTGTTACGAAATTCATCCTGGTGAAGACTTACATGATGGTATTTCCTTTGAAATGTTCTTAGAACGAACACAACACCACCCACGTTGTCAGATTCTTTTTGACCCGAGTCATTTTATTCTGCAACAACTGAATTATGTGGAATACATCGATATCTATAAAGATTTTATTCGAATGTTCCATGTCAAAGATGCTGAGTTTAACCCGACAGGTCGCCAAGGGATGTATGGGGGCTATCAAAATTGGGGAGATCGTGCAGGTCGATTCCGTTCTACTGGAGATGGTCAGGTTGATTTTAAAGCAATTTTCTCAAAATTGGCACATAACGACTATCAGGGCTGGGCAACTTTAGAGTGGGAGTGTTGTTTAAAAAATAAAGAGGATGGCGCAAGTGAAGGTGCTGAGTTTATTCAACAACATATTATTCATGTTACTGATAAAACCTTTGATGATTTTGCCGCAGCGCCTGTCAATCAATTGCAAATCAATCAACTTTTGGGTATCTAAGGCAGAGATTGAGAATTTACTATGACAACCATTACAACACATGAAAATTTAGTCGATCAATTTCAGCATCATTACATTCATATTGATGGTAAAAAACTTCATTATGTTTCTACAGGTCGTGGTCCTGTCGTATTACTTATCCCCGGTTGGCCACAAACATGGTACGCATGGCGAAATGTGATGCGTGTCTTGGCGGCCAACGGTTATCAGGCAATTGCTGTAGATCCACCGGGAACGGGATATTCTGTTCCGCTGAATGGGAGTTATGATACCGGGCGAATTGCGACAATTTTATCCAGCTTAATGTCAAAACTTGGACATGATACTTATTCAGTGATTGGTCACGATATCGGGATGTGGGTTGCTTATGCACTTGCAGCTGATTTTCCCCAATCTGTCACTTCTCTGGCCGTGACTGAAGCTGTTATTCCCGGATTGGCAACACCACCGCCTATTTTTGTTTCACATGATGAAAATATTTTTCTATGGCATTTCATGTTTAATCAAGTGATGGATTTACCTGAAGCTTTAGTCAGTGGCCGTGAAGAAACTTATCTTAATTATATTTTTGATAAGTGGTCATGGCATAGAGATAGAGTTGCCACTGAGACTTATATTGAGGCTTATAAAGTATCAGGGCGTTTAACGGCAGGTTTTAACTACTATCGTTCAATCCCGGAAACTATTCGTCAAAATAAAATCCGAGCAGCTAAAAATCTAGAAATGCCTGTATTGGCGATTGGTGCAGAACAGGCAACCAATGATGCACCTTATGAAACCATGAAAAAAGTTGCACCATATTTAAGCAGTGCAATTGTTAAAGATTGTGGTCATTTTATTATGGAGGAACAACCCGAAGCATTTTGTTCCCTGATTTTAGAATTTCTACAATTGGAGCAATAGGATGTCCTTAGATCATCAAATTGCAGACTGGCTTAACACTAGACCTGTTGTTACAGCAGTTGCAAATACACTTTGTGAATTAAGAGCGCAGGTAAATCATGACATCATACAACAGCAAGGTATTGAGCAAGATTCCAGCTATCAAACCAGTTTTTGGGTCACAACCTCTGATCAAGCTCAAATCCAAGTTCGGGTATATACGCCCTATGCTATGGTGCAGCTACAAAGCAATCCAGCTTTAGTATTTGCCCACGGCGGTGGATGGTGTTTGGGGAGTTTAGATGCATGGGATCGTTCATGCCGTTTACTGGCAGAATCAACACAGCATGTTATCTTTTCAGTGGATTATCGCCTAGCGCCTGAATTCAAATTTCCAGTACCGCTGACAGATTTTTTTACAGCACTTCGTTATATTCAAGAACATGCTTTAAGTTTAGGGCTTGATCAAAATCGTATTGCTGTGGGTGGTGATAGTGCGGGCGCCAATCTTGCAGCGGCTGCATGCTTACTCGCTAATGCGCATCCAGAAATCCAGATTAGTCAACAACTGCTATTTTATCCAGCCTTAGATGCTACGATGCATGGCACATCCTATGAAACTTATGCAGATGGCTATGGCTTAACCACTGCAACAATGACATATTGTTGGGATCAATATCTAAATAGTGATTCTGACAAAACCAATGAGTTGGTGAGCCCCCTACTGGCACAGTCATTACAAGGCTTACCAGAGGCAAAAATTTTTGTCTGTGAATATGATCCACTGCGTCATGATGGCGAACAATATGCTGAAAGATTGAGAAATGCTGGTGTCTCGGTGAAATTTCATTTTCTAGCAGGAATGATTCATGGTGCAATCCATATGACTGCAATCACAGATAAAGCCAATGCTATATATGATAAGATTGATTTATAGTTGGTTTTTGATCATTGTAAAATAAAAAGGAAATCACATGATTTCCTTTTTTGTTGCCATTAAAAGTACCTGAATGTTTGTAAAAACAAAACTGATATACGCATTAAAAATATTAACCTAATTCAGCCAAGATTTTATCTAGCGTTGCATTCTGTTGTTGCCATTTCGGCTGTTTATCTTTGTCAATAATTAATGCACGTACACCTTCAAGAATATCACCATGTTCAAACCAGATATCCTGTAAATTTCGTTCCAGTTGCATACATTGTTGTAATGACAATCCCCGTCCTAAGTATTGCAGTCTTAAACTGGTCTTTTTCGCCAGCCAAGAACGTTGTTGCAAAGTGCTTAGGACTTTACTTGCCCAAGCTTTATGCTGTTGATCTTTTTCATTTTCAAGACTTTTTTCAATATCTTGCAAATTTTCAAAGCCAAAATGCTTCCGAATGTTTTCAACAGATGTACTGAGTTCACTTGCTACAGGACGGGTAATAAATTTAGAAATTATCTGTTCGATCTTATCTTTGCTTAAGTTGCTTGATTGACTCAGGGCATCGAATAAAGCATTAAATTGTTGGCTAGGAACATGATAATCAATCAAATCTAAATACAAGGCATCACTGCTGCTGATCTGATCGCCTGTGGTTGCCAGATAAACCCCAATATCATCTAAACGCGACAAGAAATGGGTTGCGGCAACATCAGGAAAGAAACCAATCGCCGTTTCAGGCATGGCAAAACGTGATTTTTCACTGCTGACAATAATATGACAGGCTTGTGCCAGACCAAAACCGCCACCTAAGACATAGCCATCTAACAATACCACAACAGGTTTTTTAGACGCGCGAATGCTATTCAACATGTCATATTCAGCAATAAAATACTCTTTATGTCCCTCTGTACCATTTTGATAACAATCATAAAGATAGCGAATATCACCGCCTGCACAAAATGCTTTTGGACTATTAGATTTGATCAATATCGCTTGAATGCCAGCGTCATCTTGCCAAGTTTCAACTTGTGTACGGATACCATTGATCATATCCAGAGTCAGTGCATTCAGGCTGGACACTCGATCTAAGGTAATCACCCCCAAAGCAGCGTGCTGTTCGACGATTAAATGATTTTCAGTATTCATCCCATCTTCATCCTGTTATTGATTTTTAAAGTTGGCTTGGCGTTTATCAACAAAGGCTTGCATGCCTTCTTTTTGATCCAAAGTAGCAAAAATTGAATGAAAGGTTCGTCGTTCAAAACGTAAACCTTCCGCCAAACTCACTTCAAAGGCACGATTAATTGATTCTTTGATCATCATGGTCGCCACCAATGATTTTTCAGCAATTTTTTCAGCTGTACTTAAAGTCTGGGTTAAAAGCTCTTCGGGGCTAAAGACGCGGGCAACTAAACCACTCAGTTCTGCCTCAATTGCCCCCATTTGTCGAGCGGTTAAACACATTTCCATCGCTTTGGCTTTACCTATGGCAAGGGTTAAACGCTGCGTCCCCCCAATACCTGGAATCACGCCTAAAGTGACTTCAGGTAAGCCAAACTTGGCATTGTCTGCACAATAAATAAAGTCACACATCAATGCCAACTCACAACCGCCACCCAAAGCATAGCCACTGACAGCAGCGATTAAAGGTTTACGGCGTTGTGCAATACGATCTGCGAGATTGAAAAAATCATCAAAATAAATATTCGGAAAGTTCAATCCCGCCATTTCTTTAATATCTGCCCCTGCTGCAAAGGCTTTCTCTGAACCAGCCAGCACCATGCAACCAATCTTCTGATCTTTTTCTAAATCATCTAAAGCTAAATTCACTTCTTGAATTAATTTTGAATTTAATGCGTTTAAAGCCTTTGGACGATTGAGTCTAATTAAGCCTACGCCTTTATGTTTTTCCAGTAAAATTGTTTCAAATTGCATATTCATTTCCTTATCTATTTTATCCCATCATCTGATACACAGCGATTGAATCTATTTATAAACTTCGCGCAATCACCAAGCGCTGGATGTCACTAGTGCCTTCATAGATTTGGCAAATACGGGCATCACGATAAATCCGTTCAATTGGAAAATCTTTTAAATAACCATATCCGCCGAAGACCTGTAAAGCTGCTGAACACACACGCTCTGCCATTTCAGAGGAAAATAATTTTGCCATAGAGGCTTCATTAAGACAGGGCTTGCCTGCTTCTTTCAATCGTGCGGCATGATGGACTAATTGACGAGCTGCTTCGATTTCTGTTGCCATACTGGCCAAACGAAAGGCGATTGCCTGATGCTCAAAAATCGGCTTTCCAAAAGTAATCCGTTCTTTGGCATATTTGCTGGCTTCTTCTAAGGCCGCACGTGCCAAACCCACCGCTTGCGCAGCAATACCAATACGACCGCCTTCAAGATTAGACAGTGCTATTTTAAGCCCTTCACCTTCTTGACCTAACATTAAGCTTTTATGTACCCGCACATCAGTCAATGCAATTTGGCAGGTATCTGAAGCATGCAATCCCAGTTTTTCTTCAGTCCGAATCACTTCATAGCCCGCAGTTTCCCGTGGTACAATAAAGGCACTGATACCTTTTTTACCAGCACTTGGATCGGTCACTGCAAATACAATAATTACACCAGCATTATTTCCTGAAGTAATAAATTGTTTTGCGCCGTTAATAATCCAGTCCTCACCATCTTTGACAGCTCGGGTTTTCAGCGCTGCTGCATCAGAGCCTGTATGCGGTTCGGTCAATGCAAAAGCACCAATCATTTCACCTTGCGCCAAAGGTAATAAATATTTTTGTTTTTGTTCTTCACTACCAAATTTAGCAATCGGCACACAACCGACTGAGTTATGTACACTCATAATGGTGGAGGTTGCGCCATCGGCCGCCGCAATTTCTTCAAGTGCAAGGACATAGGCTAAGTTGCCGGTATCTGAACCACCCCATTGCTCTGAAATCAGCATCCCCATAAAACCTAATTGCCCCATTTGTGACAAGGTCTCTTTTGGGAAAATACTATGTTTATCCCATTCTGCTGCATTCGGTTTAATTTGTTTTTTGGCAAAGCTTTTCGCCATGTCCTGAATCAATAATTGTTCTTCAGTAAATTGCATTTCAGATTCCTTAGCATCATTAAACGTCCTACATTCGGCAAGATTGCTCTATATAGGACTCTACTCACCAGCTTTATGCGTTTAATTGTTGTTTAGCAATCTCTTGATTACGCAGTAAAAAGCGTTGAATTTTGCCACTTGGTGTTTTTGGCAGTTCATTGACAAATTCTACTTGTCTTGGATAAGCATGGGCAGACAGACGTTTTTTGACAAATTGTCCAAGTTGTTCAGCCAATTCCTCAGATGGTATTTTATTTTCTGCCAAAATCACAAAAGCTTTAACGATTTCCGTTCGCTCTGGATCTGGTACTCCAACAACAGCGGCTTCAATCACTGCTTCATGTTCAAGTAATGCACTTTCTACATCAAAAGGTCCAATACGATATCCAGAGGTGGTAATCACATCATCACTACGTCCAACAAAGCTCATACTCCCATCTGTATGTAATTCAGCAGTATCACCGGTCAAATAATAATTTTTGATAAACGGTGATTTACGACTTTCTTTATAGCCACCAAACCACATCATCGGTGATTGACTGATATCTACCGCTAAAATTCCAGCGGTATCGGCAGGCAACTCATTCCCTTGATCATCCACCACAGCGACACGATAACCTGGACTGGCAAAACCAGCAGCGCCAGCACGGACGTCATGGTTTAAACCATGATGGTTGCACACCACCATGCCCACCTCAGTCTGTCCATAATGATCAAAAATAGGTGCATCAAGCACTTGTTTAAACCAACGAAAAACTTCTGGATTTAAAGGTTCTCCTGCACTGCTCACAACACGAAATTTACCCTTTAGTTGTGCCATTTGAGTGGAATCTGCGGCCATCATCATCCGATATGCTGTAGGTGCCCCTGCCAAATTGGTAATTTTATAATCATCAATAATTTGACATAAACTGTCTATGCTAAAACCACCTTCATAAAACAAAGTGGCATGACCTAACAACAAAGGTCCTGTGATACCGTAATAAAGTCCATACGCCCAACCTGGATCAGCAATATTCCAAAATGCATCATCTGCGCGTAAGCCGATCGCATCTTTCATATAGTTACCAAAAGCAATTAATGCTTTGAGTGGAACTTCTAAAGGTTTTGCAGGTCCAGTGGTGCCTGAGGTAAACATCAGTAAAAATGGATCCTGAATGCTTTGCATGACTAGATCACAGTGCTCAGCGTGTTGATTGAGTTCTTTCCAAAAATCTAAATCGCCTTGTTGTACACCATGACCCTGTTGATCAGCGACGGTCATAATTTGTGGACACTGTGCAACTTCATCCAGTTTGCTACGATTGCCGATATCAGTCACGACTAATTTACTTTTTGCCAGCTGAACTCGATGTTCAATCGCCTTTGGCCCAAATGCAGTAAACAGCGGTTGATAGACTGCACCAATTCGCCAAGCAGCTAGAATCACCACCAATAATTCGGGAGTTCTTGGTAATAAACCCGAAATACGATCACCAGCTTGAATACCCAGTGACTTTAAAAAATTGGCAAACTGACTCGACCATTTTTTCAGTTGAGTAAAGGTATATTGTTCTTTACGACCATCTTTACCTTGCCAATATAGCGCAACTTTTTCATGATCTGCTTCCGCATGTCGGTCACAGCATTCATAACAGGCATTCAATTGATCAACTGATCCTGAGAGCATTTCTTTAACAACACTATCTAAATCAAATTTTTTAGCAACATCCTGATAATTCAACATATTATATACTCCGGCCTGGATTTATTGTTATTCATGACACGAGTGAATCTATGGATTTTTCACCACCCATTGGTGGTGAAATTAACTATGCTTCGACTGATGATCAAGCTTCTTTAGGCAAATATTGCTGAATGATGCTTGAGAAGTCGAGTTGAGCATTGCCTTGCATACACAATTGCTGATAAAGCTGCTGTACCAAACCGCCTAAAAGCAAAGGTTGTTTGACTTGACCTGCGGCTTCTACAGCCAAACCCAAATCTTTAAGCATCAGTTGAGAGGCAAATCCATCACTATAACCGCGTCCAGCGGGTGCATTGGCTGAAATACCCGGCCACGGGTTGCACACTTCCGAGCTCCAGCAATGACCGCTGGAACTATTGATTACACCTGCCAACGCCTGTGCATCGATACCGAGTTTAGCCCCTAGCGCCATGCCTTCAGCCACTGCGGCCATTGAAATGCCTAAAATGAGATTATTACAAATTTTAGCAATTTGCCCTGCACCCACTTCACCACAGTGCACGATGTTCTTGCCCATGGGTGCAAGCACAGATTTTACTTGTTCAAAGGCTTTATCATCAGTTCCCACCATAAAGGTCAGTGTACCTGCTTGAGCGCCGATCGTGCCACCTGAAACAGGTGCATCGCAAATTTGAATCCCTTGATCTATACCAATTGCAGCAATGTCTTTAATGGTTTGCGGATCAATGGTACTACTGTCAATACATAAGCTACCTTGTTTAAGGACAGTAAGTACCCCATTTTCCCCCAAATACACTTCTTTAACATGCTTTGCTGCTGGCAGCATGGTGATTACGACATCTGCATTTTCTGCTGCTGCCTGCGGACTATCACAGGCGATTCCACCTGCTTCGGTGAAATGTGTGATTGCAATATCACTTAAATCAAAGCCATAAACTGTCAAGCCTGATTTGAGTAAATTATGGGCCATTTTACCGCCCATATTACCTAAACCAATAAATGCAATATTCATCCTTGAACTCCTGTATTAACGCAAGCTGATGGTGGTATTCACTTCACCTTTTTCTTGTGTGTCTTCGAACCAACGACTGGTAATGGTTTTGGTTTGAGTATAGAACTGTACTGCTTGTTTACCATAAGGTCCTAAGTCCCCTAATTTTGAACCTCTTGACCCTGTAAAGCTAAAGAATGGAACCGGCACGGGAATTGGAATATTAATGCCCACTTGACCAATATCAATGGTGCTTTGGAAAGTACGTGCTGTTGCACCACTTTGAGTAAACAATCCTACACCATTCCCAAATGGGTTGGCATTAACCAATTCAATGGCTTGTTCAAGCGTATCGACATGAATAATGGCTAAAACAGGGCCAAAAATTTCTTCAGTATAGATACGCATATCGGTAGTGACTTGGTTGAATATGGTTGCACCAACAAAATTGCCCTTTTCATAGCCATGTACTTGCACGTCTCGACCATCAAGTAAGAGTTGTGCACCTTGTTCAATACCACTATTAATCAAATCTATAACACGAGCTTTTGCACGTGGAGAGATCACAGGACCAATATCTGTTTGCGGTTCATGCCCTGCATTCACTTTGAGTGTTTTGGCTTTTTCAACCAACTCATCCACCCAGTGTTTAGTTTCACCGACCATGACAGCAACTGACAATGCCATGCAACGTTGTCCAGCTGCACCAAAAGCAGCGCCGACTAAAGCATTTAACGTTTGTTCTTTATTGGCATCTGGCATTACCACAACATGGTTTTTTGCTCCCATCATCGATTGCACACGTTTACCATGCTGACCTGCTAAGTTATAGACATGCGTTCCTACTGCTGTTGAACCTACAAATGAAATGGCTTTAATGTCTGGATGCGTACATAAACGATCAACCACTTGTTTGCCACCATGTACTACATTGAGTACACCAGCAGGTACACCAGCTTGTAATGCCAACTCAACTAGCATCATGGTTGATAATGGATCTTGTTCAGACGGTTTAAGAACAAAGGTATTACCGCAAACGATCGCCATTGGAAACATCCATAGTGGAATCATGGCAGGAAAATTAAATGGGGTAATTCCAGCACATACCCCCAATGGCTGTTGCAAGGTATAAGTATCTACACCACGAGCTACACCTTCAGTATATTCACCCATTTGCAAGGTACCAATCGAGCAAGCATGTTCAACTACCTCTAAACCACGTTGAATATCACCTTCTGCATCAGCTAAAGTTTTACCTTGTTCTGCGGTCAAGACACGTGCGATATCTTTCATATTGTCACGAATCAAATCTTGCAGTTTCAGCATAATCCGCATACGAGCTTGAATTGGTGTGAAACGCCAAGTTTTAAATGCTTCTTGTGCAGCAGCAATAGCAGCATCAACTTCGTCTAGAGTTGCCATCGGGACACGACCAAGTACCTCTTGGGTCGCGGGATTTAGAATGTCTTGCCACTCAGTAGTATTTGATTCGGTAAATTTTCCATGAATTAATAATTTAGCCGTCGTCGAATGAATATTTGACATTGTGTTCATAACCTCTCCATAGGCAATATTTTTTGTTGTTACATTCTTAGAAAATAGCCTAAAGCAGTATTTTCATCAGTGCTGTTTCAAATCAAACTAACAAAGAAAATATAGATGACCAATAGAAATTAACGCACAATGAATGTGCAAATATGCACAAGGATGTTATACACAATGAAAGTCGATTGGGATCACCTACAGTTTTTTTTAGTTTTAGCGCGTGCCAAGACTTTAACCAATGCAGCCCGTATTATTGGAGTTGAACACAGTACTGTATCTAGACGAATACAAGCGCTCGAGCTGTCTTTAGGAACGCCGTTGTTTAGACGAGAAGCCACAGGTTATGAACTAACTATGGAGGGCTTAGCGTTAGTTCCTCGTGTTGAGCAAATGGAACAAGCGTTTTTGCAAATTGAAAAGCCCAACTTACCATTACAGGGGCATGTGCGAATTGGCACACCTGAGGGTTTTGGAACAGCATTTTTAGCACAGCTATTGGCACAACTGTCTAAACAATACCCTTTACTTACAATTGATCTTATCCCAGTTCCAAAAATGATTAAGCTGTCGCATCGCGAAGCTGATATTGTGATTTCTATTGACCGTCCTAAGTCAGGACCTTATATCATTACTCGTTTAACCGATTATTGTCTTAAAATTTATGGTAGCAAAAGCTATTTAGAAAGCACTCAAGCGATTAAAAAACTTGAAGATTTAAAAAACCATCAGTTTGTAAACTACATTGATGATCTAATTTATAGTCCTGAACTGTATTGTTTAGAACGTCTACCCTTACAGCTCAATGCAAATTTTAGAAGTAGCAGTATATTGGCCCAACAAGTTGCTGTGAGTGCAGGTGCTGGATTGGCAATTTTGCCGAAGTTTTTGGCAGAAAATAAATCAGAACTTAAACAGGTGTTACAAGATGAAGTTCGTTTTATTCATACTTTTTGGATGTTGACTTTAGTTGATTTACAGCATGAACCACGGATTAAATTGGTCTGGGATTTTTTAAGAACACAAGCTGATAAATATCAAAATTTATTGATGGATTAAGCATTTTGGACGAATTTAACTTTGTTCAAGTTATTCATTTCATAAAATACATACTAGATCTTAAATTTATTATTTTCCAAAAATATTATCTGATAATTTCATATTCATCTTCATCTTCATCTTCATCTTCATTGAGAATAATAAAACTCCTATAGAATTAGAACTTCTATTATTCACCCGAAAAGTCCTTAAAACCATATAAATTTATAGATTTTTTATTTTACTCTCACATCCCTCTAATGCTGAAGATTTCTTGATCATATCCACTATATTTGCAATACAGTAGATGGTATTTAATTGAACATGCGCATTATCATAACTACTCGCATGTTCATAGCCATTAATTATAAATGTTTCAATTGGACTACGACCATCAGCACGCACATCCTGTCCAGACTGATAACAAACCGTTCCATCTCCCTTTGAGGTTGGCTTAATATCTAAATAAAACGTGGCTTTATTGGTTTTAGAAATTTTTGACTTTTCATCTAGCAAGACTTCCCTTATGCCATCTTTTTTATAGGCATTGTCTAATAAATTATGGATTTTCGAACCTTTTATGCTTAATTCAGCATCATCTTCCTGAACACGTGTTACATCGTCTTCTTTTATATCACTTCGATCTTTTATATCTGGGAGTTCAATTAAATTTTTCTTGCCGTATAAGTTCATTAATTCAATTAGTTCATTTTCACTGCTAATATTTAGCTCTTCTTTACAACGCCACACCACTTGACCAAATGCTTTAAACCCTTCGTCAGCACCATAGCTTGCATAAGTATTGGCATGATAAGTATCTTTTATATGATCATGTAATTCTTTAACTATTACAATATTATTTATATAAGCATCAAAAATGCTGGCTAATTTATCCTTCTTCACAGCTTCGGCAACTAAACCAGCTGGGTCAATAAAATCAGGATTGATCATCGCCCACCAACAGTCTTTTCTTTTATAGAGATCATTATAAGGATCATTGCTTTTTGGCAATGTGGCAGTCATTTCACCTGTAGGCGTTTTAGCTTTAATGACCAACCATGCTTGAGAATTTTTGGGAAAATCCTCAACATTGGAATAATTTGAAAAAGGTAATAACTCTAAGCCACCGGGCGCATTTGCCAATGTTGCGGTGAGACGTTCAGAAGTATTCCCAAACATAAATTTGGTTGCCCAAGCTACAGCACTTTTGAAAAGTCCTGTTGAGGCTTTCCAACCATCCCAGCCTACAGTGAGGCGTTGATATACTGCTGGCGCACCACTGGCAGGCATCGCACCATGTATCACACCAGCAATCTTATCTTTAACTTTAGCATTTTGGATCAGGGCGCGAGTCACTAAGCCACCCATAGAGTGGCTAACGATAATAAATTTTTTAAATTTTGCTGTAGGAAATTCTTTTTTAACTTGCGCCATAACTTGATTATTCAGTCGGTCTGCAACATGATCTGCTGACTTCATATTACTTTGTAACCAGTTATAGCCACAGGCAAACACTGGAAAAGCATAATCTGCCAACTCCTCATGCTGTTCTAGACCTAATAATTCAACGGTTTTTTGCGAAGACCAATTTTTAAGTATTTTTTCCGTGTCTGTATTGCCGGGTTGGACAATTTTTTCCCATTCAGCGGTACCATTAAACTTATCCTTCTCTTGATCTTTTAATTTCTTGAAGGGTTGATTTAAATTACTCTCCAAATAAATCAGTAAATTTGCATAACCCATGGTAATCACTGAACCCCAACCGCGTGCCAAAGCCAAGTCTTTGGTCATATGCGGAATTACTTTTTTACTTATTTTTACATCACCATCGTACCCAACCTGAGTTGTTGCTGGGTTCAGGGCAATCTGTCGTTCTCGTGCATCTCGTTTACTGTATTCAATAATTGTAGACAGTGATATTCTGGGATACCAAACCTCTTTATCATCAGCGGTATCTTTAATATTTGACCCCATAATCCCTGGAATAAAAATAATCGGCACGACATATTTGACAGGTGCAGGAATTACACACTCGGAATTAACACTATCTGGTGTGGTATATGAAACATAAGACACACTTCCAGATTCGTAAAGTATTTCATAGGCTTCATGACGATGGACATTATTTGACATTATTATTCTCCGAATTTACGAATGGTTTTTAGAATCGATTCATATAGTTTTAAGGCGTCATATTGTTCTAGGCTACTGCTCTGTGTAAGAGGTGAAGAACGTGCCGTATCTACCTCAAAACTAATCAATGGATCTTGGTTATTATTGGCACTGCCTATATGTTCCCATAAGGCACTAATGCCATTTTTCCCTTTCATTTTTTCTACTGAAATCCATTCTTGTCCCGTTAAATGCGCGGTATTTTTTTCACCTTTACGAATATTGCCTTTATCAATTTGACGCTGGCTTTGCCCGACCTCTTTAAACTTTTTTTCTATCCGTGGAATCATTGGCAAGACATATTCATCATTTGTTTCTGCCTCAAAACGTAACACCACTGTTGGATAGTCCTTAAATCTAAAACCAAGCTTTTGGATACTATAGCGGTACTGTTTGGTTTGATCTTTGATAAAGCCTTGGTAAATACATTGTCCTGCTTCCTTAGGAATCTCATGTTCATTACGATAGCGTAAATTTTTCACTAAATTATGAATCGCTTCATTACTTTCGGCTGTCAACTGTGGTGTATCACTATGCATTCCCTCTATTAAAAATAAAGTATTTTTATCGAGTACAAATCCAAAAACATCATAAGGTAGTATTTTTTATCTGCTAATTTCCCTTTAAAAATCTTAGTCAGTCGACCATCGAATACTTGTTCTTGTGGGTCTTCAAAAATTTTTCGATTACCTTTGGAATAATCATTTCTCCATTTTTGAACTGCTTCATCAAAATCTTGACGTGTTGCTTTAGTTTGAACCTTAATAGTAAAAGAATCATATTTATCATAACGTTCTAATGGATTAGCCTCAGCAGGAATATCCACCACATAACGCCCAATACAATAAGTTTTAGTTTTTTCTAAATTGATCATATTATTTCCAGTATTTTTTATTGCTGATTGTGCAAATGTACAACTTGTCGTGATCATGCAAGCGGTGAGTAATAAAGAAGAAAATAGTTTATTCATCAACATATCCTAATAATGAAATAACGGCTTTTGTCATAGCCAGTGAGGTTATTTTCTCGGTTCTACCTTCAGTATCTGTAACACCCTCAATGATTTTTCCATCTTCTGTTTTTATTTTATATTTCATATTCGATATGGCTTTATCCGCTTTATTACGCAATACAAAGTGTTCACCATAATCCATTTGAAGTTTTGGCATCGCGGCTAAATCAGAGCTTATCGTAGCGCCTGACATGGTTTTAATTTGCCCTGCTTTTAAAGAAAGCAACCCAGGGCAAACGATATCGATATTGCCATCTTCAATTTTGATAAAACCACCACTAGATGAGATCATTATGCCTTTACCACTTTCGACTTTAACAAAATCGTTAACTGCATAAACGTGCATCAGTTCTTGTGAGGCGATTTTCATGGTGCTTGCTTGCGACTCAATTTCGACTGGACCTTGTCCAGCTTTGATCTTGATACCGGCTGCTTTGGCGAAGAGTGAAATTTTGTCTAAAACATTGGCTAGAAAACCACGCCCTGAAAAAACTTGAATATTTCGTTCTGAGCTTATATCAATATTTTGCTTGGCTTGAGCAATAATTCCTTTATCTGCATCAAAAATAAGTGAATCCTTGGCATCGATTGCAATGAAAGGGGTTGAATCTGATTCATTCCAATTTGGAAGATCTGTTTTTACGGCTTCTTGTAATTCAAGTTCAGGCTCAATGGTTTGGTGGTCTTTAGCTGCATCTTGAATAGCCTTATTAGTTCCTAAGAATTTTTCGATATTCTGTTGAAGCTTACTACGCTCAAGTTGGTTTCCTGAGGCATGACCTGCGATTTCAGTTGTAATCAATATCCCTTTAGGCGCACGTATTGCCCCCCAATCATCCGTCCTTAACTCAAACCCTTCACCACGACCTTCACTTACTGAGGTTTCTTTAGGATGACTTAAATTTCCCAAATTCAATTGGCTCGCACCATGACTCGACTGTAACTGCGTACTGATTTGCGCGGTAGTATCATCAAATCTAAGCTGGCCAAAGCCTTCACCTGCCACTTCTTTTGATCGGATACCACTCAGCTTTTTGGTCTCAGGCAGTTTACCTTTATTATCAAACATGGTTGGACTTCGATGTCCTTCATGAATTCGTCCTGTAACAAATGGACGATCAAGATTACCATCAAAAAAATCAACCGCGACAATCTCATCTTTACGAGGCAAGAATCTTACACCGTAGCCTGCACCAGCCCAAGATGTAAGCACATCCACCCATGCTGAATCAGTATCTGTATCATTCGATCCTGCACCACCATCATGGGTATGATCTTCAGTTCGCGTAAATAGGAAGCGAACTTTAATCCTTCCCCATTCATCAACATAAATTTCTTCGCCATCACTGACCACTTTAGCGCGTTGTACATGGGCAATCGGGCGATGCTGCAACGGATCGTATTTTGGAACAAGCTCAATATTACGACGAACTAAAGTGAGTAAATTGGCTTGACGCTCTTGTTCACTATCTTTACTACTTTGCCAATGACTCAAAATTAAGAGTTTTTCAATTTGGTTTTGAATATCTTTGGGAAAATTATTTTGATTATAAAAATGTTTACTAATTATTAAGAACTCCTTATCACTGCCACTATGATTTTTCTCTAGTTCTGGATGATCCGCCAACTGAAACCAATAGCCAACCTGGGTATCTCGGACACTACTATGTGCTGTAAAGTATTTTGCTTGCAAAGCTTGATGCAGATTAAGTTGATTATTCAGTTTATCAAGTTGGCTATTTCCAGACATTGTCGCTTGGTCTTCGCCCTTAAGATCACGAATCCATGCAGGAGATATACTCCAAGCTTGTTCTAGGCTTAAGCTTTCATTATCACGTTGAGCACTATGCTTATGTGAACTGAGGACTGAACCGCTAGCATCTTGCTGAGTTAAACTGTCCGCTTGCCAACGTTGTACATGGATCGCTGTCGATTGTAATTGTCTATTTGCGATAAAGCTGGTGATACTGTCGGACTGTTCCGTTGCATTTGAACGATGATAACGAATAGTCCTACGTTCACTGGCTTTAAATTGAAAATTACTATCGACCAAGCGTAACTTTTGAGGTTCAACGTTTTGGCTACTGTTAGAAACCAAATAATTTGATTCATCAACCAGCCAATTAATTGATTCCTCACGCATTAATCGAGTTAAATAGGAGTAATCACTTTCATTTGATTACATTGAAAATGGACGTACATCATAATCTTTGGTTAAACCACTTGTATCCAGTTTTAAGCTTGAAGCAAATAAACTACTCTTAAGCTGCCATTCCTTGAAAATTATTTCACAAATTTCTACAACGCTTTTATCCATAAACACACGGCTATTCAGTCTTTTATGCCATAGACTGGTAGCATCTTGCATGGTTAGACGATAAAGACTCAAAGCGCCATCTGACTGTCCTTGGCTAGCGCCCGTAATGATGCCAGTGGTTCTGAATAAATTGCCTGAATCTATAACTTGATCCACTGCCACTTGACAACCAATGAATTGTTTTAATTCTATGAATGGGTTTGATGACAGGCAAATGAGTTCTGCTGATAAGCCATCGTTGACACCATGATAGCCATCAATACGCTGCAACATGATGTGGGAATTGAGTTGAAAATTTAAAAGCTGGACATGAATTGAACGGTTTTCAGTTCCCAAGCCAAACTTATCTAAGCGTGTAAAAATATTGTTCAACATTTATTATTATGCCCCTTTACTAATAAGAAAAACTTAACATAAATTTTAGTATGTCTCAAACTTACTGGATTGTTGTCGTTTTAGAACGAAGTATTTATATGGCAATTTAATTTGAATTATTAATTTATTTTTAAAATAAAAACCCAAGACGAATCTTGGGTTTTAGCTTTTGTTGTAAAAAATTTTTAACTTGCTAAGCCAACAGCTTTTGCTCGTGCTTTATGTAACTTCTTATAGCTGTCAATAAGTCTTAAATGACGATCAAGCCCTTCAAGCTTCATACTTGTTTCAGTCAAGCCATAAAAACGCATACTACCATCTAAAGAGCCAATGACTGCATCCATTCTTTCATCACCAAACATACGACGGAAATTGACTTCATAATCATCTAAATCCATGTCGTCATCTAGTTCAACTTCAAGCATCACATTCATACACTGATAGAACAGACCACGTTCTACGGTATTGGTGTTGTATTGAAGGAACTGTTCAACTAAATCTTTTGCCTCTTCAAACTGTTGTAACGCAAGATAAATCAACAATTTTAATTCAAGGATCGTCAATTGTCCCCATACAGTATTATCATCAAACTCAATACCAATTAATGTTACGATATCGGTGTAATCATCCACTTCAACTTCTTCAAGACGCTCAACTAAAGCTTCAAGCTGATCATCTTCCAAACGATGAATATTTAAGATATCTTCACGGAATAACAATGCTTTGTTGGTGTTGTCCCAAATTAAGTCTTCAACCAAATAAATCTCAGAATAATCAGGAACGATGATTCGACAAGCTGTCGCGTCTAAATGCTCATAGACAGCCATATAAACTTCTTTACCCATTTCTTCAAGAATGTTGAGCATCGTTTTAGCTTCTTCAGCATTGGCATTTTCACCTGCATGGCTAAAATCCCATTCGACAAAGTCATGATCTGATTTTGCACTAAAGAAACGCCAAGACACAACACCACTGGAATCGATAAAATGCTCAACAAAATTGTTTGGTTCTGTCACAGCATTATTGCTAAAGGTCGGTTTTGGTAAATCATTTAAACCTTCAAAACTACGGCCTTGTAACAACTCGGTCAAACTGCGTTCTAAAGCAACTTCAAGCTTAGGGTGTGCGCCAAATGATGCAAATACACCACCTGTACGTGGGTTCATCAGCGTAACGCACATCACAGGAAACTCACCACCCAATGATGCATCTTTAACCAATACTGGGAAGCCCTGTTCTTCTAAGCCTTTAATGCCTTCAACGATACGGGGGTATTTTGCTAAAACTTCCTCAGGCACATCTGGAAGTGCAATTTCTCCCTCTAAAATCTCACGTTTAACCGCACGTTCAAAAATTTCAGATAAACACTGTACTTGAGCTTCAGCTAAAGTATTTCCTGCACTCATACCATTACTTAGGTATAAATTTTCAATCAAATTTGATGGAAAATATACAATTTCTTGATCAGATTGTCGTACAAAAGGTAATGAACAAATACCACGCTCAGTATTGCCTGAGTTGGTATCATATAAATGTGTACCTAACAATTCATTGTCTGGGTTATATACCTCTAATGTATATTCATCCAATATTTGTTTAGGTAGTTCTCCATTTGGTCCAGGTTTAAACCATCTTTCATCTGGATAATGTACAAATTCAGCATTAGCAATTTCTTCACCCCAAAACTGGTCGTTATAGAAGAAATTACAGTTTAAACGCTCAATAAATTCTCCCAATGCAGAAGCCAAAGCGCTTTCTTTGGTCGAGCCTTTACCATTGGTAAAACACATTGGAGATTGAGCATCACGAATATGTAATGACCACACATTTGGGACAATATTTCGCCATGATGCAATTTCAATTTTCATTCCCAATCCTGCCAAAATCTCAGACATATTGGCAATGGTTTCCTCTAAAGGCAGATCTTTACCTTCAATAAAAGTTAAGCTTTCTTGTGCCAAGTTAGGCATGAGCAACGCTTGTGCATCTGCATCAATACTCTCAACTTCTTCGATAACAAACTCAGGACCAGTTTGGATGACTTTTTTAACGGTACAACGGTCAATCGAACGTAAAATACCTTGACGATCTTTATCTGAAATATCTGCAGGAAGTTCAACCTGAATTTTAAAAATTTGTTTATAACGATTTTCAGGATCTACAATATTGTTTTGAGATAGCCGAATATTATCGGTCGGGATATCACGAGCTGCACAATACACTTTCACAAAGTAAGCGGCACACAAAGCAGATGAGGCAAGGAAATAATCGAAAGGACCCGGCGCAGAACCATCACCTTTATAGCGAATGGGTTGATCAGCAATTACTGTAAAGTCATCGAACTTGGCTTCTTGTCGAAGATTATCGAGATAATTGACTTTGATTTCCATGTGGGCACCTAAATATTCTTACGTGTAAACATAAACACATAAAATTTAAATATTGAAAAATAAGCCGAATCACGGAGAAGAAATTGACTTAAAAACGAACCAACCCCAACTGAGGTCAGTAATAATGGTTGCTATTATAGAATTATTTTACAGAATTGATAACTTTAGAATGGAAAGATTGAAAATACTTTAAGTAAAAGCCATTCCTAAGAATGGCTTTGTTGATTAAAATTTTTTTATGGCTACCCTTATAGCACTGGAATGATCGAAGGAAGCATGTCATGAATGGTCTTACCATTACAGGTATCGCCAATCGCAGACATTTTCCATGCGCCATTGTGGCGATAGACTTTAGCGATAATCAAGGCAGTATAATTGCCTTTTGCTGAAAGGTTGTATTTTGCGATTTCAGTATTGGTATTCGAGTCAACTAAACGACAAAAAGCATTTTCAACTTTTTCAAAAGTTTGACCACGGAAACTACTGATTGTAAAAACCAGTGCTTTAACTTGAGGAGGGATTTTAGTTAGATCAACATGGATCACTTCATCATCGCCATCACCAGCACCCGTACGGTTATCACCTGAATGCCAAATACTGCCATCCTTACTTTTTAATTGTCCAAACCATACTGCATCGAGCGGTTGGTTGTTTTCATCAAAAATAATGACAGATGCATCAAGGTCGATTGAATCACCACCGCCGCCCCCAAAAAGACCACCTAAAAATCCGCCACTCTTAGCCACATCCCAACCTGCACCAAGATAAATTTTGGTCAAAGATGAGCCATCACCTTTTTCTAAAGAGATTTTTTGACCTTTTACTAAACTAATACTCATGTGTTTCCCTCATAGATTTAATTGTTTCTATTTAAATTTAAAGCTGAAGATAACCAGGTGAGGTAGCTCTTGCGATTTCGGGAACAAATAATGACTTTGCCATTGCCCCTAAACTTAAGCACCATACCTTCACCACTGGTAAAACTGTTTAAAAGATTTCCAACAATTCCGCGGTTTTGTGAACTCGGCATACCAATGTTGTAACTTAAAGATGAATCCCATGCCACAACATGACCATTATCAATGGTGGTTTCGCCGTTCTGAGTGCTTACATCGACTTCCATCAAAGTACCACAACCAGAAATACACAATTGACCTTGTCCTGATGATTCCATCACCACAAAGCCCCCTGTATCACCAAAGAATCCACCACCTAAATTTGCTTGAATCTTGGCTTTGACATTGACATGTTCTGTTGCTGCAACAAAAGCACCATCAGATAAAGTGTATTGCTGAGGACCTATGTTAAGAATTTGCATATCACCATCTATGTTTGGAGAAAGTAAACACTGTCCATGACCCAATGATGCTTTGATTTCTTGCTGAAACAGCGATTCACCTGTAGTAAATCTACGCATAAATGACTGAAATAAACCGCCGCGTAAGTTCCCAGCTAATTCTAGATTCTGCTCAATCATGACCATTGCATCAGATTCACAAAATATTTTTTCTCCCTGTACCAAATCAACCAACAGAAATGGTTCTGGACTGCCTACAAGTTCAAATTTAGCCATCGATTGCCCTCTCTTTATCGAATAATGTTTTTATTTTTCGCTTCTTTTAACCACAGTGGAAATTCTTGAAGCAGTGCATCATACAGTTGTGCTTCAGGCATACTTTGAATATTACTCATTTCAAAAAAATTGCAATTATCCACCACTCGCCCTTCCATCGTATCGAGTTGTTCCAACACACCGTAGTTACGACCGCCAATACCCACGAATTGCCAAAAAATAGGGAAACTAGATGCGCTTTTAAGGATATTTTTAATCTTTTTACTTTCATTGACCCCACCATCTGAAACAAATACCACGTAAACAGGTAAATGAGATGGATTTTCTTGGGTAAAATATTTAATCACAGCTTCAAGTACAACAGGTTCATTATTATAACGTGCACCAGCTTTCCACTTTGGATGACCGCCTTGATCTGTATTGACAAAATTTTGTAAGTTGTTCAAGGTTACATCACTTAAACGCAATGATTTTTCTGCAAAAGCCCAACATTCAAAACTACCATCATCATCAAAATTGACTGCCAAAGGCATAATTCGATCGAGGACTTTTTGAACATCACCTTTAATATATTGTTGGTGCATTGAACCTGAATAATCAAGGACTAAAGCTACTCGGGCTTTTACATCAAGCAAATTATTTTTTTCTAAGCTGATTAAAGACTTTTTCGTAATATCCACTAAATGTGGAGCGGCGTCTTGAATTTTATCTAGTACCACTTTCTTTTTTAGATCAATTGTAACCGCTGCATTACTGATCGATGGGTTTGCTGTTGGGGGTGCAACTGTAACACTTTCTTCAACCTCTCCCCCAAAGTGTTCAACCAAAGCCTGTAAGCCACCATTAAAACCTTGACCAATTGCAGCGATACGCCAAGTATCACTTTTAAAGTAAATCTCAGTCAGCATCACAGCTTTTTCTTGGCTAAAATTAGAACCATTTAAACGATAAGTCGCAAGAATCTGTTCGTCTTGATTACATAACTCGACCTGAATCGATTGTATATTGTGGATTTGAGACTGCTCATTGGCTAAGGTTGCACAGATCACAAAACGTGGCGTTCGTGTTGTATCTATCTTTTTTAAATCAAAGGTAAAACTATGGATGTTGCCACGAAGCAGATATTGAACTTCGCCTTTCGGTGTTTGTGGTTGATTATAGAAGGTCATATAATCATCATGGAAAAGTTTATCGTTTGGCGCAATACCAAAGCTAGAAATATCGATTTCAAAAGGTGCTTGAACCTGTACACGTACTTTAAACTGTGTATTAGTCTGCAACAATTGGTGCAGAGCCAGTTTTTGTCCAGTGATGAATTGCATTGTTGTTCTCTATTTAGTACTTGAAAATAATTTTTACTGTGTTCATAAATAAACCAATTTAAACCGAATCACTTTCAAGTACTAAAAGATAAATCTTTTAGTACTGATTTTAAAAATTAAACTGCAACACCATAACTTGCAGCCAAAGCGCCTAAGCCACCGTTAAAGCCTTGGCCAACTGCTTTGAATTTCCACTCGCCACTATGACGGTATAACTCACCAAAAATCATGGCAACTTCTGTACTGCCGTCTTCAGACAAGTCAAAACGTGCAAGTTCTTCAGCATTGTTATCCTGATTAATTACACGGATATATGCTTTATCTACCATACCGAAGTTTTGACCATTCTGTTGGCCTTCATGAATGGTTACAGCAAATACAATTTTAGCCACATCTGCTGGAACTTTAGATAAATCAACTGAAATTGTTTCGTCATCACCATCACCGTCACCTGTACGGTTATCACCGTTATGGTTCACAGAACCACAAGGAGAAGTTTTTTGGTTAAAGAAGATGAAGTCGCCATCTAAACGGACTTTGCCATTTTCACCAGTTAGAAAAGCAACAGCATCCAAATCAAAAGCTTTACCATCTGTAACACGAGGATTCCAGCCTAAACCTAAGTCTACTTTATTCATTGTAGGCGCTGTTTTAGACAGGTTGATGTTACCGCCTTTTGATAAATTAATAGCCATTTTTAATTTCCTTTTTCAGTTGTTTCAAGAGATTGTTTTTTACTATATGAAATTGATGAAATTACTGCCCAAACAATAAATGCGACACCAATCAAACCAGTCACGACTTCAGGTACATGTAAGCCAGTCCCACTTGCAAGCATGATGAATGCAAGTGCACCAATCGCATAATGCGCGCCATGTTCTAAATAAACATAAGCATCGAGCGTACCTTTTTCTACAAGATAAACGGTCATAGAACGCACGAAGATCGCACCTATAGCAAGGCCAAGCATAATAATTACCACATCACTGGTAATTGCAAAAGCGCCGATTACACCATCGAAACTAAAAGACGCATCAAGTACTTCAAGATACAAGAAGCCACCGATACCGCCTTTAATGATTGTGCCCGTTACAGGTGCACCATTATTTGAAGTCGTTTGTTCTGATGCTTCTTCCTCATCATCATGTGAACCGCCTTCAAGTAAGTGTCCAATCACCTGAACACCAACATAAACCACAATTCCCCAAATCCCTGCCATCGTTACAACCAGACGAGAAGTTTCAGGTACAAAATTAGCCATAACCAATAATGCACATAATGAAATAAACACTGAAATCGCTTGAATATTGCCTAGATCAGCGAGTTTTGACTCCAACCAATGGAACCAATGCTCATCTTTTTCATCATCAAATAAAAAGTTAAGAAAAACTAAGAGCAAGAACATACCACCGAACGCTGCAATTTCAGCATGGTGTGCCATGAGCTTTTCAGAGTAGGTTTTTGGATCGTTCAGCGCAAGTTTTGCAACCTCTATCATGCCCATGTCTGCAGTGACGCCAACAATGAGTAATGGAAAGATTAAACGCATACCAAATACAGCGATAACAATACCGACTGTTAAAAATAAGGTTCGCCAGAAATGATTCCAGTGTTTGAGTACCGAAGCATTTACTACAGCATTATCAAACGATAAAGAAACTTCCATCACTGCAAGAATGGCAGTAATTGCCAATGCCTTGAACATGGTCATTAGGCCGGCTTGGGGACCATGTGTAAAACCCCAATACGCAGAAATTGCTAGACAAATGATGGTAAAAAGAATCGAAAAGCGAAAATGTTTCATCCATTGAACTCTTATATTAGATGCTTATACCGAACTGTTGGCACATTGCGCTTAAACCGCCAGCATAACCTTGTCCTACAGCTCTAAACTTCCATTCACCATTGTGGCGATATAATTCACCAAAAATCATGGCAGTTTCTGTTGAATAATCTTCATTCAAATCGAAACGAACAATTTCAGTATTGCTTTGATCATTGACCACACGAATAAACGCATTTTGAACTTGACCAAAATTTTGACCACGACTTTCACCTTCATGAATGGTGACTGTAATTGCAATCTTTTGAACATCTGCAGGTACTTGTGCCAGATTAATGCGGACTGCTTCATCATCACCATCGCCCGCACCGGTACGGTTATCACCTGTATGTTCAACAGAACCTTCAGGTGAACGTGTTTGGTTATAGAAAATGAAATCGTGTTCACCACGAACTTTACCGTTTTCACTTAATAAAAATGCTGAAGCATCTAAGTCAAAATCTGTTCCGTCAGTTGCACGCGCATCCCAACCTAAGCCGACCAAAACTTGGTTTAAACTTGGGTCAGTTTTGCTTAAAGATAAGTTGCCACCTTTGTTTAATGAAATTGCCATTTATATTTCCTCTACTTTATTGCAGTGTGCATTCATTGTTTAAATACATGCAGTCAATTAATTTTTAGAACCATGTGTCCATCGGAACCCAAAACCATAATGTTCATCTAAATATTTTTGATCTTTAAAATAACGAACTTCTCGGTTGGCTTGTATAGTGCCATTGTTATTCTTTAATTCTACAATAGAACATGTTGTCAATTGATTACCATCCGTCAAATGAACTTCAATTTCAGGTTGGTCTGGGATCTTAATGGTGACAACACCATCCGTTGCTGCCCATTGTGCAGCACCCTGATAAATATAAGCATAAATCACAATGCGTTCAATTTGATCCCATTGATTCCCATTAATATGAAGATTTTCACCTTGTACAGATGAACCTGTACGATCATCACCATCAAGCTGAATAAACGGTTTGATTTCAAAACGCCCAAAACGATTACCCAGCGGTTGTACTAAATCAATTTCACCATTTTTAAGTTGCACCATCGCACCAAGGTCTAGATCTATTGCACTTGATCCCGATAGTTTCTGAAAAAATGATTGGGATTTAGGCTGGCTTTTATTCCAGTTTAAATTGACTGATATTTTTCCAAAACCATTACCTTTCTTGGTTAAGTTGATGGTTGAATTGTTTTTATCCAGTCGGATTTTAGATAAATTAATATTTGAGTTTGTAGGTGTAGGTGTAGGTGGAGGTGTAGGTGTAGGTGTAGGTGTAGTATTTTTCACTTCATCAGCAATCACAACACCAAAGTTTTCAGCCAATGGTTTTAATCCACCATTAAATCCTTGACCGACAAAGCGAAACTTCCATTGGCTGTTATGAAAATAAATCTCTGCAAGGATTAAAGCTTTTTCAGTTCTATTTTGGGTATCTAAATGTGCGGTCGCAATATGCTGTTGCCCTGCATAAAGCTCAATATCAATCGGAATAATATTGCCAATGGTATTTGGTTCATTAATCGTGACACAAATAGCGATTTTTTGAATTTGTGCATCTAGACGTGCAGTATTGATTTTTAATTTGGTGAGATTTGGGTTCTTAGATGATGATTCTAGCAAAACCACACTTTGATTGGAGGTTTGACGTTGCCCATAAAAAATCATGTCCTGATCACCACGCACTTTAAGCGTGCCTTGGGCCAGTAAATATGCTGTAACATCTAATTCAATGTCAGATGAAAACCCTGTTTTTATACAAATTTCAATATCCTGAGCAGGTATTTGAATATTTCCACCAGCAACCAGCTGCATAAACCCTCCACTTTATAGGTATATTATCGCTTTTTGATAAAATGAATTTAAAATCATGCGTTATTGAAATAAAGTTTTTAAATTAACTTTCTTTATAAAAAACAAATAAAAAATAGATATGTTATGTTTTACCATAAAAATTCCGAATCTCAAGTGTTTCAGTGTTTTTTTCTTTGTGTTTCATTACTTTTACAAAATATTAAAATTAAATATTGTATCACTGTGGGGAATTGTTATATTTTCCAGCGCATCAGATAGTCGCTTTAAAATCTTCGTTATTCTTTATAAAAATTTGAGATTAAATTACCCGTGCTACAGCAATATAAAATTTGGATCGCCGAGTGTTATTCCTGTCAAAATGATATGATTCAATTACTGAAAAGTTCTAGTATATCAAAACAACTGACTATATTTTGTTCTCACAGCCGTAACCGTCCCGAACTTGCATTGAGTGCTGATGTTTATCTACAGCAACCTGCTATTTCAAAGAGTGCTGAATGGTTATTAGAACAATGTATTGAACATAATATCCAACTGCTCTTTTGTGGTAAACACAGTCAACATATTGAACCGTATAGAACCCAATTTGAACAATATGGTATTCAGTTGATTACTGGTACACTCAGCTCAGAACAACATGAGTTGATGAACAATAAATACCAATTTACCTTACATTGTGAAGCGCAAAATTTATCTGTCATTCCTGCATTATTAGCCAATTCCACAGAAACACTGAAAGCATCCATTGAAACATTACAGCAGCAACATAGTGAAATCTGTGCTAAGCCTGTTTATGGGGTTTATGGTGCGGGTTTTGTGCGGTTACAGAATCATGTATCGTACTTTAAAAACTTTAGTTCACCGACCAAATGTAATACTCAGCAATTTATAGAGGCATATAGTCAACAGGAAGAGCCAGTTGAATATCTGATTATGCCTTATTTAGCCGGGCAAGAATGTTCAGTTGATATTGCTTGTAGTCAAGGAAAGATCATTACTCAAGTAACCAGAATAAAACATGTTTATTTTCAAGAGTGTTTTTTGCAACATCCTTGTCATCAAATTTGTATAGATTTAGTCGATTATTTTCAATGTGATGGACTAATTAATATCCAATTTAAACAAGATGAAAGCTTGCAATGGCATATTCTTGAGATCAATCCACGCCCTGCTGGTGGTTTTGCCTATACACAACATACGGGAGTCAATTTGATTGCTGAATTGATTGCTGAAAAATTAAATTTGAATTTAGTTCGAGCAGCACACCAATCGCCTGTAAAAGCTTTACCGATTGCCCATAGTATAAAATTGGATTTGTAATTAGATGAAGCATATAGATTTAAGTCGTGGGCGAATCACTGTTCAAGTTAACCAACAACATAGCCACTGGGCTTTAGATGATTTATTAGATTTTGCAGAAAGAATTAATCCTAAAAGAGCATTTTTATTTGTTTCCAAAGTATTGGGGAAACATATCCCTGTCCCACCTTCTGTTATGCAGCGTAGCTATAGCGATTTGGCCAGTTTAGTGCCTACAGATTTGGCTGGTCCAATCTGTGTCATTGGTATGGCCGAAACAGCAGTCGGTTTGGGCGCTGGAATTTATCGTGAATTAAAAAAACAACATGGCAAAAATGCGATTTTCTTAACTACAACACGACACCCTGTATCGACTTTACCCACATTGGGGCTTTTTCTAGAAGAACATAGCCATGCTCAGGATCAGTTTATTTTAAGCAGTCATGATTTAGCCAAACATCAGCAAGTGATTGATTCAAAGACTTTGATTTTAGTTGATGATGAAATTTCGACTGGAAAAACCTTCAAAAACCTGATCAATAGTTTAACAAATTCTGGTTTGCAGCAAGTTGAACGCGTGATCTTGGTCACATTGGTTAACTGGGCTGAGCAGAGTCTTGCAACGGATGAGCTTGATATCCCTGTGGAAGTGGTTTCATTATTGCAAGGAAATTGGCAGTGGCAAGCGAATCAACACAATATTCAGATTAATATGCCCAATGTCAGCTCCACTGAGCAACAGGCACAGAAAATTATTGCACCAAATGATTGGGGACGTGAGCCAGGTTATTTAGAATGTACAGCATGGGAAGATATTCACATAAATCATCCCGGCGAAAAAATACTCGTACTTGGTTCAGGTGAATTTAGTTGGATTCCTTTTCTTATTGCTGAACAGTTAGAACAACAAGGGGCGGAAACTTATTTCAGTTCAACAACACGTTCACCGATCATGCAAGGACATGCGATAAAAAGTATTTGCCAGTTTCATGATAATTATGGGCTCAATATCCAAAACTTTGCTTATAACGTTAAACATCAAGAGTTTGACCGGGTGCTTTTGGTGATTGAAACACATCAAGATAGTGTAGACCCAAGCTTGTTTGAACAAATCAAAAATTTGGAAGTGATCAGTTATGAACCCTAAACCTTTGGTCTTTGTCGACTTGGATGACACTTTATTTCAAACTTATCGAAAACAGCAACCGACACCACAACATCAAATAGTGACTACAGATATTTCAGGACAACCGCTTTCATA
This sequence comes from Acinetobacter legionensis, assembly GCF_048551735.1. Taxonomy (NCBI): domain Bacteria; kingdom Pseudomonadati; phylum Pseudomonadota; class Gammaproteobacteria; order Moraxellales; family Moraxellaceae; genus Acinetobacter; species Acinetobacter legionensis. Next base: position 62,568 of record NZ_JBIMBV010000007.1, read on the forward strand.
TATGAGTCCAAAACAGCAGTCTTTTTTGAATTGGTTGCTTGAATCTGCTGAGGTTGTGCCTGTAACTGCTCGCTCAGTTGAAGGATTTAAACGTGTACAAATCCCCTTTAAATATGGTGCGATTTGTTCCCACGGGGGCACAATTCTAGATCAGAATTTAGCTGTAAATACAGACTGGTTTGATCTTCAAAAACAACATGAAATTCAACTCAATGGCATACTGACTGACTTGCCAGATGCTTTGCATGACTACGCCAAAGATTTGGGTGAAGTCAGAACTTGGACTTTGATTGAAAATGAACTGAGTATTTATTCTGTTGCAAAGCAAAAACAAACTGGTGCCTTATTTTTAGATCAGCTTGTTGAAAAATTACCTAAAACGCTACTGGAACAGTGCTATATCCATATCAATGGCAATAATCTGGCGATTATTCCACATCATGTCAGCAAACAAAGCGCCGTTGAGTTTTATATTCAAAAACATGATCCGCAACGAGAACGTATTATTTTAGGTTGGGGCGATAGTCTATCAGATGCTGGATTCCTCAGCTGTTGCGACTGGTTTGGAATGCCGAAAAGTAGTCAGTTGGATAAGTTTCTCAATATACATTTAAGCCATGATTTTGACACTAAAGGATATTTAGGTCATGTCTAATTCATTGATCACACTACTCAATCCAACATTGAGCGAGCTTGGCTTTCACGGTTCATACCGTCCCGAAGATGTCACTTTTTTGATGCAGATTGATAATATTCAACCCACTGCCGTTGAAGAAAAAGAATATCTGATCCAGTCAGGAAAAATGCACTATTCACAAATGATCAGTGCTGAACATCCGCCAACAGATGAACAAATGCAACATTATCAACATGCCTTTGAGCAAGGTGCACAACGTCTTGCCGAAGAAGTTCAAAAAATTGGTAACAGTTTGGTGCAACGCTTTCCCAATCAAGAGATTGTTTTGGTAAGTTTGGTTCGAGCTGGTGTACCTTTAGGTGTTTTACTGAAGCATTATCTTGAAAAATACCAGTCTTGCTATCACTATGGTATTAGTATAATTCGTGATCGAGGCGTCGACTTTGCTGCATTGCAAGCAATTATTGAACAACATGGTGCTCAAAATATCGTTTTTGTAGATGGCTGGACAGGTAAAGGTGCGATATGCAAAGAACTCACAAAAAATTTACAAGAGATTCCTGAGCTCTTTGATCAAAATTGGCAGATCCCACGTTTAGTTACCCTTTCTGATTTGGGGGGGTATTCTTGGTTAAGTGCAAGTACAGATGATTGGTTGATTCCGTTTGGGATATTGGGTTCTGTAATCTCTGGATTGACTTCTCGGACGATTTTAAAAGAAAGCATAGAACAGCAAGATGCTCGAAATAATTGCTATCAGACACAAAAATGGCACAGTTGTTTGATCTATGATCAGCTAAAACCTTACGACCTTTCAGTAATTTTTGTCGAAAAAATACGCGAGTTGATTGAACAAAATCCCACAGATATGCAGGTAAGCTGGAACGATCAGATTCGTTTAGCGCAACAGCAACAATGTGCAACAACGATTGACTGGATTGCAACAGAGTATGCGATTCAAAATATTAACCATATAAAACCTAGTATTGCTGAAGCAACCCGTGCAGTTTTAAGACGAGTACCTGAACGAATCTTATTGAAAGATGAATCTAACCCTCATGTACAATTATTATTGCACTTTGCACGTGAACGAAATATTCCGGTTGATATTTTGGGAACAAAATTAGGCCCTTATCACGCAGCAACATTGATAAAAAAAGTAGAGAAGAAAAAATGAAACCACTTTTACACGCTATTGAACTTGGCGCAACCATGTATATTCCTGCAACACATGAACAATTGTGGGAAGTTACCCAAGGACTTAAATTTCCTCAGATTAAATCAATTGCGGTATGTCTTGAAGACGCTGTACTTGAATCAGATGTTCAAACAGCAATGGTGAATTTAAAACTTTTATTGCAAAGACGGCTGGATGAACCGAGTTTAAAAGCCCCTGCCATTTTTATCCGCCCAAGAAATATGGAAATGGCAAAACACATTGTCGACTGGGATCTAAATCAAACATTTAATGGCATGATTTTGCCTAAGTTTAATGTGTTTAATCTAAAGAATTGGATGAATGTATTACCAGCTAATTTACAATATATGCCAACGCTTGAAACTAAAGAAATCTTTGATGTGGCACACAATATTGAGCTTTACCAAGCGCTTAAATATGACTTTCATAAAACTTTATGTTTAAGAATTGGTGGTAATGATCTGTTGTCTTGTCTAAATCTGCGTAGACCCAAAAATACCACGATTTATCAAACTCCAGTAGGCATTCTAATTTCACAATTGGCAGGATTATTTATTCCAAATGGTTTTCAGTTGAGTTCACCTGTCTGCGAACATTTTGAAAATACACAGTTATTGATGCAAGAACTTGCACAAGACATGAATAATGGAATTTATACCAAAACTGCAATTCATCCTGCGCAAATTGCTCATATTCATCATGCCTTACAAGTTCAACCTGAAGATTTCCATGAGGCTCAATTAATCTTGGCCCACGACGCTAAAAGTGTATTTAAAAGTCACGGTTCAATGATCGAACCTGCCACCCATAAAAATTGGGCTGAAATGATTTTACTCAGATATAAAACTTTTGGTTTGGTCAAATCCTCATGTTCAACACATGACAAAATATTGGTGGTATAGGCCTTATTTAGAGGTTGAAGCATCACATTATGCTTCAACCATTTGTACCACAGCTAAACGACCGCCATCTTGTTTAGAAAATAAAATTTGAACACCATCTTTTAACTCAATTTTACCACCAATCGGGATCTGTATTTTATTGGCAACATCGGTAAGATCAGGCATATCTTCATTGACCAACCACCACACATCATGATGTAAAACAAAATACCCTTTCCGCTTGGTCTGTTCTGCGGTCAATCGTTCATTCGGTGCAATCATATTATTGGTATGCCATGCGTAAATAGATTGACCTGTCCATACCATTAAACGATGATTATCGGGTCTAAAATTACCTTGCTGCCGTGCTGAGTACAGATTGAGAATAGGTAATTTACCTTTAAACGGCGTATGGCAAAATGGACACTCAGGTTTAGTTGAATTATCAAAGACATACCACTTTTGACCACAACGGTGATTATGACAAGGCTGAATCAAATCCACTGTTTTGACCAAAGCTGTTTCCCAATCATTGGCTGAAGGACGCTTGGTCGGATCATGTAAACCTTCGACAAAGCTTTTGATAAAGAGCTCAGACAAATACGGTCCAGTCACTGTAAAAGGTACTTTTGCAGGATCACCCCATGGTTGCTGGCTCACTTTAAGTTGAGTTGGTTTCACCTGATTACTATGATCTGTTGGGTGTTCAATAAACAGCGCTTTTTCACCCATCCCCAGTGTTTCATCCTTTTGCGGATCGTTCATATCATGAATTTTTCCACCACGTAACGGATGTCGATACAATAAATACATATAAATCAATACTGCCAAAGCGTGTTTATCAGTCGCAATACTGGGTAAATAACGATCAGGATTGTCTTTGGATAAATGACTAGTGCGTACCACTTCTGGCGCAATAAAATCAGGAGTACCGACAACGTCCGGTGGGTATTTTCCAGGTACTACCAAACCATCAACGTCGATAACGCTGGCACTCCCAGAAACAGGATCGACCAAAATATTTTTATAAGATAAATCTGAATGGGCCAAACCCGCAGCATGCATACGGCGTACTGCGCGGGAAATTAGAATTCCTATTTTAAGGTAATTTAGCCAAGTACCTTTTTCTTTGTCGTCGAGAAATCTGTTTTGGTTGTTTGCACTTGCAAACCATTTCCCTTCTTTTTCTTTGCCTTTAATTTGCAGAAAATCATTATTTTTTGAACCATATTCAAAGAAAAATTGTTTTCTATAGGTTGGGGCGGTAATCCCAAGCAAATTATTATATTCAACTAAACCATCTGGCCAGCAGAAAATATTCTTCCAATAATCCCCACCAATCCCATTAAAGATACTTTGCCACTTATTGCCTACAATTTCTTTTAAACGATCTTTTTGCTGCTCAAAGGTGGCTTTAGATTCATAAAACTTATTCTTTTCTTTACTGAAAAAGCACACCACATAACTACGATCAGGTGAAAAATATACATCTTTCATTGCACCTGAACCGATAATTTCATCTACAAATTCTATTTCACGTCCATCAACGGTGGTACATTTAATAATTTTTGCTGACATATTTGCCACCTTACATTATATTCTTCAAATACTTAGATATTATTTATACAGATGTTGTTGAATGCTTATTCCATAATACGGCCATAGTACGATCATCATGATGGCCAGCTGTAAAGAAATGCATCCACTCCAACAATGCAGTGTCGGCTGCTTCATTCTGTAGCAACGGATCTAGTTCACGGTATAAACTTTGCCATTTATCAAAATTGGATAAACCAGAATCTGTTTCAAATTTTGGATCTGAAATACCGTCAGTCATCAACATAATGGCATTGGTATCTTTAAAACAGCCTATTTTTAAACGGTTTGGAAATTCTGTAGCAATACTCAGATCTAGAAACTTAGTCTGTCCTGCATATTCACCACCATCTGGAACATTCATCAGGCGCACGTTGTTATCGCTATATACTGCGATTGCACCGTCTCCCACTGAGAATGCACTGATAAAGGTTTTATCAGCTAATTTACATACGACCGCAACCAGCAATGTGGTTGAAAAATCTTTAGTATTTGCCTCAATCTGTTCTGCTTGTAATCGGATTTGGTTAATAATTGATTTGTATATTTCATAATATACATGATGAAACTGCTCATTTAACTTCTTGGCAACTTCAACAGTTTCAGCATCTTGACTGCCCACTTGCCACTTTTCTAAATCAGAAATCAGGCTTTCAACCGTTTGTGGGTTTAAATAGTTTTTCAAGTTATTTTCAACAATCTCAACCGCAATTCGAGAACCTTCTCTTGAGTATTGCGCACTGCCTGCACCATCTGCCACAGTCAAAACCGACCAAGGTGTATTCTCGATTAAGGTAATTGAGAAATCATCATCTCTAAATAAGCCTGCGTGTTCATGTGAACGGCCTCGACGACTTGCAGCGATAATTTTATAGTCCACCGCATCAATCAAAGCTTGATCCAAATGTGGCTTGCTAAATTTTTGCCCACACTCAGGTTCAATGACTTTCCATAAACTGCGTGGGTCTGCAATGACATTCAACCGACACTGGGCGGAGCGTGTTTCTCCATCAGCAATAAACTGAAAAGAAAATTCGATTGAATCTGCTAGTTGTGGCTCACCATGAATACGTTGTGTGGCTTCATCGAAATAAAAGCTGGTATCTGGAAATTTAAAGCTTTCAGGTTTGAATATTAATTGATTGACATCATGTTGAGAAATCACTGAAATTCGAGATTGATAGTGTTGTCCAACTCGGGCATTTTCAACCTGAAATTTAATGTCTTCATATTTACTTCGTCTAAACACAGATTCGATCTCTAATCTATTCTTCTCAGTTTCAGAAGAAATTATTTCAGGGGTTGAGCTTATATTTTTAGCATCAATCGTCAACTTATTTTCTAAATTAGGTTCAGTTGTAAAGGCTGACATTTTCTCGGCTTGATCTACAACAATTTGCTGTTCAACATGTAAGATCGGCGCGAGTTCCAATGTTGTGTGAAGATCTAAAGTGATATTTTGCGTATCAGAAATTGCTCCAACTGAGTTGATGTTTTCTGATGATGTATCGAGTTGATCTACATTGACTAAAGGAACAACATAACTTTGTTGAATACTTTCATCAAGGTTGACTTGTTCATCCACTCTAGCATGTTGATTGGTTCCAGTTTGCTGATTAAGACAGGCTTGCTCTTGAACATTATTTTGTACAGTGACTTGGGGTTTATCCGAGCTTATAGTTTTATGCTGGGACTCTGTAGCTGATGCATTATCCAATGAATCAGCTTCATTGATTTTGTTCAAACACGGCGAAGCTATCTTAACTTTTTCCAATTCGTTGATGAGTTTTGAAAGTTGTTTGAGATTTTGCGGATCACTTAATAGAAATTGAGAAAATGTTTCACTGAAATCAGCGGAATTATGTTCCAAAATCTGCTTTAATTTGCATACATCACTATCCATTTTACCCTCTACCCATTTTTCTATTCTATTCGCTTGGCCATTTGGTCACTCACCAATCACGATGCACTTAAGCGTTTAGCCCTATAGATTTTTAATATTCGTCAATACAGCAATGCTTTAATAATGTATTCATCAACAGATAAAGCCTAACCTTGACCACGGGTTAAATCAAAATCTCCATCACCAGACGAGAAACTGATTTGTCGACGACACCACGGGCAAACCACAGATTCCCGATAGCCGTCATAGCACATCAAATTACCGCATCCACACACGGCAAAAGCGGTCTCAGAAAAACAATGTGGACATTCAGGGAAACCATCGAGCTCAGCTGTATTGATCTGCTTATTTGATGCATTATGATCTGACCAAGTAAAATACTCCTCAGATATCGCGCTACAGGTATCTAACTTAAAATTATAGATATTGATATTTAAATCAGCTGGACCTTTGTACTGTAAATTTCGTATATATTTGATGATATAAGGTTTATTCATCTTTTGGCAGCGACCCACAAATATCGCACAATGATCATCGGCTTTATTTTTTTGCAGGGACAATGCATCTTTTGCCAAGCGCATATAACGCACATCAATCGGCAACAGTTCATCTTTTTGTTGATGACTACCAATACTGATACTTTGTGAGACCACAGAGGCCGTGATCCACTTACACAAACCTTTGACATACTCTTGATTGATTTGATCAATTGAAATGGTATTTTCAGTGATCTTACTCAGCACAGAAAAATCAACATCTGCACCTAAACCAATGGCGACGACTGTTGCTTTATGCGCATATTTAGCATTCCAGCGTTGAATTGCCTGATCATATTCATCGGTTGGACGACCATCGGTAAATATATAGACCATTGGCTTCCAGTCGCCTTTGACTTCACTGGTGGTTTTCATCACATAACGATCAATTTCCTGACCCAAATGATCTAAAGCTTTACCCAAATGTGTCCCACCACCCAAGGGCAAATTAAAATGATTAAAGGCAAATAACTCAGTTAAAGGGACCAATGTTCTGACAATCCCTGCATATGCAATCAAGGAAATAAATACAGTTTCAAGCGCATAAGGATCTTTTCTTAAACTGCTTAAAATAAACTCCACACCCTCTTGAACTGATTCAAGCGGTTGCCCGACCATTGATTCAGAACAATCAAGAACAAAAAATACCGGTAAACGACGCATAACTTCACCTACATTATTTTTATCATATTATTCAAAAATCTAAATCAAACAGATAAGTGCTGACCTGTTTGATTTAACATTTTTAACGTCAAGTAATATCCAGTTATAAAACCAACTGAATTTCGGCAGGTGGTGGTGGTAAAGAAATTGAATCGGATACCCCTGCGCTACTGCTACCAGCGACCACGCTTGCAGAAACCCACTTAAAGAAGCTAGCAAAACTATTTGAATCCATGGTGTCTAACACAACCACTTGGTCCGTTAGTTGCAGCAGGGATTCGGTTTTCGCTTTTGGCCCCGCAGCACAAGCGACAATCGTGGCAAAATTAAGCTGTTTAATTGTGGGAACGATTTGCTGATAAGCATAGACATCTGAGGGTGAACCATCTGTCATCAAAAATAATAACGGGCGCCAATCCCCTTTAACCTCATTACTACTTTTTTGCACATTCTGTTGTACTTGCTGTGCCAGTAATTCCAATGCAGCACCCATAAATGTTGCTCCCACATTGGGCACATCTAGATCTGGAATTTGAACTTGATCCAAAGGGGTAAGCGGTAAATAAACTTTTGCATCAATATCAAAGGTAATCACACTTAAATACACGCTTTCAAGCGCATAAGGATCTTGTCTTAATGCACTGAGCATCGACTGCAAGCCAACATTCACCGAGTGAATTGGCTCACCACGCATAGAGCCAGATGTATCTAATAAAATATATACAGGTAAACGGCGCATTATATTCTCATTCTTTAACTATATTTTTTTAACCATTCCACGAAATTATCCGTGGGTGATGCATTACCGACCGCATTAAATTTCCAACCAGTATTTTCTCTGACCAGTTCAGCAAATAATAATGAACGTTGTTGATCATATTGACCAATGCCTGATAAATCAAAACGCACCATTTCTTTACCAGTACCATCGACAGCACGAATAAAGGCATTTTTCACCTGACCAAAATGCTGATTGTTTTTTGCACCATTGTAAATTTGAACAATAAAAACAATCTTGTGATATTCAGCTGCCAAGCTATTTAATTTGACAATAATTTGCTCATCATCCCCGTCACCAGCACCAGTACGGTTATCGCCAGTCAGCCAGATTTGCCCTGAACGATGTTTTAAATTATTAAAAAAGATAACATCACTATTTTCGAGTGTGGCTTGACCTGCGGCATTCCAACCTAGATCTTTTACTTTTCCACTGATATCACATAAGAACGCTACCACATCTAGATCGTGTTCCTCACTCTTAGCGCCTGAAAATAATCCGCCTAAAAAGCCTTTCTTTTGCTCAGTGATATCCCAACCGAGTCCAATCGTCACTCGTTCTAAATCATGTTTAGATTTTTCAAGACTGAGTCCTTGACCTTTTACTAATGTAATTGCCATGCATTTTCCTTTATTTTTATAAAACCACATTCACTTCAGGTGGTGGTGGTGGAAGATCATTTAAGCCTGTGACTTCTTTTTGACCTGCATCTACTTTTTGGCTACCTGTAGAAATACTTGCAGAAACCCATTTAAAGAAGGCTTTAATGGTATTTGAATCTGCAGTTGCAAGTTCTACCACAACTTCTGTAATTTGTTTGAGAATACTGCTATCTGCATTATGTCCCGCTGCACAAGCAATGATCATCCCCGTCTTCGCTTGTTTGAGTTTTGCAAAACCTTTAGTCCAATCATCTGTTGGTGCACCATCTGTCATAATAAAAACTAAGGGTTTCCAGTCACCACGGGTATCAGGTGTGGTTTTTTGCACTTCTTGATCAATTTTATCTGCCAATAATCCAAGCGCTTCGCCCAACTGTGTAGTTCCCGTTGCCTGTAATTGAGGCGGTTGAAACAGCGCAATTTCAGTTAAGGGAATCAACTGCTTGGCTTGAGTATCAAAAGTAATAATAGATAAATAGGCTGTTTCAAGCGCGTAAGGATCTTGTCTGAGTGAAGAAACCAGTATTTCAACACCATTTTTAACGGCTTCAATCGGTTCACCATGCATCGAACCTGATGTATCTAATAATAAATATACGGGTAATCTTCTCATTTGTTTATCTCTGTTTAATGTCTCGTTAATTTTTAATCTTTATGTATATGTTTATATAAAAAATTGAACTAAAAACAAAGCTTTTTATCATTTTTAATACTTAATTTTTTATCCAAATATCAAATTTTACTTAAATACTCTATTTTTTAATTGATCTGATTCTGACATATTATTTGTTTTATGCTGGGTAATATTTTAAAAATAATTGCAGAGTTCTAAGCTATAATTGTTTTATTATTTACCTTAATCTGAATCCTCAGATTTTAAAGCCCAATATGTCAAAAAATCTCGCTACGTTGATTGGTTTAAGTGCCATTTTACAATGGTCTTCCATCGTCGGTTTATTGAAAAAAATTAGTTTTAGTTTGGGCGCTGAGTTAGCTGTGCTGCTGATGTATACACTGAGTACTTGTATTTTATTAATATTTTTTAAAATCCCAAATTTAAAATTAATTTCAAAAAAATATCTGATTTTTTCTACCTTATTATTTGTTATTTATGAATTATGTTTTTCTTATGCTATTGCACTGGCACAAACTGCTCAACAGGCCATCGAAGTCAGTCTAGTCAATTACCTTTGGCCAGGATTAACTGTTGCCATGCTGATCCTATTTAAAGAAATTAAATTTAATGTCTTTGTTATTGTTGGATTAGCCATCAGCTTGAGTGGAATTATTTTAATTCAAACTGGGCAAGGTGCTTTAACTTGGTCTAATATTTTATCCAATATTCTCGAAAATCCAATCAGTTATATTTTGGCACTTGTTGGGGCAACGCTGTGGTCCTTATATTGTGTAATTACCAAAAAATATAGCGATGGGCATAATCCAATTTCATTTTTCTTTGTTTCGATCAGTATTGTACTGTGGACTAAATACCTATGGTCACATGGGTTGAGTCTAAATGTAATTCCAGAAGTTAAACTTACAACAATTGGATTGTTAGGTATTGTTTCAGTGGTGATGGCCTTGGGTTATGCTGCTTGGAATATTGGCATTATCAAAGGCAATATTACGATTTTGGTGACTTTATCTTATTTTAGTCCAGTCATCTCCACTGTGATTTCAATGTTTATCTTACAAACCCACCTACCACCAGAGTTTTGGTATGGTGTGATGTTGGTAACTTCAGGCTCTTTGGTGTGTTGGATTTCGACAAATTGGCAACAATTAAAAGAAAAATTATTAGCTAAACTAACGAAGTCAAACTCTTTTTTATAAGAAGATCTATGTTGTTAAGATCAGCTTTAATCATATATTGATCATTCATCATCAATATATGATTAATTATGTTACCTCCAGACGCTGGGGAAGGAAAAATGAAAATTTACACAATATAGCGTTTGCTTAGTCCCCATTCTGCCAATATCCTGCGATAGGTTGTAGATGAACGATCTGCTTCAAAATGTGCTTCCATTGTAATATCCAATGGAAGCTCTTCTGGTTTTTGACTCTCTACCATGTCCTGATCTTCTGCAAAAATTTGTGCATTAAAATCATAAACTGCCTGCAAATCGCCTGTGGTATCAAAATTACGGGTGAGTGGTACAAATAATCGAGTTTGGTTATGTGATACAGGACAACAGGCATTTAAAATTTTTAATACGCCCTCACGTGGAAATTCAACTTTTAACACTGCTGAAAATGGCGGGTAAACGTCAAAAATTCGCTTCCATAAAAAACCTTCTGGTGCCAGATGCTGTAAACCATGTGGATAGTTGCTCACATTGCTGACATATTCAGTATGTAAACCATAATCTGTACGTTCAGTGGTGTATTTGGGTACAACAGGATTTTCAGCATCGGCAAAAGACTGCTGATGTACCCAAGCAAAATGTGCAACATCAATAAAACCTTCCAATTGCCGCCCGCTTGAACCAGCAATATCAACAAATGGTGGCAAAATGGGCTGATGATCAGGATGATCCCAAGTATCCAATATTGGAAAGTTTGCGAGGCTTTCATCACGGCTAAATAAACTCGTCCAAACCAAACCATATTTTAAAACTACAGGAAATTTGGTGAGGCTAAAGCGCTCTGAAATATTTGTCAGTTCTGGCTGTGCTGGAATTTTTGTACATTGACCTGCTGTGTTGTAATGCAATCCATGGTAGGGACAAACAATCTCTTCACCTTGCACCCAACCTTTGCTGAGTGGTACACCACGGTGCGGGCAAATATCACGCACCAACTGAATCGCACCACTTGCCGTTTGATAAAGCGCCATTTTCACATCGAGGAGTTGTACTTGTTGTGGGGCTGTTGTGACATCTTGCACACGTGCGACAGGATACCAATGCTGAGCGAGTATTTCCCAGTCTTTAGGCTCAAAACCACTACATTGTGGTTGACTAAACAAGTTCAGAACTGGAATTGCATTCATACAAAACTCACAGAATATATATTTAATGTCATGATCTTATGCTGTGATTTCAGCATAGCGCTCAGCTAAAATCATGGCTGAGTTTTAAATTACGAATTTTGTCTAATTCTGTCTATTAGAATGTTTTACTTATCTCATTCTAAAAAATAGAACACCTATCTGAAAATTATTTTTAGAAAAAACTCATCATTGGCATAAAAATCGCTTAGTGATCTGTGATTTTAGCGAGTTTCAAATTTCCTTGATTTTCATTGCTTAGGAATAAGTCCGTGAAATATAAATAATGGACAGCCCATATGCCTGTGAATACAACTTTTTCACGATTTTCAGATTATTTTATTGCCGTTGCCAAGACAGGTAGCTTAAGAAAAGCAGCAGATCAACTCTATATTTCAGTATCTGCAGTACATCGTCAAATCGCACTCGCTGAGGAAGAGTTTGGAATTGATCTGTTTGAACGTTTACCCAGTGGTTTAAAACTGACCCTTGCTGGAGAGTTACTCTATGCGGATTTGATTAAGTGGCAAAAAGAATTTCAATTAACTCGTAATCGTTTTGATGAAATTCAAGGGCTTTCTCGGGGAACCATTAATTGTGGGCTTATTTCAGCACTGAGTGATGGTTTTGTCTTAGATTCAATTCAATATATGTATGACAACTATCCTTGGATCAACTTTAATTTTCATATCCAAGACAGTGAAACTGTGTCAAATATGATTATGGAGGCTGAAATTGACTTTGGGATTTTATTAAACCCTAAAGGACATCATCAATTAGAGGTTCTCTCTTTTGTAGAAATCCCAATCGGTTTTATTTTACCTAAAGATCACCCTTTAACAAAAAATGAGAAAGTCTATCTATCAGATAGTGTCAACTATAAGCACTTGATTCCTGGCGCACCTTTAATTATTCATGATTACGCACAGACCTTGTATAAGCATCATAAGTTTAGCCCTCAGCATCACTTACATTGTAATGACATCCGAATGATGATGTCATTAATTCAAAAGAACTTGGGCATTGGTTTATTGTCATTTATTGATGCTTATCCTTATTTAGAGCGCGACGAGCTGGTTTTTAAGCCAATTCGAGAAAAACGTTTATATCCATTAACACTAGCTTTATGTGTTGCACCAAAACGACAACTTTCACGCGTATCGCAAATTATGATTAAGCATCTTATTGAACAAATCGAAGCATTTAAGCTCAAGTTGATCCCTTATCAATAATCAGGTTTGGGTATGTTGTAATACAAATCATTGATTTAAAGAAATGAACAACAGCCCCTTAAGCAACAAAGCAATGACGTGTAGCTGAGTGATGACTAGCAATAACTCCCTAAACATATATATGAATCAAAAGTGTTAAATTTCCAATGCTGAATTTAGATTTAGTAATTTAAATTCAGCATCGACCTAGCAACATTTAATCTAAAGGATTTCCGATAATATTACTGATAATGCCACGCATAATATGTGGACCTTGTTCTTGACGTAAATCTTGATACCATGCTTCGGTCACAGCCTCATCTTTCATATGGGTCACTTCACAGCGCTTACGGGCACGTAATACCAACTCATTGGCGCGCTCATTACGTTTATTTTGATATCGTTTTAAGGCATCCTCTACACCTAATGTATTGATTTGCAAAGCGCGTGCTAAGTAAATTGCATCTTCCATGGCTTGGCAACCGCCTTGACCAATATCAGGTGTGGTACTATGAGCCGCATCCCCCATAATTACCACTCTGCCTTTATAAAACTGGGTAAAAGGTTCAATATCATGAATTTCTACTCGATTGGTTTTTTGCTCATCAATCGCTTCAATTAAGTTTTGAACAGGCTGGCACCAGTCCTTAAAATATTGTTTAAATAGTATTTTATATTGGGCTTTACTGTTTTCCAAACCTACAGGTAATGGCACATCAAAGAAGAAGTAAAAACGTTGATCTGCCACCGGCATAAGCGAAACACGTTTCCCCTCTCCAACAAATGTTGTCCATTGATCTGCTTGGGCTAAATTATCTGAAATTTCCACTAAACCATTCCAATTGACATAACCAGCATAACGACGTTCAACCTGTTCACCCAATACATATTGGCGCGTTAGCGAATGTGTTCCATCCGCACCAATTAACAATGCTGTGGTGACTTCACTGCCATCTGCAAACTGAACTTTTATATGTTGATCTACTTGTTCTAGTGCAACCATTTTTTTCCCAAGATGAATATCGTCACGGCCAAATTCATCCATCAACATGTTTTGTAAATCTGCACGGGAAACTGGATAAGGCCGTTGTCCGACCTCTTCAATCAAAGGCATTAAACTAAACTGAGTCATGTGCTCACCAGTTAGTCCATCGATATAGGCTAAATGATCCATTTGACCACCGAGTTTGGCAACTTGATTCGTTAATCCTAAATAATTCAAGCACTTAACACCATTTGACCATAAAGAAATAGCAGCACCTACAGCTAGAATTTGTTCAGTTTGTTCATAGATGGTGACCGTATGTCCGAATTTTTTTAGTGCAATACCTGCGGTTAATCCCCCCATACCTGCACCAATAATAGTAATCTCCATCTATTTCTCCTCTGTCTGTATCTTTAACACTTATGACTAAAATGCTAAAAACGTGCCATTTATTTAAAAATCACAACATTCGTCAAGCAAAGTTGGCATAGGCTATGCATGATGAGGACGGTAAGATATTGTTTTTATGAGTGCTTATTGAACTTTAAGCACCCATATCAATGAATAAAATGATATAAATCGCAATATGAATGGTAAATAAATATGGCAACTTTACTTGCACCAAGTTTTGAGCTTCCTGCACATTTACAACAATGCACCAATTTGGCAGATCCCCGAATTGGTACAAAAGTACTTGAATGTTCAGATGATTTTTTTGCAGAAGCACAACGAATGTTGCAATTTAATCCACCCATTTTTGTAGAAGATAAATTTGATGATCACGGCAAATGGATGGATGGATGGGAAACCCGTCGTAAACGACATGCAGGCTATGACTGGGCAATTATTAAATTAGGCGTTGCTGGAAAAATTACAGCATTTGATATTGATACCACTTTTTTTACTGGGAATTACCCTGCCTCTGCTTCAATTGAAGCCTGTTATGCACCAAATGGGGACTTAAGCAGTGCACTTTGGCAACCCATTCTAAATAATTCTATTCTTGGCCCAAGCCAACACCATATTTTTAACATTAAAAATTCAGCAGTCTTTACCCATGTCCGCTTAAATATTTTTCCTGATGGGGGTATTGCACGTTTTCGCGTCTATGGCGAAGTGCAAATACAGATTCAAGATCATCAAAAAACATTAGATTTACTAGCACTAGAAAATGGTGGACGCGTGATTGCCTATAGCGACGCCCACTTTGGTCATCCTCGTAATTTGATCAATCCGAATCGTGGAATCAATATGGGTGATGGTTGGGAAACTAAACGCCGCCGTACACCTGGATTTGACTGGTGTATTTTAGCACTCGGTCAAAGTGGTGTAATTGAAAAAATTGAAATTGATACCGCACATTTCAAAGGAAATTTTCCTGCTCAAGTTTCTATTCAGGCGATATATATTGAAAATGCGACTGATCCACAACTAATTCCACAAAGTATGTTTTGGCCATTTCTACTCAATGCTCAGGATATGCAAATGGATCATATTCATGATTATGTAGCCGACATTTTAAAGCATGAAAAAATTTCACATATTCGTGTCAATATGATTCCAGACGGTGGTATTAGTCGTATCCGATTATGGGGTAAAATTATAGAGTGATTTTATGAAATATATTCAAATTCAACCTTTAACAGCTGAAGCTTTTGCCCCATTTGGTGAGGTCATTGCTTGTACTGGCAATGATTTTTTCCATATCAATAGTGCGCATACGGAACGTTATCATGCTTTATCCTTGGCTCAAGCGACCAACGCTGAAATCGGATTGAGTATTTTTCGAAATATTCAAAAAACCCAAGTGCCTTGTGAAATTCAAATGCTTGAACGACATCCGATTGGTTCACAGGCATTTATCCCGATGCAAGGTCAATCTTTCTTGGTTGTTGTTGCAGCCGCTTTGGACCAAGACCAACCTGATCTTGAACATATTTACGCCTTTATTAGCAATGGTCTACAGGCTGTAAACTATCGCGCAGGCACTTGGCATCATCCGTTATTGACACTAGAAGCACCCAGTGATTTTACGGTAATCGATCGGATCGGTGAGGGTCACAATTGTGATGTTTTTCAGTTTAATGAAAATATTGTCCTGACTTTATAAGCAATAAGCATCATTTCATAACATGAATTCAAAATGCTAATGGGGCGAAATTAGCTTTAAAAGTATTGATTAAAAACTTTTTTTGTATGTTCTTAAACTTCAGAGCAACATTGTTTTATGTTGCTCTGATTGGAAAATTTATTCTGAGTTTAACTTAATCAAATAAAATCATGATCAGATAAAAATCGTTTTAAAAATGATATTTAATCAACGCACTGACATTGTTTTCATCTTTGCCAGAGATTCCATATTTATTATTCCAAACTGAATACTCAACGCCTAAATACAATTTAGTATCTGGTGAAATATGTTTACCCGCATTCCATTTCCATTGTGCAGTCCAGTTTAACTCACTGGCATGGTCATCTTCTGCAGTTGACCAATCAAGAAAACCATCGACAAGAAAATCTTCTGATGCGATTTTAAATGGTACACCAAAGGCAAAAGTCAGCTGATAATCGTCATCCGTATTCTTATAATTGTCTGCTTTATAGAAGTTTAATTGTGCATACTGGAAATATGGAATTGCTAAATCTACCCCGATCCCATACAGATAATTGTTAAAACCTTCACCACCTTCCCATGTTGTGGCAATGAGAACGTCTTTGATTGGACCCACTTCCAACTTATGCCCTGAAATAGCACCCAAGCTCAATCGTGGTGACACTTCAAAATACGTCTCATTACCTGAAACATCATTATTGGTACGATCCGCAAATGCAAAGAAATCCCCATATTTTAATTTGGCTGCATATTCAAAAGTTATGGTCGATTGGTCGTCTTCCCGAGCAATCAGTTCATAGTTTTTTCCATATAAACCTGTAATGCTAAAGTCTTGCCAAATAGGTGCAGCATGAGTGCTAAAAGCAGTGCAAACTAAAGTTGAAAGCGCAGTAAATTGTGTTAAGTTCATTTTATAAATTCCCCCATCAGAAATAACGGTAAACACTTGTGTGAATAAGCAAAAACAAAGCCAATTTTTACATTTGGTCAAAATTTATTAAAAAAAACCCAAATCAATGGGCTTTAAAATCATAAAATAATCTAATTCTATAAAAGCTAGCTACCACGATACGTGGAATAAGCAAATGGGCTGATTAATAAAGGAATATGATAATGTTGTGCCAAATCAAGGACTGAAAAATGAATCACAACTTTTGGGAAAAACGTTGCTAAGGCTAAACGGTCAAAATATTCAGCAGTATAAAAAACCAAACTATAATCCCCTGTTTTAATTCCACTTAAATTAAAATCTGCTACCCGTCCATCTTCATTGGTCCTTGATTCTGCAACAATATTGTCTTGGCTATCCAATAATTTTATCAGAACATTTACGGCAGGCTTGCCAAGATGCGTGTCTAAGATATGGGTACTGATCATGTTATTTCCTTTCTAAACATTATTTTAATGCAATCAATCATTTAAGCTTTCATTTTCACTCAGTTCTTGATTGAGTCTTAACATTGCAATTTCACCAAGTTGTTGTTTAACAATACGCTGTTCTGTTTCAGGATCATTTAATAAACGATATTTCAGTGCTTGTAGAATTTCAGTCTGATCTAAGCCCATAGCACGAATTAAAAAAATATGACCAAATTTCTTTTCATAAGCAATATTGCCTTGCAATAAAGCATGTTGTGTTTCAGTGTTCTGTTTTATTGCTGATTGCTCTTGATGAGAAAATGCTTGCTCTTTTTCACTCAGCACTGCCTGAGCCTTTTTTTCACCGATCCGTGGGTGTGTCGCTAATGCATTTACAATTTCTAACCATGTCCAAGTTGAGGCTTGTATTTTTGCAAAATCCATTAACGCTTGAGTGTTGACAAATGGACGTTGTGACAAAATTTCATCTGACCAACGTTGAATGTGCACACAATGCTTGAGCAAGCTTGTAAGCTCTTTTGATGATGCTTGATTAAATTCTTCTATTTTCACGAATAATACCTATGCTTGAGTTCGCTAAAATTTTCAAACACTTTTATATAAACTTTGCTGCGCGCTTTACTGCATTCAATTAAAAATAAAGTGCTTACCTTAAAAGCCACATCCTCATAGCGACAATTATGCGGCTGGATGGTGTTTAAACCAATGTTCAGCGATATCACCGCGACGACAGATCCAGACTTTTTCATGTGCCTGTATATAATCTAAAAAACGCTGTAATGCTTTAAAACGACCGGGACGTCCCAGGATACGACAATGCATTCCAATCGATAGCATTTTCGGCTCAGTTTCACCTTCTGCATAAAGCACATCAAAGGCATCTTTTAAATATTGGTAAAATTGCTCGCCACTGTTAAAACCAGCAGGCGCGCAGAACTTCATATCATTACTTTCTAAAGTATATGGAATGATCAGGTGCGGCCGGCTTTGGCCTTGTAAATCGGTTAAGTTTGTCCAAAATGGCAAATCATCACCATAGTAATCGCAGTCATATTTGATCTGTGGAAATTCAGCCAATAATTTACGAGTATTTGGGCTATCTCGTCCTGTATACCAACCCATAGGTGTAGTGCCAAATAAGGTTTCTAGAATACTGATTGCTTGATCAATATGCTGACGTTCCGTTTCAATATCTATATTTTGGTAATTTAGCCAACGCTGTCCATGTGAAACCACATCGTAATGGGCTTGTTGAATGGCTTCCACAATATATGGATTACGTGCCAGCGCCATACCCACTCCAAATATGGTCATGGGTAAGTTACGCTTTTTAAACTCATGATGAATACGCCAGAATCCTGCACGAGCGCCATATTCATACATCGAATCCATCGACATATGCTTGTCAGGAAAACTTGCTGCTCCCACGATATCAGATAAAAACTGCTCAGAACCAGCATCACCATGTTCGATATGGTTTTCAGCACCTTCTTCATAGTTAAGAACAAACTGTACCGCTATTTGGGCTTGATTTGGCCATGCTACTTTGGGTACTTCACCGTGATAGCCAATGAGATCTCGTGAATAGGGAGTATTTTGGATTTGGTCTATTAAGTCTTGCCCACGTAAATAAGTTTTATTCACTCAAACCGCCTTTAAACTTTTCAATCACCATTTTTTAGTGTGAATGATCAAGCAGTTTTTATGCCAATCTCCTCATGCTTTAGTTAACGGGTTGGAAAATTAACTGCATGTGATGACTTGTTCCCTTGAAAATATAGTGGTGTTTTCCAATTTGAAAACTTAGATTAGGTTGAAGAGCACTTTCCTGCTGAGTACGTACAATCATCGAATTATTTTCATTCGATTCTTTTAACAAGAATTGATAAATTTTATCCGTCATCTCTGCATCTAATAATTTATGCTGGATTCTATTTTGTAGATATTGATCTAAACGTTTTATATAAAATTCTATAAGTTTTTTATCACCAGAACTAAAAACAGTCTCAAAATTATTTAAAGAAGCCACTTCATTATTGACTGAGCTTAATCCTGTGGTTTTAATTGCGCCCACTTCAAATTGATCAGTCCGTTCAAAAACTAGATTAAGGCTTTCAAGACTATCTGAGAAATTTGCATCTTGTTGTGAATATTGTTCATAAATATCATGAAAAAGTTTTTGATATTCCTTAGATATAGAAGCGTAATCATAGAGATTAAAGTATTGCACCTTACTCACATCGGCTAAGTATTCTGCACATTTTTTCCCACATTGATCTTTTTGTTGTTGACTGATTGCATTGGTCATTAAGTACTGTGTATAAAATTGATGTGCATCATCTAGATATTGAATCTTATGAGTCCATTTATATTTCACTAAACTTGCATCGCCTGCTGCAAGGTAGGTTTCGTATCTCAGAACATTTCTCTCTTTAGGTAAATCTTTCTCCCATAAATCATGATATTGATTCAAAATTTTAACACCTGATATTGTGAAGTCAGAAGCTGCTAAAGCACAATTTTTATCTTCCAAATAACCCAAAAGATCTGAAACAAAAATTACATCCATCGAATACACATCTATTTTTTCAGAATTTGGGCGATTTAAAAATTGATGTAACATGTTAAGAGGCATATAGCGATCAAGCCCCTTACATTGTGTTTCAAGAGGTTGCGCAAATTGAGTTAAATCTGACTTTAAAGCCGCAATATCTGCATATATCGATACAGGTATAAAAGTAAAAACCGTCAATAGCGCAATTTTTCTTATTATAAAATTCATAATTTTATTCTCATTTTATTTAAAAATAAAAAACTCTGTATTGTTTAATTGATGATTTAACAATGCATAACGAAAATCACGCATTAATTGTGATGATAACTCTCGCTTTTGCTCAACCAGCATTTTAAATAACTGTAAAAACTGACCATGACTAAATACCAGTAAATGATCATGTTGATAATGCGCTTTTAGGGAATCCAAGTGCACAATAAAGTCCGTAACGCGATAATAAAAATTTGCAAAAGATTCAGCACCTTCACTTGTAACTAAATTGACATCTGCTTGATTCCAATAATCATCTACCCAAGGTTTTCGTTCCTCTAAAGTGGTATTTTTACATCGCATATCGGATAAGTAAGAAAACTCATGGATATCCAAAATTTGAGGTGTAATCTGATCACGTAATAAAATTGGGTCAGCTGTTAGACGTGTACGGATAAATGGAGAGACATAAATCTGCTTTGCTGGAGGTAAAACATCAATAAGTTTTTGCGCCTGTTCATGTCCATATTCGGTTAAGGGAATACTTGCATGTGACTCAGTTTTACCATTTACATTCCCTAAACTTTGCGCATGGCGAATTAAATAAATGCTCATATCAACCTTGACTATTTTAATTTTTAGACAACATTTTGAAAAGAATGATAATTCAAAATGAATCATCTGGAATTAACACACGTTTTCAGAACAACATTTGAAAAAGCAAGTCATATTAGTGCTCAAGAAACAAAGTTTTCTCTACTGCTCTTCGATTTACTAAACCTTGTACCGTTTTGCCACCTGCCTTGATCCAAACATCAAATTGATGACTGGCAGCGTGATAATCAGAGGTATTCAATAATTTTAATAAGGTTGAGTTTTTAAAAGCACCAATACCTATGTTATAGCTCAATGAAACCAACGCATCAAACTGATTTTGATTTAAAGGAACGTTTACAGCAGCACTTACTGCTTGTTCAAAACGCCTAAGATCATGTTGCATATAGTTTTTTGCTTGTTCAATGGTACAAGTATCCCCATACTGAACAGCTTTTCCATGCGGGTAAATCGTTGTTCCATAACCGATAGTACAAACCCCGACGCCATCATCATAGGCTTTGAGCTCTAATCCCTCAAAACCACAAATCAAATCTACACCTTGAGGGCTGACTTGAGTAATTTGATCTTGTGCAAAGCCAATCTCAGTAGCACCTGTATCCACGGCCACTGCAACGTCTGAACGAGAATAAGCTTGATGATATTTATTCAAATCGCGCTGTTTTTCATTCAATAGTTTTGAAAACAAAGTAGAAAATAACTTGGAAAAAAATTTAGACCAAAATTGCGTCATCAATAAAACTCAAAAAAAGAAAAGGGTTGTATCGCTGTACCTATACCAACCAATATTAAACATAGCTTTTTAAATTAATAAAGTTGTCTTTGGTTGCATTACGTAGAGACATATTGATTTCAAATAAAATAGTGCCTCTCTTATCATAAGAAAGGCATTTTTAAATTCGAATTATCTTGAATTAAAACAAGAAATAACGCTGTGCCATGGGTAATACTTCAGCAGCTTCACAAGTTAGATGTACACCATCGGCACGAACTTCATAGGTTTCAGGATGCACATCCATCACAGGACAATAGCTATTATGCTTCATGTCTTGTTTAGTGATGTTTCTGGTATTTTTACAAGGTGAAATTAACTTCCTTAATTGTAATTTTTCAGCAACACCTAGTTCAATTGCGGCCTGTGACAAGAAAGTAATACAGGTATTGTGCACACCTCTTGGATATGCCCCAAACATTGGACGGTAATGTACCGGCTGTGGTGTTGGAATTGAGGCATTAATATCTCCCATTGGCGCTGCCGCAATCATTCCACCTTTAATGATCATTGATGGCTTTACCCCAAAAAACTCGGGTTTCCACAACACCAAATCAGCAAGTTTCCCTTCTTCTATAGAACCAATTTCGTGGCTTAAACCATGAGTAATGGCAGGATTTATTGTATATTTTGCAATATAACGCTTCACCCGATTATTATCATGATACTGATTATCGCCTTCTAATGGTCCTCGTTGCACTTTCATTTTATGCGCCGTTTGCCAAGTACGTAAAATCACCTCACCCACACGCCCCATGGCTTGAGAGTCAGAAGACATCATTGAAATTGCGCCGAGATCTTGCAATATATCTTCTGCGGCAATCGTTTCACGACGAATACGGCTCTCAGCAAATGCGACATCTTCAGCTATCGCTGGATCTAAATGGTGGCAGACCATGAGCATGTCTAAGTGTTCATCAATGGTATTGATAGTATATGGGCGGGTTGGATTGGTTGAAGATGGCAAAACATTTGCCTGACCAATGGCTTTTAAAATATCAGGCGCATGACCGCCACCCGCGCCCTCAGTATGATAAGTGTGAATAGTACGATTTTTAAATGCCCCCAGTGTTTCTTCAAGAAAACCACTTTCATTTAAAGTATCGGTATGAATCGCAACTTGTACATCATATTCATCTGCCACAGTTAGACAATTATCAATTGCAGCAGGGGTAGAACCCCAGTCTTCATGCAATTTCAGCCCCACCACACCTGCTTTAATCTGCTCCGCAATCGGTTCAGGTTGACTTAAATTACCTTTACCCAATAAGCCAATATTCATAGGTAAATCATCAATGGCTTGCAGCATGGTTGAAATATGCCATGGCCCTGGTGTTACCGTTGTCGCCGATGTTCCTGCAGCGGGACCAGTACCACCACCAATCATGGTTGTTGTTCCTGACATTAACGCTGTTTCAACTTGTTGTGGGCAAATCCAGTGAATATGGGTATCTATTCCACCTGCTGTAAGTATTTGCCCTTCACCGGCAATCACCTCAGTGGCCGCACCTAATGGAATGGTAATATCGGGTTGAATATCCGGATTGCCAGCTTTACCTATTTTCCAAATTCGCCCATTTTTCAATCCTACATCGGCTTTAATAATTCCCCACCAATCGACAATCAATGCATTGGTAATCACCGTATCTGCAACATCTGCTGCAAGTAATTGAGATTGCCCCATCCCATCGCGAATAACTTTGCCGCCCCCAAATTTAACTTCTTCACCATAGGTGGTGAGATCTTGTTCAACTTCTATAAAAAGTTCGGTATCTGCTAAACGTACTCGATCCCCAACGGTAGGACCAAACATTTCAGCATAAGCTCGACGCGACATTTTCATTTTGATTATCCTTTTAGTCCAACTTACCCATCACACGCCCTGCGAAACCATAGACTTCACGTTTTCCGACCAGTGCAACGATTTCAACATCACGTCGCTGCCCCGGCTCAAACCGAACCGCTGTACCCGCTGCAATATTTAAACGAAAACCTTTGGCACGTTCACGATCAAATTGCAAAGCATCATTGGCTTCATAAAAATGAAAATGTGAACCCACCTGAATCGGTCGATCACCTAAATTTGACACTGAAATTTTCAGTACTTCACGACCGACATTCATTTCAATATCACAATCAGGTGTAATAATTTCACCAGGGATCATGTGCTTATCCTAATTTTTTAAAAAGTATTCTATATAATCGGTTGGTGGACTGTGACGAGCTTCGAGCCATCTGGAAAAGTAGCCTCTACCTGCACTTCGGCAATCATCTCAGGCACACCCTCCATCACATCATCACGACTGAGCAAGGTAGTGCCAAAATGCATCAACTCACTGACAGTCATTCCATCTCGCGCACCTTCAAGCAGTGCTGCGGAAATAAATGCAATAGATTCAGGATAATTGAGTTTTAGTCCACGTGCTTTACGACGTTCTGCAACCAAACCCGCTGTAAAAATCAGCAGTTTGTCTTTTTCAGTAGGATTGAGTTCCATATGTGTTTCCTAAAGTTCTTGCATTTTTTATGCAAAATATGTGCTCAGTTTTAAATTAAACACGCAGATTTTATTTCTAAAAGACGAACTTTAAATGAATCAAGTTCGCCAAATTCGTGGAAATGCTTCATCCATATCAAACCAATATCGCCTCAATCTGGCACGAATTGCTGCAAAAGCATCATGACAATGTCGAACATCATCACCTAAAAAACGTGCACTGATGACATCCCCCAATAAGGTTAACCTGACAGGCATATCCATTCGCATCATCAACTCACGAATTAAATCGATATGTGCCTCTAAATAAATGTTTGCTCGGAATTTTTCAGGAGGAACTGCCCATAAACTTCCCATAACGGCATGATTATTCATGCCTAGACAAGAACTTAGCCAACGATCATTGCCTTTAAAACTCAATGTGTCTGCCACCAGTAATTGCTGATTTCGCCATAATTTTAAATGACTGTGATAAGCACCAGATTGGAATTTTTCATTTCGAGCTTGTCGACCAATCACCAACATATCCCAACCGATAAAGCTTGCTGTCTGATCAAGCTGAATCAAGGTTTCTGAGTGAGCATTGGCACCATCAAATAACATGGTTTCTTGAGGAAGCCATTCAAACACAGCATTGTGTTTAACTGAGATATGGATATGTTGATAAGCTTGTTTGCCATTGGTTCGATACCATTTACCTGCACCAGGGGTCGTGACTAAGGCATGGGCAGCAACATCAACATTAATCTCAAATGTTAAATGATCGCCACCTGCAATACCCGCAGGCGGATGGACAATAATCGCATGACAAATCCCAGTTTTTTCAGGCCAAAGCATCTTTTGCACACGTACAGGTCCAAAATGTCTACGATGGGCTAGTACTGTCCGCTCAGTTTGAGCCTGAAAACCCAATTCTAGTTTTGCATACCAAAGGCGCTGATCAGGAAGATGTTCCACTAAACTTATCATGGCCGCCTTTATAAATGGATATCAGCAATTAAGCGCTTAAACATTAAGCCAAACCAATAACTGCAACGACCGCAGCCAAAGTACCAATAATTTTCTTGCCATATGGAACGTACTTTTTAATAAAAGCACCAATGCCTAAACCACCCGCATAGATCAATGTCATTGCTGTCACCATGCCTAAAATCAGTAAGCTGGCATGACCGGATTGGCCTAGTTCAGTTCCATGCGCAACACCGTGAAAACTTGCCAATAAAACTGCTGCAATAGGTAAAACTTGATTTGTTTTTGTCCAAAGCGCTACAGCCAGTAAAACCAATGAAGCAATGATGCCGTATTCAGCAATTGCTGCTGGAATAAATCCTTGGCTACCGATCATAAAACCAACCACCATCGCTGAAGCTAAGCCTATCAAGCCAAAAAGCTTCCAGCGTTGATTTGCTGTCCACATCAATACCCCAAATGCGATTGCCATCATCAAATGATCTAAACCTGTAAATGGATGAATAAAGCCCGGCCAAAACCCAGTATGGTGATCATGTCCAGGATGAGCCAAAGCCAATACAGGTAAATATGCAGCACATGCCATCAGAGTTTTTTTAAAAATACGCATTCAAATTCTCCTTTGATTATTTTTAAATTCAAATAGTTACAATTATTTTAATATCGCGACTAAGCTTTAAATAAACCTTGTTTTTCAATAAACTCAATGATTTGGTTTAAACCAGCTTGAGTTTTCATATTTGAAAATAGAAAAGGTTTATCACCACGCATGCGTTTTGCATCTTGATCCATCACATCGAGATTTGCACCGACCATTGGGGCTAAATCTGTTTTGTTAATAATCAATAAATCCGACTTGGTAATTCCTGGACCACCTTTACGTGGGATCTTTTCACCACCTGCAACATCAATCACATAAAGGGTTAAATCAGATAATTCGGGACTAAACGTAGCGGCTAGATTATCTCCACCACTTTCGATAATAATCAGCTCTAAACCATTAAATTTTTCACAAAGATCATCAATTGCAGCCAAATTAATTGAAGCATCTTCACGAATTGCAGTATGCGGACAACCACCTGTCTCAACACCAACAATACGTTCTGGTGACATCGCTTCATGACGAGTTAAAAAATTAGAATCTTCTTTGGTATAGATATCGTTGGTCACAACCGCCATATTATATTTGTTGCGTAAAGCAAGGCATAAATTTAGGGTTAATGCTGTTTTACCTGAACCAACAGGACCACCTATTCCAACACGTAAAGGGCTACGTTCTGTCATCATTTTTTCCTTTTCTATACTTCATTCTCTATAAAAGTAGGGAATGAACCGTGTCATTTATGATCTAAATAATCGTGAATATAAAGTTTCATGCGACATACTTAACATCGCATAATTGGGCAAGGCACTACTTAGCGCATCATCTTCTAAGGCCAAGGCACGTACTACGGCTTGAGGAATTAGGGCATGTAAGTGCCACAAAATTCTTTGACCACTCATTTGCCCTAAAGGGACAGTTTTTACTGCACCTAGCACTTGATTTTCTAAAACAGTAAAGCTATATGCTGTTAGGACATCCACCAGATTAAGCTTCAACGTTCCGCATAAATGTGCGTAAACTGGTACAAAACCAAACTGCTTTTTAATCTCAGGTTGCTGTTTTAAAACATCACGAATCCAAGCATTCAAAGAAAATGCCAACTGCTGAGATTCAGCCCGTAATTCTTTTGATTCACGGCTTGCTTTATAAAAGTTAGCCCAATTTAAAAATTCTACCTCGTCTAAATAATGTTGCATTAAACGTTTTAAAACGGGTAGTTCAAACCTAACCAGCAACATTTCCAGTACTTCTTCAAAATAAGCGATACTGCTTGCTTCATCATGAATCAAACCCTGATCAATCGCACTTTCCACCCCTTGCGAATAGCAATATGCACCGATGGGTAAGGCTGTCGATGACAAGGTCAATAGACTTAGTAGTTGCGATGCGTTAGTGATGGACATGATGTAAAGCCTTAATTGGGCTTAAACGATGATCATGCTGATGTTGGGAATATGCCCCACTTTCAGGTTCAAATGGATGTTCTACTTCATCTACTGTCAACCCTAAACCTTGGATCATTTCTGCAAGGACATGATCAGGTTCAAAATAAAGTGCAGTTGGGGAAAGCATTAACGGAACATGGCGATTTCCCAGATGATATGCAGCTTTAAGTAAATCAAAACTATCCAGTGTAGAAACTCGCATTAATTTTTCAGCTTTGGCATCTACACGTAACACTTCACCTTGTTCAGTTGCAATATAAGAACCACTACGCAAAATGCCCGTACGCGGTAAATCTGCACCAATATCGTGCCCATTATTTAAAGTTGCACGAAAACGGCTCTTTTGGCGAGTATCAAAAGTCAATTCAATACTTTCAGCCTCAATGTTTGACTCTATATGGTCTAGACGTTGCGTATAAATTTTCATACTGATCCACTTTTCTATGGCACTTGATTTAAAATGTTCCAAATTGATGCCAAAATTTTATTCATAAATATTGGTTTGCATTAAATTAAAGCATTTATCATGCCAGTTTTTAGAATCTTAAGAATTCAAAATACATCTTATTCAGAACACCAACCTAAAACCTGAGATCAAATTTATATGAATAAAATTTCAATAAAAAATAAGGACAATTAAACGTTACAAAATAAAACCATAATAAAATTATGTGTATTTCACAAAAGCTTGAAATAACACACTTTTGATCAACTAAAATTCTCATCGATAATTTGCGACTAACAACACAATGTGTTATCAATGAATAAATAATGACGGGGTCTGTTGACAATTCGTCTAGATTTGCGACTACGTGTGTTTTTTTGGTGATACTAGGCACGAAGTATGAAATTTAGTCATTCTAAATGAATATTTCGTAACGACGTAGCGGCAAAAAACACGCTAGTCCCGAAGGGTTGTGGCTAAATTTATCTCAGTCTGCGTTATGAAACTCGAAAATAGTCTCGCTATTCTCTTCGTTTCCTGCCTTGTCTGCTCAATTTTAGCCTACAACGCAAACCCTTTATGAAATGTCAACAGCCCCCTTAAAAGGAGAAACTTATAATGGCTTATCAACATATCCTTCTTGCTGTAGATGACTCTCCTATTTCTTATGCTGCACTTGAACATGCAGAGAAACTTGCACTTGCTTTTAACTGTAAAATTACTGTGATGAGTGTAATCGCAGTTGATCCTTTTAAAGGCGTCGATTTTTATAAAATAGCGCCTGCTGTAACTCAATATTTATTTGAAGCTGAAAAAAATGCTTTAGCACGTTTAAAAGATATTCAAGAAACTTTAGTTCACCATGGTGTAACAACAGTAGATACCAAAGTGGTACGTGAAGTTCCTCCTGCTACTGGAATTTTAGATGTTGCAGATGAACTAAATGTGGACCTTATTGTAATGGGCTCCCATGGACGTACTGGTCTGAAAAAATTCTTCTTAGGGAGTGTTGCACAAGAAGTGTTGTCTATTTCTCCACTGCCTGTGTTGATTATTAAATCTACCCAAGAAGAAGCTTAGTTTTTATTTGAAATCTTAATTAAAAAGGTGTGATTATGAGTTATCAAAATATTCTTGTCCCAGTTGACGGTTCTGACATTTCTTTTTCTGCATTAAAACATGCTGCTGCGATTGCAAAAGCCTTTGGAAGCAAAGTCACTGCGATCAGTGTCGTTGCTGAAGACCCTTTTGCAGCTGCTGATTTTTACTATTCGCCAGATATGTTAAAAGATTACATTGAAGAAGCAATTAAAAATGCGGAAGAAGGTTTGGGCAAAGCCAAACAATTGGCTGAACAGCAAGGTGTTCAGATTGATACACAAGTCGTGAGAGACTCGGTTGCAGCAGAAACCATCATTAAAACTGCTGAATCATTAAATACAGATTTAATTATCATGGGATCACATGGGCGTAAAGGCTTCCAGAAATTTTTCTTGGGTAGCTTTGCGCAAGACGTACTAGGTCAAACTAAACTCCCTGTATTGATTGTCAAACAGTGATTGATTAAATTATCAGATAAATAAAACCCAGTTTAGCTGGGTTTTATTTATGCAATGTCCATAGCAAAGACAACTTGGGAAAATTATTAAATCGCGATAACTTTGACTAAAATGGTTTGAGATTCTTCAAAATCATCAAAAATTTGCTTACGGCTAAGTTCTTTGGACTTTACTTTAAAATTATGATTTTGATAGTGAATGATATCGGGAATTTGATCAAAATAATTTCCTTCGGCTTCAATACTTTCTTCAAATAAAGCGGTGCCAAGCTGATATTCTCTACTTTTTAGGACAACATACTTAACTGTCGTTTTCATGATTCGTACTCCATTTTCATATGCACTTTATTTTTATTTATATCACCTTTTGGCAGGTTTGAAATATATAAATTCACCATATTGCACAGTAATTCTACGATTGGCCCAAAAAAGGAAAACCCACCTGTTGAAGAGTGGGTTGACTGCATATTTACAGACTTTACGCTGATTATTCTTTTAAACTTTTTTTGATTGTTATTTAATGCTTATTCTTGGTTTTTGTTGTTTGTGCAGACATTATGGCAAATAAATATGACAAACCTATTTCAACCACAATTTCTTTTTAGTTATTTTATTATTATTGATAAAAATCAATCTAACATATTAATTTTTATAATTAATTAAATAAATACACGATGAGTATGCCTACTTTCCACATAGTTTTCTTGCAAATTTTTTCAATTTACTTATAGTTAAATTATTGAATATCAATAATTATTTTAGAGTCATACTTATGCTTTTAAAACAATGTTGTGATCTGCTTGAAAGAAAGAATTTAACAATCGCATTTATTGAAAGTGCAAGTTCTGGTTATTTATCCAGCCAATTTTCGATCTATAAAAACAGTGGTGCAGATATTTTATTAGGCGGTTTAGTCAGTTACGCCCCCTCTATTAAAATTTCAATTTTACAAGTTGATCCATCCCTCATCGAAAAATATAGTGCTGAATCAGTTGAAGTTACTCAAGCAATGGCAATTCAAGGAAAAAAGCTCTTTACAGCTGCAGATATCATTGTTAGTTGTACGGGCTTACTTAAACCAGGTGGTAGTGCGAGTCTTGAAAAACCAGAAGGTACTTTCTTTATCTCAATCTATTATCAAAACAGGTTATCAAATTTTAAATATTTTATTGAAGGTGAGCCGTTGACTCGACTAAATCAATTGACTGAGAATATTGCAAAGGAAATATTAAAAATCTTAAATATTGTTTAAGATTTATGCTATGCCTTAACTAAAATACAAATTACTGAAATATTTAATTCACTTTTTAACTAAAAAGCGTTAAATTTTACCTAGATTATCAACATATCAATAACACAAATGAACTTATTAGGAAGCGGTATGAAACTTCAATTTGCAGTAATTTCTTCTTTAGCATGTTTAACTTTGGCGGGTTGTGCTGGCTCTTATCCAGAAAGAGTTGTTACAAAAGGCCCTTTAATCTGTGAAGCAAATGAAGTTTGCCCTGAACTATCTATGCGTTGGAAAGATGAAGTCCGTGATGGCTTTAAAATCACAGCAGAAATTAACAACCCAACAAAATATGATATTACCCAATTTGTTTTCTTAGTGGATGGCCAACCATATACATATTCAACCATTAACACGACCCAATATGCGGGTACAGTTTCATCAAACTCGATTAATGTTCCAGTCAGTTTTCTTAACTCATTCCGTAATGGTAAAGAAATTTCACTTAAATTGGTCACCAATCAGGGCGATGTTGAACGTTCAATCTTAAAGGCAGATGGTCAACAATCTTCTGCGTACCTAACGTTCTTAAAGGGTTATACAGGTCAAATTGTTACTCAATAAGACTGAGCAGAATAGATATAAAAAAACCAGACAAAATGTCTGGTTTTTTTAACTGAAAATCTTTAACTTAAAATAATGAATCCATTCGCATTGACCTAAATTTGTTAAGTAAAGACAAATCATTTGAAATTTACTCTCATAATTAAAGATATTTCAAAACTAAAATACCCTCTCTTATCTCAAATATATTTGCTATTTAGGTTCAATTGGGGCAAATGGTGCAACCACATCCGCATTTTGTGCACGGTGACGCATAAAATGATCCATCAATACAATGGCAAGCATGGCTTCAGCAATAGGTGTCGCACGCACGCCCACACAAGGATCATGACGACCTTTGGTGAGGACATCTGTATCTTCACGATCTAGATTGATGGTTTTTCCTGGTGTGGTAATACTTGCGGTTGGTTTTAACGCAATCGCTACGCGAATGGTTTGACCTGAAGAAATACCCCCGAGAATACCACCAGCATGATTGGCTAAAAACCCATCGGTGCTAAGTTCATCACGTGTTTGATGACCAAATTGTTCTGCAACTGCAAAACCATCACCAATTTCAACACCTTTCACCGCATTGATTGACATCATGGCATGGGCAATATCAGCATCTAAACGATCAAATACGGGTTCACCCCAACCTACAGGTACTTTTTCTGCAAGGATTTCAAGCTTTGCACCACAACTGGTACCCTGTTCACGCAATGATGTCACCAGCGCTTCAAAACGTTGAACTGCATTGACATCACCACAGAAGAATGGATTATTGGGAACTTCATTCCAATCTAAAGCTTGTGCTTTTTCTGTACCAATTTGCGTCACATGCCCACGAATCACAATCGCAAATTTCTCAAAAAGAAATTTCTTTGCAATCGCACCCGCTGCCACACGCATCGCCGTTTCACGTGCACTTGAACGACCACCACCACGATAATCACGGAAACCATACTTTTGCGTATAGGTGTAATCTGCATGGCCTGGACGGAAAGTTTGCGCAATATTGCCATAATCTTTAGATTTTTGATCTGTATTACGGATCAATAAACCAATCGAAGTTCCTGTCGTTTTACCTTCAAAAACTCCAGAAATGATTTCAACCTCATCTGGCTCTTTACGCTGAGTAGCAAACTTAGACGTTCCTGGTTTACGACGATCTAAATCAATTTGTAAATCTTCAGCAGATAATTCAAGACCCGGTGGCACACCATCAACAATTGCCATCAAGCCTACGCCGTGAGATTCACCACAAGTCGTTACACGGAAGAGTTGTCCAATACTGTTACCTGCCATGCTTACGACTCCTTAAGCTTGAATAGATTGAATAAATAAATCACGGAATGTACGACATTGTTCAGCAGTCAAAGCAAAAATACCTGTACCGCCTTTTTGGAACTGTAACCAGTAAAAATCAATCGTATTAAAATTCTGTTTCATTGCCCATTCTGAGTTACCTACTTCAATCACGATTAAACCGTCTTCAGTTAAATAATCAGCAGCTTGAGCCAACATTTTTCGAACTAAATCCAAACCATCTTGACCAGCAGCTAAAGCAAGTTCAGGTTCATGATGGAATTCATCCGGGAGATCTGCCATATCTTCGGCATCCACATACGGTGGATTTGAAACGATCAAATCATATTGATTTTCAGCTGGAATTTTGGCAAACAAATCTGACTCAAGCAAAGCCACCTGATATTGCTTATTGTGGTGCTCCGCATTAATAGAAGCCACTTCTAATGCTTCTTTAGAAATATCAGTTGCATCTACTTCTGAATCAGGGAATGCATATGCCAGCGCGATCGCAATACAACCTGAACCCGTACACATATCTAAGATACGCTGTGGTGTTTTTGGATTTGGGTTTTCAGGTAAATTATTCACGCCTGCACGTGTTTGTCCATTTTCATCTAAACAATAAGGTGCAAAACGGTTTTCGATCAATTCAGCAATCGGTGAACGAGGAATTAACACACGCTCATCAACATAGAATGGCTTACCAAAGAAATAAGCGAGGTTAAGTAAATAAGAGGTTGGAATTCTTTCATTTACACGACGTTCGAGTAAATTTAAAAACTCAGCTTTTTCACTTGGCAATAATTTTGAATCTAAAATTTCAGCATCCGCCTTCCATTCTAAAGAAAGCGTTTGTAACACCAAGGCAGAACTTTCTGCAAAATAATCTTCTGTACCTTGACCCAAATGTGCATCGTATTGACGTAAAGCTGTAACCCCAAAACGAATAAAATCACGAATTGTTGATAGGTTTTCAGCAGCTTCCTGTAAATGTTCAGGGCTAATAGTCGGTCGATCCACTTAAGGTTTCTCCAAGGTCATATTTTTAAACGCCTTATGATACCTTGTTTTGCATGACATTTATAATGCTTTACGACAATTTACTTAGCAATTATTTTATAGCGCAATAAAGCACTATAAACGATAGCTTTGTTTCTCTAAGATATTGGCTCTATTGACTGTTTGTTTAAGCGCACAATTGTAATACTTCATTTTATAATCATCTGAAACTGATTTATTCGACTCATCACACTGCTGTTCTCGAAGTTTAAGCCATTGTTTCTGATATTTCTTTTGAACTTTCTGTTGCTTATCTGTATACAGGTCCAGTGTCTGTTTAAATAATGATTTCAAACGATCATCTTGTTTACTCAACTCTGTTTTCATACAACTGGCAAGTGTTGCTGAGCTCGAACCTGCCGAATTCATACAGTTTAAATACTCTGAACTATAGCCGATCGCCTGTATTTGCATCGGCAATAATACAACTAAACTGATACCCCAATATTTTAAATACATCCAATTCCCTATCCCAAAATCATTATTTTAATTCAAAAACTCTTAATCCAAAGAACTAAGGCGCTAATTTTAAATAATCAGCTATGTAGAAGAGTGTAAAAGATTTGAAACTAAATACAATCATTGTAGATAAATTGTGGTTAAAAATTGCTTTAAAGCAATCAACTTTGTTACACCATATCACTAATTTTTCAGATTTATTTTCAAGCTATTATTATATGTTTTAAAAAAATCGATCTTCATGGTTATAAAATATCAACTTATTTGTGGCAAAATTGCTGAGATTGAGCGCTTAACTTGAAATTAGGTCATTTCACCTTTATATATACAATAAGTTTTTAAATATTTATGAATTTAGTTAATTTATGAGCTACAAACATAATAACCTCATGGCAATGCGTCAGTCATGGTGGGATGATGAATCCACTCCAAATGTCAAAATTGAAAAGCAATTTTTTCAACAAACCCTTACAGAACAAGGTGTTTATGAACCGGCTTCTCTAGATGATGTAAAATATTTTTTCTTTAGCTTGCCCAGCATTATCATTGTTAAGGGCTATGCACTGGGTTTTACCAATCAAAGTGTTAAGGATCTGATCATTAATTACATTGCTTCTAATAAGCAAGGTTTAATACTTCGGAAAGAGCTCAAAATCCAATTTAGAATGTAAATTTTAATATTGCTTAGGCTATTTTGATGAAATTAATTTAATTCCCCCATTCAGCGAATTGAACTGTTTAAATACAGTCATTCCATGTAATATTCCTTACAATTAGTCATCTTTTTATCTTTTCGAATCTCTTATAAAGGATTTTATCTTCATGTCAGATCAGAACGAAAAGCTCAAACAGTTAAAAACCTCATCAATGGATCGTCGCTTATCAATCGCAAAAGCATCATTATTGGCAGGTACACGCTGGGCAGCTTCAAGTGCGAGTTCAATCTTTTCAAGTGAAGAAGAAAAAGAAAAAAAACGTAAACAAGCGATGAAGGAACAAGCCAATTACCTTGTTCAAGAAATTGGTAAGCTAAAAGGCTCAATTGTTAAAATCGGTCAAATGATGGCGCTTTATGGCGAGCATTTTTTACCTGTAGAAATTACTCAAGCATTAAACACCCTCAATAATCAAACAGTTGCCCTTGCATGGCCTGCGATTAAAGAGCAATTGGTCAGTCAATTGGGTTCAAAACTCAACGATCTCACCATTGATCATGAGCCGATTGGTACAGCTTCTCTGGCTCAGGTTCACCGCGCAACACGTAAGTCAGATGGATTAGAGTTGGTTCTTAAAATCCAATATCCAGGTGTAGCTGACGCCATAGACTCAGATATGAGCCTATTTCGAAATATGCTTAAATTGACACGTATGGTGCCACAAACCCGTGAGTTCGATCAGTGGTTTGATGAAGTTCGTGAAATGATGCATCGTGAAGTTGATTATAAAGTTGAAGCGGCAACAACCCGTCGTTTTGGCCAGCGACTTAAAGAAGATCCACGTTATGGCGTGCCACAAATTATTGATGACTATTGTACCAATCAAGTCCTGTGCATGACCTTTGAACGTGGGGTCCCCATCAACAGCCCTGTCATGTTATCTTTACCGCAAGAGCGCCGAAATCTTTTAGGTGAAGCATCACTTGAAATCGCAGTCCGTGAATTGTTTGAGTGGGGCGAAATGCAAACCGATCCTAACTTTGGTAATTACCTTGTTCGCTTGGGTAATGGTGAAGATATAAAAGACAAAATTATTTTATTAGATTTTGGTGCAATACGTCAGTTTGATGATCAACTCCTTGGTGTTGCCTGTAATTTAATTAAAGCCGGTTATAACCACGATGCTGAAGCTATGGTTAAGGCAATGTCAGGCTATGAGTTCTTTGATGCCATGCCCCTAAGCATTAAACCCGATATGGCAAAAGTATTTTTATTGGCAACAGAAGCCTTTAGTACACCTTTAAATAATCCAGATTTACCCGCTGGCGTGATGGATCAACATAATCGTTATGACTGGAAAAAAAGCCAGTTGCATAGCCGTGTGATGCAACGTGCTTCAAAATCAATGGCTTCACGTTACTTCAGTATTCCACCAAAAGAATTTATGTTTATCAGTCGTAAATTTATTGGTGCTTATACATTTATGACGGTGATTGAAGCAAAGACTAATGTTCGTAAAATGATTGTACCTTTTGTTTAATCTTTTTAGTTTTCATACAAGTTAAAAAGAGATTTTAAAAGTTTTTAAAATGTCACTTTTACCAATACCCAACAAATGTTGGGTATTTTTATTTTAAAATAATTTATAAAAATCAAAATATTAAAAACTTATAAACCCTTAACTCTACCATTCATCTATGGTCAATCAGTTTGTCAGCTTTGACATGGTTTTTTATATTTATGCATGTCAGGATTGATGTATACCGACACTAAAATACAGGGACTTCGGCATGACCAATATGGTAAATAAAGCTCAAGGTTTGGGTTTAAATCTAATTACAAAAATTGCAGGTAGTGATTTACTTGATCAGTTTAAATTGCGCAAATTTATTGAAAGATCTCTTTATCAAGGGTCTAAAGCAGGTTTTAAAACCTTAAGTGCTACACAAAAAGCCTTTAAATCAGATTCAAATGTAACCAAACAACGTTTACCCAACCAACAAAAGTCCCTATTTGATCTGAGCTTGACTGAAGAACAGCAAATGACTGTGGATGCCATGGATCAATTTGCTTCCGAAGTACTTTATCAATTGGCTCATCAAGCGGATCACGACGAAAAGTTTCCAGCTGAGCTTTGGCAACACAGTACCGATTTAGGTCTAAATTACTATGCACTGCCTGAAGCTTTAGGTGGTGTCGCATCTGAAAAAAATATTGTGAGTAATATTTTAATTGCTGAACGCTTAGCTAAAGGTGATTTTTCACTTGCTGCAGGTCTGCTCTCTACTTTTAGTGTCATCAATGCAATTACGCAATGGGGTTCTGAACAAGTTCAATCTGTTTATTTGCCAAATTTTACCAATGATACCGATATTCAAGCCACTTTTGCAGTACAAGAAGCAACCCCTGCATTTAATCCCTTACGCTTAAAAACTAAAGCAACTGCCAACAATGGACAATTCAGCATTACTGGAGAAAAAACTTTAGTGCTGTTGGGTGCAACAGCAGATTTATTCCTTGTTAGTGCAGACTTTAAGGGTCAAGCGGACGTTTTCGTTGTAAAGCGAGATCCAAGTATTACAGTGAAAAAATCACCGGCAATGGGCTTAAAAGCAACTGAAACGGTAACTTTGAAGTTTGACAATACCCCTGCCCAACGTCTAGGTGACGACGATTTTAATTACGCTGCATTTTTAGATTTAGGCAATCTAATGTGGTGTGCAATGGCTGTTGGTAGCTGTGAAGCGGTTAAAGAATACAGCATCAAATATGCCAATGAACGTACTGCATTTGGTGAACCCATTTCACACCGTCAAAGTGTAGCATTTATGATCGCAGATATGGCGATTGAAATTGATGCAATGCGTATGCTGATTTTAAATGCAGCCAGTCTTGCAGAAGCAGGACAACCCTTCCATAGAGAAGCGTATTTAGCCCGTCTACTTTGTGCAGAAAAATCCATGAAAATTGGTACAGATGGTGTGCAAATTTTAGGTGGACATGGTTTTACTAAGGAACATCCAGCTGAGCGTTGGTACCGTGACTTACGTGCAACTGCCGTTCTACATTCTGGCTTACACGCTTAACTTAGAAGATAAAGGATAAAAATCATGAATTTACAAAATCCAAAAAAATTCCAAATGCTTTTAGATCAAGCACATGAAACTGCTTTAAATGTTTTACGTCCAATTTCTCGTAAATACGACAAAGCGGAACATACCTATCCAAAAGAACTCGATATGCTCGCATCGTTACTAGATGGCATGAACGATGGTGGCGATGGACTCAACGCTGGTGCTGCGATTAATAAACGTGGCGATACAGACAGTAATAATAAAAATGGCACAAATATGTCGACTGCATTGGGTGTGATTGAAATGTGTTATGGCGATACAGGCCTATTGCTGACCATGCCACGTCAAGGACTGGGAAATTCAGCCATTGCTGCCGTCGCCAATGATGAACAGCTTGAGCGTTTTAAAGGAACATGGGCTGCGATGGCCATCACTGAACCTGGTTGTGGTTCTGACTCTGCTGCGATTCGTACAACCGCAACCAAAGATGGTGATGATTACATTCTGAACGGTGAAAAAATATTTGTCACCTCTGGGGAACGTGCTGACTCAGTCGTGGTTTGGGCAACTTTGGATAAGAAATTGGGGCGTGCTGCGATTAAATCTTTTGTAGTACCAAAAGGCACACCTGGCATGAAGGTAGAACGTCTTGAACATAAACTAGGTATTAAAGCATCCGATACAGCAGCAATTAGTTTTATTGACTGTCGTGTACCTGGAGTCAACTTACTCGGTAATGCAGAAATTGATGTAGCCAAAGGTTTTGCGGGTGTGATGGAAACTTTTGATAATACCCGCCCACTAGTTGCAGCTATGGCAGTAGGCTGTGCCAAAGCTTCTCTAGAGCGCATCAAAGAAATCTTTAAAGATGAACTAGATCTCGACTATGCAACCCCATATTTGCAAACCTCAAATTTGGCTGCGCAAATCTATCGGATGGAGGCAGAATGGGAAGCTGCACGCTTACTCACCATAAAAGCCACATGGATGGCGGATAATAAAAAACCAAACTCTCGTGAAGCTTCTATCGCCAAAGCAAAAGCTGGGCGTATTTGCAATGAAATCACTTTAAAATGTGTAGAGCTGGCTGCTAGTATGGGTTATAACGAAGATGAATTATTAGAAAAATGGGCGCGTGATTCAAAAATTCTAGATATTTTTGAGGGAACGCAACAGATTCAACAGCTGATTATTGCCCGTCGAGAATTGGGTAAATCTTCAAGTGAATTAAAATAGCCTAGTAGCAAAACTTGTAAATTTACTTAGGGTTTGTTGGCATTTCATAACTAGACAAATTGTCAACAGACCCTATACAACTATTCAAGTGGTAAAGTTTTGATCAGTTGAATTTTTAACTGATCACAAAAGGTAGAATTTTTGTTATAAAAATTCTACCTTTTTTATTTTCATTTACTTATGTACCAAATTAGAACGATACAAATACAAGACAATCCATCGATCGCACAAGTCATTCGTGAAGTATCTAAAGAATTTGGCTTAGCCCCTGAATCAGGCTTCGCAGTGGCCGATCCGATTTTAGATGATTTATATCAGGTATACGCTCAACCTAATGCTCAATACTGGGTCATTGAGGATATAAATGGTCGAGTTGTTGGCGGTGGAGGACTTTCACCATTACAAGGAGATGCAAGCATATTAGAGATTCAAAAGATGTATTTTTTGCCTGAACTTCGTGGTTTAGGCTTTGCCAAACTAATTCTTGAAAAGTGTTTCGAATTTGCACAACAACAAGGCTTTCAATCCTGTTATTTAGAAACTACACAAGATTTATGGCAAGCCATTAAACTCTATGAAAAGTTAGGCTTTAAGCATTTATCGGAACCTAAAGGTAATACTGGTCATAGCCATGTTTGTGAAGTTTGGATGCTTAAAACATTGCTTTAACGCGTCTTGAGCTTGCTCAATTCACTTTGGTCGTATTTTCATTACTTTCAGGACATTAGACAATGTTATTATGATCTGAATCATTCTATATTTTGATTGATATTTCAATACGACTTAAAAAAATGATGACTGGCAAAAACAGTCATTGAAATTGCTTAATGGTGACTTACAATGAAAGAGTTTAGATAATTTAATTTTTATGCGTAGAACATCATTATTTATGAGTATTGTGTGAAATTAAGGGAATGTATAAACAATGTTGTATTTGGAAGATTTAAATATAGGCGATCGTTTTAAAAGTCGTGAGTACGAAATGACTTTGGATGAGGTTTTAGAGTTTGCGCATAAGTATGATCCGCAAATTTTCCATACTGATGCTGAAAAAGCCAAAGATCACCCGATTTTTAAAGGACTTGCTGCAAGTGGATGGCATACGTCTGCAATTACCATGCGTCTTTGGACAGAATGCTTCCCTGTTGCTTATGGCTTAATTGGTTCAGAATCAAGTTTAAGATGGCCAAAACCCACACGTGTGGGCGATAAAATACATGTTGATGTCGAAGTTGTGGCTATCCTGCCGTCTAAAACCAAAAATGATCGCGCAATTGTGACCTATGTAACACAAGCAAAAAATCAAGATGATGATGTATTGTTGATTTCAACCACTAAAATTGTGGTCTTTAAACGCAATTTTGATGCACATTAATCCTAAATTTGTCTTACAATATTTAAGGGTTTTTCCATATCATGACAATATGATTAAACAAGTAAAAACAATGTTCAGAGCAATGGAAAGCACATGAAAACAGTCTCAGCTCGCCAAGATCAGGGAATTCCTGGTGTTTATGGACTATTATTACTAGATATTGTTTCTCGTTGGGGATATAGCGCAGAAACACTTTTCGCACCCTTTAATTTTACCAGTGAACAGTTAGCAGATCCTGAGTGTCGGATCCCAACACCGCTTGCCAATGAATTGATTAAACATGCATTAAAACTTACAGGTGAAAGCACCTTAGGCTTTCATCTCGGTACACAAATGCGTATTTCCATTCATGGCTTTATTGGTTATGCCATCATGACAGCACACGATATTACCGATGCGCTTGTTTTAGCCAACCGTTTTATCCAGTTGCGTATGCCCTTTCTACAATTGTATTTCTCGACTTTTGGTGAAAAAGCCACACTTCAATTGCAATGTGATATCGAAATCGAACCTTTGCGCACAGAAATTGTGATGGGGCTAACCTTTGGTATCATGACCATGGCAAAAGCCTTAACCGGCATTGATTATTTGCATGGCGATATCGATTTTGATTTTCCCAAACCTGATGGTTTTGACAAATACATCGAGAAACTGGCAAAGCAATACAATATGCGTTTTGAACAGCCACATCTCATTGCAAGTTTTGACAAATCCTACTTGGGCTTAAAAATGGTCAATGCTGACCCGATTGCCAGTCAAATTGCGATTAATCAATGTGAAGCAGAACTTTCAGCTTTGGGTGAAAGACGTCGTTTGGCGATGCGTGTACGTGATATCTTGACCCATTCGGAACAGCATTATTTAAGTATTGAAAATGTCGCAGATCGTCTGCATATGTCAGACCGTACATTAAAGCGTCAGTTGGCTGCCGAAGGTACTTCTTTCTCTACACTGGTAGATGAAGTACGTTATCGCCATGCCACATCGTTACTTTCCCGTACTGACTATACACTGGAACAAATTGCAGATGAACTCGGTTATAGTGATGTTGCAAACTTTAGTCGTGCATTTAAACGCTGGAGTGGTCGTAGCCCAAGTAGTTGGCGCAAAGACCCATACTTATAATGTGATTTATCACGATTATTTGTTTCGATGAATAAGTTTATCAGTATCTCTGCTTTCTGTTTTGATTAAAAAACCTGTATAACTCGTGCCAAAAATAAATTGATTAATGGAGTCATTATGAATCATCCTTCAAATTTGAAATATGCAGCTACACATGAATGGGTAAAAATTGAAGGTGATCTTGTGATTACTGGTATTTCTGACCATGCTCAAGATGCTTTAGGCGACTTAGTCTACGT
Organism: Acinetobacter legionensis; assembly: GCF_048551735.1. Classification (NCBI taxonomy): domain Bacteria; kingdom Pseudomonadati; phylum Pseudomonadota; class Gammaproteobacteria; order Moraxellales; family Moraxellaceae; genus Acinetobacter; species Acinetobacter legionensis. The sequence goes on from NZ_JBIMBV010000007.1 coordinate 104,140, forward strand.
TGAAGCGCCTGAAGTGGGTAGCCATATGGTTGCTGGTGCTCAAGCTGGTGTAGTTGAATCCGTTAAAACAGCATCTGATATTCATGCGCCTGTTTCTGGTGAAGTTGTAGAAGTGAATACTGCCCTCGAAGATGATCCTGATTTTGTAAATGACGACCCGTATGGCAAGGGTTGGATTTATAAAATTAAACCAGACAATATTACAGATGTTGAAAAGTTACTCAGCAATAGTGAATATGAAACTGGGCTTTAATTTTTAAAATCCTAATGCTTAAAAATAATGTTTAAACACAAAAAGATCAGATGAGTCTGGTCTTTTTGTTTTCCCAAATTTTAATAACTTAATTTGTTATTTTCTTAAGTCTAATCTAGTTAGTACTGGATACTCTCTAAAACAACCATTTGCCCAGCCACTAATCATCGTCTGTGCATGGAAAGCTGAAATTAGTGCTGCATACATTTCTTTAAACATGTAATGATTCTTTTGTAAGACTACTGCATTTGATACAGCACAGCCTTCCCCAGTTGCAACTGGGCTCTTTAATTCAATTACAAGTACATTCCAATAATCATGGATTGTGATTGCACTAATTTTTGAGTTATAGAAACCACTATTTGCAAATACAGAACTGCAAAATAGTAGATTAAAGCAGAATGCTATAAGTATATTTTTCATGTGTTGACCAATTTTTATATTTTAAATGATTATAACAAGAATGATCCAATTATCAATTTATACTATAAAATATAATCATATTTTTATCTGAGTTAAAAAATGAATAAATATGATGAAAAAGTTATTCGGGCTTATCAAACAGAATCTACCATTAGAGTATATCAAGCTTTTTCTTATGAATTAGCCTCATTAGCAATTAGAAATAAATCATTTAAGGATAATCCTCATTTCAAAATGACTAGAATGACATGGATAAAGCCTTCATTTCTTTGGATGATGTATCGCGCTGGTTGGGGACATAAAGATAATAAGCAACAAAAAATTTTAGCAATAGATATATCAAAAGAGGGCTTCGACTGGGCATTAAGTCATAGTTGTTCAAGCCATAAGCCTATAGCAATTACAGAAGATGAATGGAATATAGTTAAATCCAAAACTCCTGTAAGAATACAATGGGATCCTGAACGAAATTTATTATTAGAACCTTTAAAATACAGAGCTATTCAGATCGGTCTAAGTGGAATTGCAGTTGAACATTACATCAATAAATGGGTAACTGATATCATTGATATAACAAAAGAAGCAAAAGAAATCTCTAATTTAGTAGTAGAGCATAAATTTAAGGAAGCAAGCTTATTACTTCCTAATGAAAGTATTTATATTCCAGATCAAACTATTGATGTGGCTAAACTTTAATTCCTAAGATCTTATATTGTTCATCGGCAAATCCTCTTAGTGTTGGGTCTGGATCATTAAGAAATTGATTCAGATATTCCAAAGCTTTGGGACAAGAAATATTTCTTCCGAATCCAAAGAAAGCCCTTCTTGCAATTGATCTCTCCTCAAAACCTACTAAATATTGGGGTACAAATATTATAGCTTCATATAAAAAATCAATATATTCACAACTCTCTTGCCTAGAAAATGTATCAATAATGTTTTCATGCTCATGGTGCCATTCACTAAAGTATATTTTTTTAATAAAAGAAAATAATTCTGATTCCAGTTTTCTACCATCTCTAAATAAATAGCCCATTCCTATCGCCAATGCAAACTCTTCTTTATTGTCATTAGCTAATTTGAATAATTCAGCCCCAAATCTTTGATTATCCTCAATATCTAAATCAAGTATTTTTTTAAACCTATATTCACTAATTCTCCCAAAAGCATAATTTTCGATCGCAGTTTTTTGCTCTACACTTAAACTCATAACACAACTCCTAAAACTATCTTGGAACTTCTCTGAATCTTATAATATTTTGATAAAATTGATATCAATGCTTTCTATCAAATAAGTTTTTAAAATTAAATTCAATCAAAAATAAACCAAAAATAGTTATAAGGCTTGCAGGTAAAAGATAAATCCACCCGTCCTTCATTTCCTTAAAGAAGCTTTTTGAATATAAATAACCAAAACCAAAACTACTATCATGATAATAAACTGGAATCCAAATAATAAAAACAAACAAAAAAGAAATAGAATAAAAAAGTTTTTTATTTTCCTTCTTAGATGCACACAAATAAAAAAATAACAATATTATATTAATATAAAAGTTCAAATAAGGCATATACAAACCAATAATCAGACTATGTAAAAAAGTCAAAAAAATTCCAAAAATAATAGCAATGAAATCCATTAAATTATTAATCATACTTGCTCCATATTACTATTTAATATTAATTTTATAATCACGCCCTGTTGCCGTTTTCAATGCTGATTTTGTAGCATCATACCATATATTATTAATTACTTTATCAGATCCCCACCCCAAAGATTGGAGCTTACCTGTACCCTCACCATAATTATGAATCAATACATTACCCCCTCCTAAATCCTGAACCCCTCTAATTACTATTCCTGGATATAATGAGTGATCTGGTCTTGTAATATTTACAACCCACGTAACACCACTATTTCCTGTTCTTAAAAATGAATATACATTATCGGGAACATTATGTATTAAAGTCTTAGATGTTGCCATGAATGTTCTAAAGTTAAATCCACTAGGATTCGCAAGATTAAAAGTTCCACCTATTGTTGCTGGTTGAGCATTATCATTTGGTGTTGGATGTTGTATCAAATAAAATCTTAAATTTAAGATTTCCATTTCGCTCAATCCACTAACAAAAACACTTCTATTATAGATATGATAATCAATGTTATTTTTCAAATAACTAAATCCAGCTTTTGCACTAGGAACACTAAATGTTGAGTGATCATAAAAATCCGTATTGAATTCAGTTTGGCCAAGATAATCTCTTGCCTCTTTTCCATCAGGGTCTTTAAAACTATAACTATCATTCCATCCATATTGATAACGATTGGTCTGTCCATGACCTTTCATAATAAAAGTCACGGGATCAGGCTGATAAAATCTTCCTAATACTGGGTTATAGTGACGTTGCTTTAAATAAACCAAATCATCAGCATCTTGAACCCCACCAACAAAAGCATTCGGGTTCTTTAAGTTGCTTGGTTTCTTGTACTGTAGTTGTTGACCAAAAGGGCTTTGTTGCACAAAGGTATTCTTAAAGTCTTCTTCAGCAATATAATTTCCAAATGAAGAAACCTGCACCCAAAATCTATCACACAACCAATTGGCCCTCTTATAACCAAGCTTTAATAAAGCGAGGAAATATTTCAATTTGGTTTGATCCTAAGACTCAATGGTATGCTCAGTCACAAGCTAAGCATGGAAGAAATCAAACCTATTCCGATAAAGCAATTCAATGCTGTTTGATGATCAAATCTCTATTTCGCCTTTCTTTACGTATGGTCACAGGCTTTGTTCGAAGCCTTATTCAGCTCTGTGGTTTAAGTTGGACAGCACCAGATTACACTACTCTTTGTAGAAGACAAAAGCATGTTGATATTCAAATTAACTATCAAAAAAGTAATGATGGGCTGCATCTCCTTGTCGATTCCACTGGCTTGAAGTTTTTAGGTGAAGGTGAATGGAAACGTAAGAAACATCAGCCTGAATATCGTCGGCAATGGCGTAAACTTCATATTGGTATCGATGCTAAAACCCTGCAAATACGGGCTGTGCAGCTTACAACGAATAATGTCAGTGATTCAAAAGTATTGGGTGATCTGTTGAATCAAATCCCATCTGATGAACGAATTGATTCTGTCTATACGGATGGAGCATATGACACGAAATTGTGCAGACAAGTGATTTCAGATCGTCATGCACATGCCGTAATTCCTCCAAGAAAAAATGCAAAGCCATGGAAAGATAAGAAAACAGGATCTTTGGAGAGGAATGAATTATTAAAAACAATCAAACGTCTAGGAAGAGCGCTTTGGAAAAAGTGGTCTGGGTATCATCGACGTAGCTTGGTCGTAACCAAGATGCATTGCATCAAATTATTGGGCGATAAACTCAGTGCAAGGAATTTTGACAGTCAGGTCAATGAAATCCATGCACGCATAGCCGTCTTAAATAAATTTACAGAATTAGGCCGACCTCATACCCAAATTGTCACTTAAATTTGAGTAACTTAGGAAAACTATATCTTTAAAGTCTTTATGCAACAAAGCCCTTTAATTGTGAAATATCATATAAATCATAGCAACTAAAGAGTAGTAGATATATACATTAAACCTTATTCTAAGCCAACATAACTAATGTAAAAGTTAGCTATATAAAACACTACACTTTATCCCATCATATAAAAATATGATGGGATTTTTTATAAAGCGCTATTTTAAAATGATATAAACACAAGCCGATACTACATTTTATGCTGTCTGCAACAACTCCTGTTTCGAAAGCTGCTCTGCAACATCCAACAGCAATTGCTCCGTCTTATTCCACCCCAAACAACCGTCTGTAATAGATTGACCATAAGTCATATCACAAGAGATTTTTTGATTACCATCTACCAAATGACTTTCTAACATTACACCACGTACCTTGGTCACATGTCTTTCTTCAATGATTTGCTGTAAAACCAACGGTTGCTTTAAAGGATCTTTACTGCTGTTACCATGACTACAATCAATCACCAATGCTGGTAATTTCCCTTGATGCTGCTGGCGGATCTGTTGGATCGATTCTGCATCATAGTTTGTGCCTTTATTTGAACCACGTAAAATGATGTGTGCTAAAGGATTACCATGACTATGTACAAGACAAGGCAATCCCTTTTGGCCCATGGCTAGAAACTGATGAGGATGACTTGCAGATTGGATTGCATCTAAAGCAATTTGAATCGAGCCATCTGTCCCATTTTTAAAGCCAATACTAAAAGGCATATGACTTGAAATTTCGCGATGAATTTGTGATTCGCTGGTACGTGCACCAATAGCCCCCCAAGCCAATAAATCATCAAAATATGCAGTTGCCATAGGGCTTAGAATTTCACTGGCGATCGGCAAACCTTTTTCAATAATTTGTAAATACAATTGGCGTGATTTTTCTAAACCCAATTGCATATCAGCAGATCCATCTAAATTTGGATCGTATAAAAACCCTTTCCAACCCACTGTTGTACGTGGCTTTTCAATATATGCACGCATCACTAGAAAGATTTGATCTGACACTTTTTCTTGTAATTGTATTAAGCGATCTGCGTATTCCAATGCGGATTTTTCATCATGAATAGAACATGGGCCTGTAATCACCAATAAACGGTCATCTGTACCATCGAGAATATTTTCAATTGTTTGGCGTTGCTCAGTGATTTGTAAAGCGAGCTTATGTTTTAATGCAAATTTTTCTTTTAACTCATAAGGTAAACTGAGTTGAGTTTCTATGGTTTGATTTTGTTGTAAAGCAATATTTAGTGCATTCATGATGTATTCCTTTGGACTCTATAAAGTCCGAACTTTTATTTGAGCGTATGGGATCTATTCAAATGGGCGATCAGGTTTTTCACTTGACCAAAGTAAGTCCAATAAAAGTTGCTAAAGTATACGTAGTTAAATTTCATCATGACATTCTCCAAAATCTTTACACTTAATTGATTCAAAATATTTTTAACATTCAGATATAAAAAAACCTGATCGGTGTTGCCGATCAGGTATTAACTTTGATGGGCAACCAATTCATTGCCCGAACGACTTCAGGCAATTATCTAAAGAATTGCCAGAAATAATAAGAAGTAGCGATTACAGGTTGCTTTTTCATCTTTATGTCGTTCATAAAAATCTATATTGAATTTACAATACCTGTAGTCTGTAGACTTTTCAAGCCCTTTTTTAAAGTTTTTCTATATTTTATGTATGGAATACAAATGATTGAGTTAAGACACAATTTAACCTAATCATTGGTGATAATCCAAAGCCCATCACTTCAACATTTCTTGTACTTGTTTAGCACAAATCGCTTGGCTAAATAAGAAACCTTGGCCAAATTTACAGCCCATGGCTCTTAAATTTTCAAGCTGCTGAATTGTTTCAATCCCTTCTGCAATAATATCTAAAGAAAGGATTGGACCTAATTTTGCAATACCTTCCACAATTGCTTTAATCGACTTTTCTTCATGCATACGACTCACAAAATTATAGTCAATTTTTAAACTATCTACAGGGTAATCTCGGATATGTGTCATCGATGAATGCCCTGTTCCAAAATCATCTAAGGCAATTCGAACGCCTTCTTGTTTAAGTTTTTTCAACGCTCTGATGACATATTCATAGCCACGGTCTGCCAAAACATGTTCAGTAATTTCAATTTCAACAAGATGGTGTGGAATTGCATACTGGGTTAAGCGCTTCAATAAAATCTCGGCATAATTATCCCGCATAAACTCTACAGGCGAAGCATTGATTGAAACAGGCAACACTTTAAAGCCTTGTTTGATCCAATGGGAAATATCTGTAAATATTTTATCATGCATTGTTTCACTGATTTTGGTTGCTAATTCAAAATCATTAAATGCTTCAGCAACTGTCGCTGGTAAATAAACATTTCCCTTTGGATCGCGCCATCTCAATAGTGCTTCGAAACCAATAATTGAGCAATCATCAAGTTTCACTTTAGGTTGATAAAATGGTTCAACTTGATTATTACGGATAATTTGACGTGCTGTGATTAATTGTTTCGCCTTGCCTTGAGCAATTTCAAACATGTCTACACCAAACATACGAATACCACCACGACCTTGTTCTTTAAGATCATTTAAAGCAGCATCTGCACATTTCAATAAACCTGAACCATCTTTGGCATCCTGCGGAAAAATTGAACCGCCAATACTCATTCCGCCATTGAGCAATTTACCACTATAAGTAATAGGTGCGTCCAATTGTTTCAATAATTTTTGGGAAACAGCCTCAATCTGCTCATGACTTTCCACGTGGTCAATCACTACTGCAAATTCATCACCATCTAGTCTTGAGATATATGCATTGTCATCTAAACAATGTGCGAGACGCTTCGACAAGACTTTAAGTAAATGATCACCAGCAGAATGCCCTAAAGTATCGTTGATATACTTAAAATGGTCTAAATCAATTAGTAATAATCCAATTTTACTTCGATTCTCTCGGGCTTTAGTAATAGAGGATTTTAACTTTCTTTTAAATGCACGACGATTCATCAGACTCGTCATTTCATCAAATTCACAAATAACTCTTAATTTTTCTTCAGCAATACGTTGTTTCGTTATATCCCGTGAAACACATAAAATGCTAGTAGTTTGACCATTTTCATTGATAACAGGGGTTAAAATATTGTCCCAATACATGGTTAAGTTGCCAAACACACTTTTACCAGCAAATCTAGAATTCTTGCCTTTTACAGCTTCTTTAATGGCTTTTTTGCCTTGTTCACGCACTTCGGGTGGTAATAGTGCAAGCCATTCCATACCAAAATTTTTTACTTTTTCTTGCCCTAGTAAGGCAATACAACCAGATTTATTCATCTGTGAAACATAACCATCTGGTGTGATAATTTTAATACAGTCGACACTTACATCAAGCATATCGGTATTGGCTTTTAATGACTCATTGGTTTCACGTAATAGCATTACACGATCATGAATATTGGTACAGGTTATAGTCCAATCAAAAAATTGTTGTTTATAAACTGTACTTTGTGCAATCAACGAAAACCATTGATATTCGCCATTCACATGGCGGATACGGCATTCTTTTTCAAAACGTTGTCCAGTTTTTTGCGCTGATATCCAAATATTGTAGATATGCTCTGCATCATCTGGATGTAAGCATTTAATCCAATCTGAATCACAAATATGATGAGTATCTACACCAATAAATTCTTTTAATGGTGTATTACAATATCCAATCCCTAACTTTGTCACCCAGATAAGGTGGGGTATCAAATCCAAAGCTTTTTTGACTTCATTCAAAATTTGCGCAGATCGAGGACTTATAGACTTTGGAAACGAATCCACCTGATTCAAACTCGAATGCAAAGGTAAATAAATGCCTGCCATAAATTAATCCTATCTATCAACGCAAAATTAAGATAAACCATCGTTCAAACTTATATGTATTTAAAATAACCACAGATTCATATATCACTTAAGCGTCGAGTCATTATTTTTTTCAAATAGTCATGTGACACAAATCACACTTTAAGTAATAAGTTTAAATTGTATACAATAAAGCTTATAAAATCTATTCTTTTAAGTTTTTAAGTATGTTTCAAATTTATGACAAATCCTTATTTATTTAAATTATCCTTAAATATCAAATTGATAAATAAATTTTATCTTTTGTAATAACAGTAATCCCGCTCTCTCTTTTGATTTTTCTAGAGAAACTTAATTCCATCATTGAGTTCTGCCCTTATTCCTAATAATCTTAACAATATGCATAATCAAATCAATCATTGCGCAATTTTCAAGCATATTAAAGAAGATTATTTTAAAAAATTAAATAAACAATCATGATTATTAAATCTAAAAATTATTGAATAAAAATTCAAATCATTATCATTTAATAAATACATTTTAATTTAAGCAATTTACCTAAAATAATTTAAAGGTAATTTTAAATAACGAACACCATTCTTTTCAGGCTCAGGAAATTGACCTGCATTCATATTAATTTGAATAGCTGGAAGGATTAGTTTCGGCATAGACAATGTAGCATCACGTTGTTCCCGCATAGCAATAAATGCTTGTTTAGTGACTCCTGTATGGATATGGATGTTTTCTTCACGTTGGGTCTTTATGTTTGTTTGACAATGAAAATCTTGGCGTGATTCTGACAGGTAATCATGGCATAAATACAACCGAGTATACTCGGGTAAGTTAAAAATTTTCATTACAGAATCATAAAGTTGTGCAGCACTGCCCTTTGGAAAATCACAACGCGCTGTGCCATAATCAGGCATAAACAAAGTATCACCAACAAAGGCTGCATCACCAATCACATAGGTCAAACAAGCTGGGGTATGACCAGGCGTAGGGAGATTATATGCCTCTAACTTGCCAATCTTAAAAATCTCATGATCTTTAAATAAATAATCAAAGGAATGCTGTGCTTTTAAAGCCTCATAATCAAGATGATAAATTTGACTAAAAATATCTTGAACAGTCACAATTTTTTCACTCATGGCGATTTGACCACCTAACTGTGCTTTTAAGTATTGCGAAGCTGTTAAATGATCTGCATGTACATGTGTTTCAAGAATCCACTGCACTATAAGATGATGTTTTTGAATATACTCAATAATATGGTCTGCATGTGTTGTCGATGTTGTTGCAGATGCCGCATCATAATCCAATACACTGTCAATAATGGCACAGTATTGAGTTGCAGGATCAACCACCACATAACTAAAGGTATTACTGGCTTCATCAAAAAAATCTTGTACAAATGGATTCATAAAAAATTATGCTCCTGTCACTTTGCGATGAATCAACACGCCAAACAGCATGGCAGCAATAAAATATAGGGCTTGATAATGACCTAAACCAATCAATGTAAATGCTGGTGCTGGACAAATTCCAGCAATTCCCCAACCTATACCAAAAATGAAAGCGCCTGCAACTAACTTTGTATCGAGTTGGGTATTTTTTGGTAATTCGATCACTTCATTAAACACAGTCACTGGTTTTCGTATCGCTTTTTGAAAAGGAATAAATGCGACTACAATTGCGCCGATCATCACAAAAGCCAGACTTGGATCCCACTGCCCGAATATATCTAAGAAACCGATGACTTTGGCTGGATTCGACATACCCGAAAGCATTAAACCTACAGAAAATAGCCCGCCAAAGATAAATGCAAAGATATTTTTCATGATTAAGCTCCAATCACATGGCGCATCACATACACTGTGATAAATCCAGCCAGCATAAAGATACAGGTTGCGACAATTGAGCGTTTAGACAAACGACTTATCCCACAAATTCCATGACCACTGGTGCAGCCTGAGCCTAATCTTGTGCCAAAGCCAACCAATAGACCTGCGATGACAAGTAAAATTGGGCTTGTCGTTAGGATCACAATTTCAGGATTAAAAATCTGTCCATAGATAAATGGTGTGATAAATAATCCCAACAAAAACCACAAAGCAGGGGTTTTAAAAATCGTGTGTGTATTGAGGACTTGTGCAATTAGACCACTTACCCCTGCTACACGACCATTTACAAATAGGTAGCCAACCACAGCAAATCCGAGCAGAAGACCTCCCCAAAAGGCCAATATAAAATCATGCATTGCTTTAAACCCATACAATATATGTTTTTATAATATATAATTATTTAAATTAATCAACTTCATCATTCAGATAAATATATGTAGAAATATGCAAATAAAAGGCATAACTGCAAATACAATCCCTATATGCTCTACCAAAGAGTTGCACAGCATTTTTTTAGTTTTGATTTAAAAATATGAATAATTTTATTTACTTTTATTTTTAAAAATCAATATTTTATGATTTATTTTAATTTTTAATACTTTCCCAATAGACTTCTTTTATAAGACCTTTTTAAGCAATGCATCAAAATAAAATCCCTCTTATCCTTGCCTTCTCAAAAACTAAGAAAGAACTTTCAATACCAATATACTTCACTCAGCAGGATTATTTTTAGGTTATGAAAGAGATATAATCATCAGATTAATTAAACTCACTCAATACTTTGTCTACAAACCATTTAGGGAAATACTCTACAACAGGATTTAGTTTTAGCACTTCACCCTTTTCTATCTCTGCAATAAAAGCTGCTTTTTCACCGTGACTTGAATTATCAAAAATATATGCACGATCTGAGGCTTCAATTGCCAACATCAATAAATCTAAACTACGGTAATAGCGCTCACAGATTTTCTGCACTGGTACAGCATGACCACCTGTAGCAACCCTATATTGCACACGTCCAATATTAATTTTTGGGTCAACGGTTGCCACATAGTACAGATATGTTTTAAAGCCTTGTTTCTGGGCTTCACGTAGAAACTCAACTTTGCTGATATGCGACATCACAGTTTCAAAAGTGAAACTCATTTTTAACCTTAAAAATTCCATCCGAATAAAATCGATAATGCGTGCGCAAAGATAGGAGTCGATTTCATCTCGGTTAAATATAATGAGTCCATCCACAATTTGTGGTTTTGAGGTTAATAGCGGCACGACTTGGTCATTTTTTTTACGTTTTTTTTGTTTTAAAAATTTCAGTAACGCTGCGCTAGATAAATCATGATGATAATCATCTAAGCACAAACTTTGAGTCGCAGATAATTGTTTTTCAAGCTCATCTGCATTTAAATATGCCCCAATCTGATGGGGCGCTAAATAGTCTTTAATTGTGCTTTTACCTGATCCGTTTGGACCAGCAAACATTCTTATTCTCGGCTGTCGCATATAAAGTTATGCCATCACCTCTTGTTTCTTTTTACGTTTTAACACACTGTGTTTAAGCTTGGGAACCACATAGGCAGAAGATAAATCTTCAACAACTTTGACTTCACCATTGCTTTGTTGGACCAGCTGTTGATCTTTTACATAAGTGATTGTAGCGTTTGACTGACTTGCATGATTAAATGCCGCACTAAACGCATCGATAGCAAGCACTGGAATCGTTGCCTCCTCGCGTAATGTCGTCTTCATTGCTGTAAATGTCGTCATGTCATATATCCTCAGCATAAACTTTAGCTGTAGTTACATCTTAACATATCACTTATTTTTGTCTATTTATTCATCATTGAACACAGAAAATCTATTTCCGTAGAAGATTAAAATACAATGTGAAGATATATTCACAAAATTGATTTAGAAATTCATCAAAAAACATATGCTAAAAGCCATACGACAACTTCCGACACAGTTATAATGTGCTAAATAACGGATAGAACCTGCCTATGTCTAGTGATCTTGAAATTGATGTAATGCGTGAATCAGCTTCTTCAGTGGTAACTATTTTAAAATCTTTAGCCAATACAGATCGCTTATTAATTTTATGCCATCTTGCTCAAGAAGAGTTAAATGTTTCACAAATAGAAGAAAAAACTCAGATCAACCAACCCACCCTTTCTCAACAATTGATGATGTTGCGTAAAAGTGATGTTGTTTCGACGCGCCGTGATGGAAAGCAAATTTATTATTCTATTAAAGATCAGAAAATGACGGTGGTATTGTCAACATTATATGATTTATATTGTCCACAAATTTAGCTTTTCTTTTAACATTAGATAAATTTAAAATAAAACAATACTTTATATACAAAAATTAGTTGTCACTATTTTTCTTAGCATTTTTTATGCATAATATATATGAAAATATGCTAATGAAATTCAAATGGCTGATCCTAAAGTTCAACTCAGTAAAATACTTCCTGTCTGGCAATGGCTCCAAGACTATAATGTTCCTAAATTTAGAGCCGATCTTCTTGCTGCTTTAATCATCATTGCAATGCTTGTACCACAAGGCATGGCTTATGCTATGGTCGCAGGCTTACCACCTGTGACAGGCTTATACGCCAGTATTTTACCCATGATCATCTATGCCATTGTTGGCGGTAGCCCAACATTGTCTATTGGTCCTGTAGCACTGATTTCTATGATGACCTTTGCAACACTTGAACCCTTATATGAGGTAGGCTCACCAGTCTATATTCAAGCTGCATGTTTATTGGCACTTCTTGTCGGTATACTTTCAACTTTACTTGGCATTTTCAGATTCGGATTTTTAATTCGTTTAATCAGTCATCCTGTCATTAAAAGTTTTATCATCGCCTCCGCAGTGCTGATCGCACTTAGTCAAGTTAAGTTTATACTTGATATACCTTTAAAATCAGGCAATGTTATTGAGTTTATCCAAAGTATTTGGCAATACATTAACTTTACTAGTATTGAAACTTTGATTTTTGGGGTTTGTTCCATACTCTTTTTGCTTTACATGCCTGTTTTCTTTAAATCAAAGTTATGCAAATCATTTTCAAATTATCTTCAATTCTGGGTTAAAGCACTGCCCTTGGTTCTGGTGTTTATTTCGATTGCGTTTATACATTTCCTGCATATAGACCAATTTGGTATCAAAACTGTGGGTGAGATTCCTTCGGGATTTCCACCAATTGCCATGCCTTACTGGCGCTGGGATTTGGTGATCCAGCTTTTACCTGGTGCAGCCATGATTACCATGGTGAGTTTTGTCGAATCTATTTCTATTGCACAGACCACAGCATTTCAGCAACGTAGTGAGCTTAATAGTAATCAAGAGCTGATTGCACTGGGTTTAGCCAACTTTAGTGCAGGTGTCACATCAGCATTTCCTGTGACTGGCAGTTTATCACGTACAGTGGTCAATGCTGATGCAGGCGCAAAAACGCCTATGGCTGGCGTTATATCATCAATTTTTATCGTAATTGTGAGCTTGTATTTTACTGGGTTATTTAAAGAGCTTCCTTTGGCTATTCTTGCTGTCACCATTATAGTATCAATTTGGAAGTTAGTTGATTTTAAACCTTTTGTCGAAACATGGCATTATTCCAAAGCGGATGGAATTGCCATGTGGGTCACATTCTTTGGGGTATTGTGTATCGATATATCAACAGGTTTGATTATTGGTATTATTTCTACATTTTTATTGCTGTTATGGCGTATTAGCCGTCCGCATATTGCCGTCATTGGCTTAGTTGAAGGCACGCAACATTTCCGTAATATTTCAAGACATGATGTTTTAACAAGTACCAATATTGTGTCTATTCGTATAGATGAAAATCTAAGTTTTTTAAATGCCAATACCTTAAAAGAATTTATCATTTTAGAAGTCAGTAAACATCCAGAACTACATTATGTAGTGATCAATTGCTCAAGTATTAGTAATATTGATGCAAGTGCTTTAGAAACTTTGGAAGAAATCAACAGTGATTTAAATAAATTAAAAATCCAAATGCATCTCACAGAAGTCAAAGGCCCAGTCATGGATCGTTTAAAACAGTCCAATTTAATTAAACAGCTCAGTGGAAATATTTATTTAACGCATTACCAAGCCATGCATAAATTGGATGCTCAAACTTTTAGTTAAATAATCGTTTAAATTATCAACATTTTTTATTATGATTGCTGAAAAAGCTATATATTTTTTAATATCTTAATTTTTATGGCGAAATTGTATTATTTAAGTTTTCGCTTTTAGGTATAGAATACGCGGCTTGTTCATCGATTTTAGACCAGTTTAGGCATAAAGGTTCAACATGTTTGCTGCCCTAGCACGTTTAAGTTTAGTTACTCGTATTCTTATTGCCATTATTCTTGGTTTTATAGTTGCGTATCTATTCCCCAATTCAGCCCAATATTTCATTATTTTAGGCGAGCTTTTTATTAAAGCATTAAAATCCATTGCCCCAATTCTTGTATTTGTCTTGGTTCTCTCGTCTATCGCTAACTTTAAAGTTGGCGAAGGCGCAAGCAACTTAAAACCAATCCTTGGATTATATGCAATTGGAATGTTACTGGCTGCTATTAGTGCAATTACGATAAGCACAATATTTCCAAGTACTTTAATTTTTGCCCACGCAAGTGAAGTTACTTTACAACCACCAGGTAGCGTAGCAGAAGTATTAAAAAATTTACTCCTCAGTTTTATTACCAATCCAATAACAGCTTTACATGAAGCCAATTTCATTGGGATTTTAGCTTGGGCGGTAGGCTTAGGTGCAGCACTGCGTCACGGTTCGGAAACGACTCAACAAGTGATTACAGATGTTGCAGATGCAATTAACGCTATCATTCGTGTCGTGATTGCTTTTGCTCCAGTGGGGATCTTTGGTTTAGTTGTTGCGACATTTGCGCAAGCAGGTTTAGAAACCTTAAAAAACTACGCGCACTTAATTGCTGTTCTTATTGGTACCATGCTTTTTGTTGCACTGATCATCAATCCATTAATTGTTGGTTTTGTGATGCGTAAAAACCCATACCCATTGGTTTTAAAATGCTTAAGAGAAAGTGGAATCACCGCATTCTTTACTCGTAGTTCTGCTGCCAATATTCCTGTAAACCTTGATTTAGCAAAACGATTAGGGGTAAATGATACCACTGCAAACGTTGCAATCCCTCTAGGTGCAACCATTAACATGGCTGGCGCTGCTGTAACAATTACTGTACTTACTCTAGCTGCGGTGCATACGCTTGGTATTCAGGTTGATATCGTCACTATGGTGATCTTATCTGTAGTCTCTGTGGTAACAGCTTGTGGTGCTTCCGGTGTTGCTGGTGGTTCTTTGTTGTTAATTCCTGTCGCTTGTGGTTTATTTGGTATTCCTTCAGAAATTTCAATGCAAGTGATTGCAATTGGTATGGTGATTAGTGTGCTTCAAGACTCAACAGAAACAGCATTGAACTCCTCGACTGATGTATTATTTACAGCAGCAGTCGATCTTTCTAAAAAGTAATATACAGCGTATATGAACAAAAAGAAGGAATTATGCCTCTACAGTATTTGCCCGTTTGGATTCAACTAGGTGCGTTTATGCTTGCGGTCAATGCAGGCATAATTAACGTACTTGGTTTAATTACCGTTCTACATCAATCTATTTCTCATATGACGGGCAATGCCAGTTTATTTGCGCAAGCACTTATTCATCAACAATATGAATGTGTGCTTTACTTATTTATGGTGATTGTCAGTTACGTCATTGGTTCAAGTTATAGTGGCTTTATTTTAGGAAATAGCAATTTTAAACTCGAACGGAGATATGGTATTCCACTTAGTCTTGTGGGTGTGTTTATTCTCCTTTGCTGGTTATTTATTCCTTTTTATCCAAAATATGCTTTGCTTTGGGCGAGTACAGCAATGGGAATGCAAAATGCTATGGTCAGTCACTATAAAGGTACGATCATCCGCACTACACACCTTTCAGGGGTTTTAACGGATCTTGGTTTGGCTTTAGGTTATTTTTTTAGAGGTCTTGGCATTGAAAAACGCCGTGTGACACTACATCTACTGATTCTTTTCGGATTTATTCTGGGTGGACTGATTGCCAGTATCGTACATCCTTATTTACAATTAAATTCATTCCTTATCCCTGCTGGATTAAGTTTAATACTCAGCTTAACGTATTGGTTTATTTATTTTCGGCATGGTTCGAAACACATTTAATGGTTGGTTATTGTTATGGTCAAAAACGCGTTACAAGCACAGTTACTCAAAGCTGGCTTAGTAGATAATAAAAAAGCAAAGAAATTATCAAAGCAGGCACAGCATGAGCAACGTACAGGTCAGAGCAATGAAGCTGAGCTTAAAGCTAAAATTGAACAAGACAAGCAAGAAAAAATCAGTAAAGATCAAGCGTTGAATCAAGAGAAACAACGCGTTTTAGATGAAAAAGCCTTAAAAGCTTCAATTATCCAAATGATAGCTCAACATAAAATCAAAGATACAGATGGCGATGCAGTCTATCAATTTATTGATGGTTCAATTAAAAAAATCTATATTAATCAGCAAATTTATAATGCTTTAGTTTCAGGCAGTTTGGTGATCGCACATGATAATAATGATGCGTATGCAATTTTACCCAAAGCTTTGGGTGAACGTATCAATGAAAAAATGACTGGTTTTATTATTGTCAACAATTCTGAGAAGAATGAACAAGTGACAGATGAGGAAGATCCTTATGCTGCTTATGTTATTCCAGATGATTTGATGTGGTAATCCCCTGTTATATTTTTAGAAATTTCATCAGCCTAATGCTTCAATCATTAGGCTTTTTTTGATTTATAGTCAAACCATTTAATTATTCATACAATTAATTTTCATCAAGTCATTAATCAAAAATGAAGCTGAGGTTTTTATGTGAACTTTTAGAAACGATTGGTAATCAATTCGTTTTTTATACTTTTAAATCATAGATGCTTGTCCTAACGTGGGGCGTCATGGATATCGCCGTTGGGCGGGGGTAAAGGACGTATCCCTCGCCCAACATGAGCAAAAACAAAGTACTGCTTTGTTTGCAGCGCAAGGTTTGGCAATCCCCACGAAAAGTGAGGCATCGCCTACGCAACGGTATTTAAACTTTGAATGTAAGATGTGGCATTGCAATGCTTTTATATCCAAGCAATTGATTTAACTAAAACTATTTCTAAGAGAAAGTATATTCTTGTATTTGAGTTTTTTGACAGGTTGGCTATAAATAAAACAGTTTAAGTATTAAATTTATTTTTTATCCATGCACTTTTCCTCAAAATTTCTACATAATTGTGCGCTAATCTTACGCGAAATTACATAAATGGAACGATGCAACATGCACCGTAGAAAACTTTACTGGGGTACATTGAGTACTTTAAGCCTTACAATATGCGCTATCACCTCTGCAAGCCTTGCAAATGATGAAACGACATCTACAAATAAAACTACTGAAACGACTCAACATCAAGAAACTGAATCACCTCAACAATTAAAAACCTTAGTTTTTGCAGCGGAACAAACACCTGCTAAAGATCCTGATATCAGTGCGGTAGCTAAAACCATTGTGACACGTGAAGAAATGCTACAATTTGGCGATCAATCGGTCAATGATGCTTTAAGACGTGCAGCAGGTTTTCAAATGCCAACATTTGGACAAGGACCGCGTGGATCAAGCGGTTCAGGCAGCATGCGTTTTCGTGGTGGTGGCGCACCAGTATTTTTGATTAATGGGGAAGCTGTGCAAGGTGGACCACGCGGTGGTATATCTATTGTTGACTCGATTACGCCTGAAATGATTGAACAAATTGAAATCACCAAACAACCTAGTGTAGCTCAAGCCTCAGTTGCCTCATCCGCAGTGATCAATATCATTTTAAAAGAACCCTTAGACAATGCTCGAATCAGTGGCAATGTTAAATTAGGATATGGCATCACCCAATCGGATCAAAAAGAAGAACAGCGTAAAAATATCAGTGTACAAGCAGATGGGCGTGATGGTGCATGGATTTACAGTGTTTCAGCCAATCAAATGTGGAATGACAGCAAATCAAGCACAGAAATTGAAAATATAAATGGTACACGCCAACAAATACACACTACCAATCGTACAAATACCATGTTTGCACCACGTGTTGAATATCAAATTGATGATCAACAAAAACTGGTTTCAGAAATTTTTTATCGTAAGAATGAAAGTGATGGCTCTAGTAGTAATCAAGTTCAAAATGATAAAAATGACAGTATTCGTTTAAATACCCGTTATGAGCGTAAAGATAAAGGTGACTCAGACAAAGTCCGCTTGTCTATTGAAAAGCAAAATGAAACTGAATCCACTCGTTCCAATCAATACAGTTCTTATATTGATGAAACTGTGAATGAATATGGCTTAGCGTATGATGGGGTACGCAAGTTTGACGAAAGCAAACAAGTAAAATTTGGACTTGATGCGCGTGCCAATGCGCTAGCAAGCAATATTGCTGATACATTAGATGAGCAACGTTACGCACTTTATTTGGAAGGCAGTTGGAAGTTTTCAAAACGTCAAACGCTTACCGTGGGTGCACGTCAGGAATGGTTAGAACGTTCAGGCTTGGTTGAATACAGTGATCAAAACCTCAGCCCTGTGCTTGCACACCGTTTAGACTTTAACGATCAATGGTCTTTGCAAACCAATGTTAGTCGCGCCTTTAAAAGTCCAAATAGTAACAATCTCATGCCGACTGTTTCCATTTCAACAGATGCTGATGCAGGCTCTATCAATAACCCAGACCGTGGTGGTAATCCCAATCTTCGACCTGAAAAAATTACCGCACTGGAAACAACCTTGGGTTACAACACTACTGCAGGTGGCGTAAATATTACGGCTTTTCATCGAGATATTGATGATTATATCGAAAAAGTGATTCGTCAAGAAGGCACACGCTTTGTTGAACGTCCGTATAACCAAGACCAAGCAACAACCTATGGCGTAGAAATTTCAGGTCGCTATGCTTTAAAACAAACCGAAAATGGTCATTCATTTATGTTGAATGGACAATTATCGACGGTACGCGCCAAAATCGAAGATACCGACCATAATACCCGTTTAGCCAGTGATGTTGCCCCTTATACAGCAAGTACAGGCGTTTCATACAATTACCAGCCTTGGCAATTGGCAAGCAGTATTAATCTAAGCTACACGCCTGAATTTACCCGCGCTTTAGACAATCTTCCCTATGATCGTACAACCAATCAACGTGTAAATGTGGATATTAGTGCGACAAAACGCTTCCCTAAAGGCTGGGCAACCACACTGAGTGCTCGTAATATTTTGAGTACAGATTACAAAGAACGCTTAAATAATCAAAGTGATGGTGCTTTATATGAAGCTCGGGTCAATGATGCTATTCCAAGCTTCTTGTTCAGTGTAGAGAAAAAATTCTAATTTTGATTAGTACAGGTAGATAAATCAAAATTTTATCAATTATTTATTGATAAATAATGAGTAGATAAACATAAATAAGTGATCAATTTAAAAACCGAAGTTTTAAAAACTTCGGTTTTTTTAATCTGATTAAATATAAAAACCACAAATGATAAAACAGAGTAAACAGACGGTTTCTGCGATTTCTATACTGGCACCAATGGTGTCACCCGTAATCCCATCGATTCGTTGAATAAACTTATAGCGTAGATAAATTAAGGTGAGGATAAAAATTGTCGCCGTCACTAAACCAACCCAAACAAAATAACCCGCACCCAATAAACTGATACCAAAAATAATCATTGCCCAAGTTTTAGGAATATATTGAGCAATGGACCAGCCTAAGCCCTTTTCACGGACATATTCAGTGGTCAGAAATAAAAATAATGGTGTTAAACGCCCTAAAATAGGAAATAGAATCAAAGCAGTATAGTGTTGTTCCTGTAATAACACATACAGTGCAGACCATTTAATCAAACAGATAACAATTAAACTCAGCACACCAAACGGTCCACATGCTGGGTCTTTCATAATTCTTAAGGTATTTTCTTTATCACCAAAGCCACCGACCCAAGCATCCCCAGTATCCGCTAAACCATCTAAATGTAAGCCACCTGTGAGCAAAATCCAGATGACCAGAATAATGGTACTGAGTAAAACTACAGGCAAAACATGTAGAAAACTGGCAACGGCAAACAGAACCAAACCAATCAAAAGCCCAATCACTGGATAAAATAGCAGTGACTGACCATTTTGTTTTGGCGAAGGCATATTTTTTAAATAAACAGGGAAAATCGTTAAAAATTGCAATGCAATAAAAAATGGGGTCATTTATTGCTCTCCAATAACTCTAACTGCATGGTTTCGCTGTCCAACATAAAGCGATTTAATTGCCCAAGCTCAGCAGACATTTTTAAAATATCATCAAGAGATTGTTGTAGCGCCATACATTTTAAAAGCTTAATCACACCACCATGCGTCACAATCAAAGCTGTTTGGCTTTGTGTAATCAGCATTTGCTCTTTGATCGCTTGTAATGCTTGCTTAATTCGATACTGAAAATCTAAATATCTTTCAGCATTTGGTGGAGTATAACGTGTCGGAGATTGCCAAAAATTTTCCAATAACTCAGGCGTTTTTGCATAAATCTGCTGTGTTGAAATACCTTCCCAATCACCAAAATGAATTTCTTGTAATCGATGATCTTGCATCAGTGGTATTTGAACTTGTTCAGAAAGTCTCTGTGCAAATGAGAAACAGCGCTTTAAAGGCGAGCTAAACATAAAATCCCATTGTGTTTGCACAGAGGATTGATCATAGGAAATGGTCTGATGCATTTGTTGCCAGCCCAATTCTGTCAATTCATCATCAGTCGAACCACGCAAAGTATGATTCAGCGTAGTTTCCCCGTGACGTAATAGATCAATCCTCAGTTTCATGCATATGCTCTTTTTGAATTATGAATAAATTTAAACTTTCTCGCCAACCACCGCAGCTTCTGCAAAGGTGGCCATGTTGTTATGTAAACTACATGCCAGCTTAATCACACCTAAAGCAGCACCCGCACCACTGCCTTCCCCTAAACGTAAATTAAGCTTTAATAATGGATCAGCATTCAATTCTTGTAATAGGCGTTGGTGACCATATTCAGCAGACTGATGACCGAACAACATCCATTGTCGAACTTCAGGATTGAGTCGTACCGCGACTAATGCCGCCACAGAACTAATAAAACCATCAACAATTACAGGCATCCCGAGTTGAGCACAGCGAATATAAGCTCCTGTCATTGCAGCAATTTCTAAGCCACCTACAGCACACAAAGCTTTAAATGCATCATTTTCAACATAATTTTTATGTAATTCAAGTGAATGCTGAATGATATTTTTTTTATGAATCAACTGATCAGCGCGAATCCCCGTGCCTACACCTGTCAGTTGCTCAGCAGGTTCATTTAATAAGAAACATGCAATCGCTGAAGCTGAACAGGTATTTCCAATCCCCATTTCTCCAGCAATATAAATTGAAGCACCCTGTGCAATGGCTTTTTCTACACTCTCACGACCCAGCACCATGGCTTGCTGACATTGTTGCTCAGTCATTGCCACTTGTTGAGCAAAATTGGCAGTCCCTTGAGCAATACTATGACGCTCAACGCCTTGATATTGGTAAGCTTCACCTACCGTGCCACAGTCAATGACTTGTAAGGTCGCAGCATATTCTTTAGCAATTACACTGATACACGCGCCACCTGTTGCAAAGTTTTGCAGCATTTGGCGAGTTACCGCTTGTGGATATGCAGAAATATTTTCAGCCATTACCCCATGATCACCTGCGAAAATCGCAATCCAAGGTTTATCTACATTGGGTT
The DNA here is from genome assembly GCF_048551735.1 of Acinetobacter legionensis. Classification (NCBI taxonomy): domain Bacteria; kingdom Pseudomonadati; phylum Pseudomonadota; class Gammaproteobacteria; order Moraxellales; family Moraxellaceae; genus Acinetobacter; species Acinetobacter legionensis. Next base: position 125,976 of record NZ_JBIMBV010000007.1, read on the forward strand.
TTGAGTTACTTTGCAAAGCAGCCAACTGCACGGCGACATTTTCCAAAACAGACAGTGAGCCTGTTGGCTTGGTCAATTGCAATTGACGTTCTTCAGCCTGTTGTTTTGTTTCTGCGTTTGGCACTTTACATGCTTCTAACCACCAATTCATTGTTGCTCTCCATCTCGTATTTTAAAAATTCATTGTTAATCGTTAAAATGCTCAAGTTTATATGATAAAAATCACAATATTTATCCTTTTAATAACATCGGAAAACCTGCGATACAAAACACTACTTTATCAGCTATTTGGCCTAATAGTTGATGTAAACGTCCTGATTCATCAACAAATTTTCGAGTTATTTCACCCATTGGTATAACACCTAGTCCTGTTTCATTGCTAACTAAAACAATTTGAGACTTTAATGTAGGTAGAATTTTCAGCAATTTTTCACATTCGATACGCTGAAGATTTGAGTTCTCATGCATCAATAAATTACTCATCCATAGGGTTAGACAATCTACCAAAATCACTTGTTCTTGTTGATCTATGTGTTTTAAACAATCTGCTAGGTAAAGTGGTTCTTCAATCAGCCGCCATGCATCAGGTCGTTGTGTCTGATGGTGTGAAATACGTTGTCGCATTTCATCATCCCATGCTTGTGCGGTAGCAATATAAACAACTTGTAGATTTGAGTCTTTTGCGATCTGTTCAGCTAATTTACTTTTGCCAGAACGCGCGCCACCTAGGATTAATTGCAACATAAATTTGACTCCCAAGATCCATCTGTTTTTTTCGGATTGAGTATAAGCTGATGTAACGTAGCTAAAGGCCCCTGTAAGACTTGCGCTTGATATATACCAAAATTAAGCTGATCAATGCTAATTTCAAAACTTTTTTGATCAATCGTTTCGATAGACTTAAATATTTGTTGCGCTTTAAATTCAGCTGAATACAAACCTAAGGTGATATGCGGACAATAATCTAAAGCTGCAATTTCTTGGCTTGAACGGGATAATAATTGTCGAATATTGCTTAGGCTATTTTCATGATCTTGAATTTCTATAAATAAAGCACTGCTAAAACTATTTATTTTTCCTGTTGTTAATTTAAAACTATTTAACTGGTTTTGGCTCAAAATTTTAAGCTGTTGTTGAAATTTGCTTTGGATAAAATCATCATCAAATTGCTTTTTATCTTCCGTTAGAAAACCACAAATATACAATGTGATATGAAATTGGCGTGTATTGGGGTGCAATAAATAGTTTGAGAATTTTTCTACTAAATCGCTTAAATAAGCCAATAATTCAGGATGATGAATTTCGATATACCATAAGGCGTAGTGTTTTCTCCCTTTGTGCCACTCGGGATAATCATGTGTCTCAGTTGGAGTTGTTAAACTTTGAGAACCTAAAAACACATCAAATTCACATTAATTTTAATGCTTCTATTAAAGCACGTAATCATCATGTTTAAATCTTGAATTGACTGAGTGTTGTTCAATTGAAAATGAATTTTATTCAGTCAGATTTTATGATTGCTTGATAAAAATCCAACATAGATTCAAAGTAGTAATCTGCTCTTGCCAGCATGGTCTGATTTGGCGCTTTAATATCCTCAATCAAAATCGTTACTCCCCCAGCCAAATCTGCTGAAGTAATCCCATTTTCAGAATCTTCAATCATCAAGCTGTGTTGCGGATTTAGATTTAATAAGGTGCAGGCTTTGTTAAAAATTTCTGGATGTGGTTTACCTTGTATCACCTCATCGCCACAGACCAACAAGGTAAAATAATGATCAATTTTTACAAGTTTTAAATATTTTTCAGCAATTTTTCGGATACTAGATGTAGCGACAGCCAATCGGATATTTTGAGATTGCAAATAAGCTAATATTTCTAAAAGTCCAGCTTTCACTGGTACGCCTTGCGACAAAATCATCTCAAGTTCAATTTGTTCAGCACGTTGCCGAATGTGTTGGTAAGGGATATCTTGACCATAAAACTTTTGTGCTATCTGTTCTGAGCTTAACGCATTAAGCCCTAAACATTGCATCAAATAATCTAAGCTAAATTCTACACCAGTGATTTCCAAAGACGCTTGTTTTAACACATCAAATCTAAGCCGTTCAGTGTCCAGCATCGTACCGTCCATATCAAAAATAGCAGCTTGAATCGTATGTTGCTGGAATTTCACAGTGTTCCTTTTATAAACAGATTAAAAGGGAGAAACCCGTTCTCCCTCAAATTTTATAGCAATCTATTGAATACTATAACATTGTTTCAACTTTAAATAATCATAATAATAGCTGTTTGCTTTATAGCGGGCATAATCACAATCTTTTTTAAAAGCAATCTCTTTTTCGTTATAGAGCATTTTTAACAAAGTTTGCCCTTGCGAATTTTGATAAATATCCCACTGTAAGTTTGCTGCCATCGGTGAGATATCTTCACCACGCCACGCACTATTTGAATAATTAAACGTCTGCGTCAAGGGCACAGATTGCATCATCCCCTTTAACTCTAAGCAGGTGGCTAGAGGGATTATGATTTCAGCATGAGCAAATCTTAATACAGCAACATTCTTTTGTGTATTGCTCATAACATCATCAACTTGTTTAAATAAATCCTGTTTGAGTGATTTGGCAATATCTGTTGTTACAGCTTTGCCTGTATCAAAGCTTGGGCCCTTACTATAAAAATCATTGGCATCGTTATATTGCGCATAAAACTTAGCCGCTTCAATTGGCATATATTTTTTAAAATTTGTCGCTCCAAGCTCGTCTTGCATTCCGCCAGTGATTGAATACAACTCATACACATAAGCAGCAGCATCTACTGCATTGGCAATGGTATTTTTACCCTTTCCTTTTTCAGTAATCTGTTCACCTTTAGGGCTTGTTACCGTAAATGATCCTGAATTACTAAAGCTATAGCCAGTTTGACCAATTTTTTGAATAAACGCTGTTTTAAAAATTGGGCTTAATACTTCTGTTGCGATTTTTTGCGCATTAGGATCTGCACTCAATGTTTTAATTTTTTGTTTTAAATCTGGATCATTCTCTTCAAAGTCTTGATATTTTAAGCTAGCCGCATAGACTGTTTTTTCTAAATCTGTTTTAACATTGGCCAAATCGTCTTGTGCATTTAAACTATGAAAATACAGATGAAAGCGATTTACCCCACCATCACCAATACTTGGTATAGAGTTACTGTTGAGACTCTGATAGCTTGCTGGTGTAATTGCAGTTTTTAAACTCGGTTGCTGTTTCAACAACGCATTGGTAAAAAATTTAGCACTGTCCACCGCTCGATCCACACCCGAGCTAACGATCTGTACAGATTTACCTTGTTGACTGGCTTGATTAAACAATTGTGGTAAGCGTTGTAATAAGCGATCTGCAATACCCTGATGTTCTTTAATACCTACAGAAGTTTCATTGCCATAGCCATATTGGCGTATACCTTCCACCCCATAACCCAATAGAATATTGGCTTTCATCATGGCTTCTAAATCAGCACCCAATTGTTCACCTAATGGCGTTAAGGCATTTTCCTGTTTTGCTTTTAACCACATGTTGTATAAAGCTAAATCATATTTAATACTCGATAAACCTCGTGAACCATGTCGAGCAACTAATTCTGTAAAAACTGCACGATAACCTGCTGGCGTTGCTTCATAACTGCTTAGTTTCTGCTGAGGTTGATAGGGTTGTTTGGTCTGTAAATATAGTGATGTATCAGCTTTAGGTGGGACGACAACAGCTGAATTATCATCATGATCATTATTACAGGCTGTTAAAAATAGTCCTGAAGCAAAACAAATGATTAGCGAATGTTTAATTTTAAATGGTTTCATCATTGAAATGTCATATTAGATTGAATGCAGGCAAACTAATCAAAAAACATGACACTGATATGACCATTATCTATTTATTCCATTTAAAACAACAAAATAAAAGACAGCAATAAGAAAATACCAACCATTAAGAAATATAGTGACGAGTTGATACACTCCTATACTTATTAAAGACCATCTAATTTCAATCAAAACTATCAACTTACCCAAAAACCCGCTTAAAGCACAAACAATGTCTTGGATTATTTTAGCTAATGCCAAAGTAAGCCAGGTAAAAATTTACAGGTTTGATCTAACCAACATAGTTGTTCTTTACGATCTAACCTGTCATGTCCCCCCATTAGATGTAATATATAACGATCTAAATCACCAGCATCAATTGGTCTTTCACTTCTTATACCTTTAGTTGGCATTTGATCATACCAAATAACAATGGGAACACGATATCCAGCCTCGGTACTTGCACTATGTCCAGCATAGTTCTGATCATGTCCAACTTCATTACCATGATCTGATAAAAAGGTAAAAGATCTAAAATCTGATTGTGTGGAAGTTAGAAGGTCAAACAGCTTCGAAACAATCCAGTCTTGGTAAAGTATGCTGTTATCATATTCATTTCGCTTCAGTTGGATTAAATGGCTTATCTCATTTTTTTCAAGTTTTTCTTCTACTTCATCATTTGAAGAATCGCTAAATTTAGAAAATTGTTCTGGATAGCGCATTTTATAATTCGGATGTGAACCAATAAGATGTAGAATTATAAATTTACGAGGTTCTGGATCATTTAAAGCAATTTTATATGCAGGAAGAATCTTTTCATCTAATGAAGTACTACTACGGCCTGATTTCTTATTTATAAATACTGCTTTATCTGCATAAGCTGCAAAAAGCGAAGAAATATAAACATCGTCTTGGTTACTAATCCAGTAAACTTTAAAACCTGCAGCCTTTGCATATGCCATGATATTTTCTGGCGCATTATCATCCATTACATTCCGTGTACCATCATTAAATAAATAACGTAAAGATTGAATAGTAGAAGATGCAGGTGCGTATCCACGACAAAATACTTTGAACTGATCACTACGTTTAGTTAGTTCAGGTGTTGTATTTCTTGGATAACCACATAATCCAAAATTAAAACTTGTAATACTATCTGTTAAAACAATCGTATGTATCTGTTTTTTATTAAATTTACCATCAACAATCAACCTCTTTTTTGCATTAAGGGTCCATTCTTTATGTATTTTATCATGCTGTAAAATACGGAGTTTAAAGTCTGCAATATTGCCATAATATCCATACCAAAAAAGTAATGGATGTAAAGCAATTGAAGGCTTAAACGCATAACTCACTATACATAGTAATATTAACAAACCTACAGCATAGCGTCCCACTCGGTTTACTTGCTGATCATGTAAATCTGTTTTATTAAAATATTTAAATAATATAGAAAAGTATAAAATTAGAGTAATTAAAATAAAGCCAATAAAGAGCGTAAAAAAAATCACATGTAGATGAAAAAACTCTAAACTTTCATTAAATGTTGTATTCGCAATAGATTCTACAACTGTATATGCTTCAGCATCACTATTGAACAATAGCCAACTTACTGAAAGTAAACTTGTATGAAATATAAAGATAAACCACCAAAGTATGGAAAAAAATTTCCACAATAAGTTTGATTTTTGGGTCGCTTGAAAACACAGCCAGCAACCTGGTAGTGATAAAAGTGCCAATCGTACACTATCCGACCAGTTACCTGCTAAACCCAATAGCAGTAAAGTAATAAGTGGCAGAGTAAGTAGATACAAAGTAAAAAATAAGCGGTGCCAATATATGGGCATTAGTTTAAATCGCCTCATTATAGTTAGAAAAAGTAATATTGAATGAGTACAGTGATCCAAATAAATAAAAAGACAAGTATGCCAATTTCATGAATTAATGGAATAGGAAGTTTTCCAGCAAGCTTATTTCCAATGAAAACTGTAGGAGCATTCACTAACATTATCCCCAAACTCTTCCCTATAGTTACTCAGGCTATGCTGTCAAAACGCGCTGCTAAAGCCACCATAGCTAATTGAGTTTTATCACCAATTTCTGCAAAAAGAAAAGTATAAAGCTTGCACCAAAGATGCCATATTTTTGCCATTTTTTAATACTTTCGGATTCATCGCCTAGTCATCTGGAATAAGCATCCATACAGCCATACCGATAAATCCCACAGAAACTATCCAAACAATAATGTAGGACTAAGAACAGTAGTAATCCACTGCCCTAAAACAGCTGAAACACCATGTTTTAGTAATGTTGCGAGAAATATAGCGACAAGAATAGGAGTAAGCTTTTGGAGTCGAGCTGAAAGTAGTAGCGCCAATAATAGGGTTTTATCCCCAATTTCGGATAAAGCAAATACGGAACGAGATATTAGCAAAGCGGATAGCATAATAATTTCTCTGGCTAGCAATAATTACCAATGATTTGTCACTCTTTCTAGCCAGAGCAGAGTCATAAATCAAAGGTCTTGCCAGCAAAAAGAAATATATGCTCGAAAGATCTTTTAGTTCTTTGCTAGGATGACCATGCCCATTTGAGCAATTATGTTGATCATCACCTCTTTACCTGAGTAAAAAGCGGCTACTTGCCAATGAAGTTTTTGTATTCTAGTAGAAATAAGATTAGTTTTCAATCATGCATTATGTAGATAAATTAAATCTATAATGTACTTTCAATATCATATTAATATAAATTCTATACCTACTATATACTTTAAATTATTGGATTTTTATGCCTTAAAAAGATCACCTAGCAGCATGTTTAAGTTCATTTTGAATCTGAATATTAAGTTGAAAATTAACTTTCTGATTTTGGCGAGCACTATTACGCATCTGATAAACTTGTATTGTGTATTCACCACTCAAAGGTAAAATAAGCTCACCAACTTGACCACCAGTAGAACCAATAAAAATTGCCTCATCCCTACCCGGCTTACTATTAGGAGAGAAAAAATTAATATTTGCTAAATTTTTATTACTGTTTATTTTAAATTTAAGAACTTGTCCTTTTTTTGCATAAATTTTATATTGAATATCATCATATCCCTTAAAACTTCCTGTCTGTGTTTTTTGATCTGTACCTTTGGAAAAGGTTATAGATTCTTGAGAAGTTTTAGCAAATGCAGATAGTGAACTAAATGATACTAAAACTGATAAAAGCGGAACACTTATGATGTTTTTCATTTTAAAACCTAATAATATTACTTGTCTCTAAGTATAGGAAAATTGAAATATTTATTATTTAAGTTATGTATAGGTTTATTAAAGATATCGCTTAACTTGTATCAAAGTTGATCAGAAGTTACATATATGCCCTCCAAGTCCGACTCCAATTACCATAAAAAGCCATGTTTGTAGGTTGAAATACGCATCTTATTAAACCAATCTATTGATTTATAATGAAAAAAATATTAATAATTTTGTATAAAAAGTATAAGGTGTATTATCCTAGTTTTAGGATGTATAAGTGTATTATAAATTTTATGTTAAAAAATCGCGATATTCATCTTCCGATTATTATTATTGGTGCCGGTATTGCTGGAATAGCATGCGCTAAAAAACTACAAGAAAGTGGTAAAAAAGTTACCCTACTTGAAGCCAGATCTCGCATAGGTGGTCGAATAGATTCATTGAAATCTGATTCTGATGTTTTTGATTTAGGTGCATCATGGATTCATGGTATTAAAGGTAATCCTATATGGAAAATTACCCAAGAAAACCACATTGAAACAAAAATATTTAACTACTATAAATCTCAATATTTTCATGAAAATGGTTTGCTATTTTCTGATCAAGAAGTTCAGGAGTTTGAATCTCATGTAGAAAAAATAGAAATGCTACTTTCTCAAACACAAACAATATCTGCCCTGAATGCAATTAAAGAAATAATATCTTCTTTAGATTATTCAGGTAGCAAATTTTCAGAGTGTTATCTTAAAAAAATATTATTTAACTTTTTCGAGCGAATAGCAAATGATCCATTTGCGACAAATCTTGACCAACTTTTAGCAAATTATAAAAATTATGAAGGTTATTTTGAAGGAGATGAAGTAATATTTCCCACGGGCTATCATCAAGTGATAGATGTACTTTCAAAAAAATTAGATATTAAATTAAATGTAGATGTAAAAAAAATCATCTGCAAAAATGATTATGTAAAAATTATTGATTCCAATAATAATTTTTACATAGGTTCTCGTGTGGTGGTTACTGTACCACTCGGTGTTTTACAAAAAAATCATATCGAATTTTATCCCTTGCTCCCTAATCACTATGCTAATTCTATTAAAAATATTGGATTTGGTTCATTCAATAAAGTATTTTTTGAATTAGAACAACCGCTTTCTTTTAGATTAAAACTACCTGCCAGACATATAAGTGATTTCTATTGGAATGATATTGGCTGTTTTAATATTTTAGACTTATCTGAAATTTATAAAAAACCAGTTTATTTGATGCTGTTTGGAGGAAAACAATCAGAATTTATCGATAATTCAACGAATAATCAAATATACCAGTTTATTTATAATAGCTTAAAAAAACAATTCGGCAGTATTCCCCATAAGCCTAAGAAGCTCATCATTACACGTTGGGGTTCTGATGCTTATAGTTATGGTTCCTTTAGTTTTCCATCACTGAAGCACACAGATGATCTGGTTAAAGTATTACACAAACCCATTCGAGAAAAAATTTTCTTCGCTGGCGAGCATTGTAGTTTGAAATATGCAGGTACTGTTCATGGAGCATATTTAAATGGTAATGAAATAGCTGAAAAGATATTGGGAATAGTTTCACCTATTTAAAATAGTGGCTGTTATACAACAGTAAAACTTACTCAACCAAATAGATATGCGTGTGTAAATATTCAAAAGTAGCAGCTTCATGTCTATATCAACATCTAAAAAATAATTAATATCTAGATCTCTATTTTTTATTTCATCATCATTGGTATGAGCAAGCTCATATACTGATACAATATTTCATATATATCATAATGTTGTTTTGAAGCCCATTTAATTATTTTCCATGTATTAAAGGGGCTTACGCCCCTTTAATTATAAGATAATACTTTGACATTATTACTTCGTGTTAGGAGCTTGCTGCTGTTCTTTTGCATTATTATCTTGTTTAGGATTAACACCAGAATTTTGCTGATCTTGATTTCCTTGTTGCTGTTTTTGAGGTTGATTACCTTTATCGCTATCAGGTTGTTTAGATGTTTGGTTATTTTGATTTGAACCAGGTTGATTAGTGGAGTTAGACATAATAATTATCCTTTTTTTATCATTAACATTAATGACAAAATCAAGCATGATCCTTTGCTTTATTAATAGCTACTCTTTATATGTATCAACATATATTAAAATTATAAAAATAAATTCAAAAGCATTGATTTGATTGAAATATTATTTCATTATTTTTTAATAATATTTATTTAGATCAATTCAATATAAACATTTAAAAATCAATCAAAAATAAAATTTGCAAACACTTATAATCCACTTAAAATATTTAAATAATATTCATTCAAGAAACTATAAATCTTATTAATACTATTAATTTTAATGATTTTATATATAAAAAAGCCCTCAATTGAGGGCTTTCATTCACTTCTTAATAACCAACAGTAAAACGTTGATGAATATGGTTATTACTTTCAATTTCATCAGACAATGCTATTGCAAAATCTTCAGCTGAAATTTTGCTACCATCTTTACCTATTATAAGTTCATCTTTTCCTAAACGAAACTCCCCTGTTCGTTTGCCAGGTGCAAACTCAGCAGAAGGTGATATGAAAGTCCAGTCGATATCATCAACTTGTTTGAGTTTTTCAAGAAAATTTGTAGCTGCTTCTGCTTCAGGTTTATAAGCAGCAGGAAAATCATCGGTATCCAATAAACGTACATTTTTATTAGGAAGCGTTAATCCACCAGCGCCGCCTACGACGAGGTAACGTTTAACTTTTGAATCCCTAATTGTATTGATCAATGCATTAGCATCTAATCCTTGGAAAGGAACTGAGCTTATAACAGCATCCTGACCTTTTAGTACTTCTACGAGTGCATCATGATCATTTAAGTCAACATCTAAAGATAAAACACGTTCCGTATCTGGTATTTTATGTGTATCACGTGCAATAGCTTTAACATAATGACCACGTGAAACAAGTTCTTCTAAAATACGTGAACCTGCCATACCTGTTGCACCAATCAAAGCAATTTTCATAATAATTCCTCAAGTGTTTAAGATAATTTCAAATAAAAAAGATCTATAAATTATCAGATATAAAATTTTTAAAGCTCAAAATTTCAACAACAAAATAATCAATAATTTATAAGCTAGTTATTTCCGATAATTTATAATCATTTATATCCTTAAATTTTACATTATAATTTAAGTTAACTTTATGTCAAAATTATGTAAGTAATGTCTTACACAATAAAACTATATATTAATATTTGTTTACAGCATTATTATTTTTGTAATTTTTTAATGTGTTTTTAATCTTAATAAAGACCCAATTACACCTTTTAATCGAAATATAAAATACATCCCACCATCAAAACCACTTTAAAACTTGATTAAAAGATAAAAATTTTAATAATCTATTCATCACAATGTTAGTCACACATTCTTAATACAATAAAACATCACAGATTAAATATTTTATATTGCAACCTAATATAAGCCTTATTTATAGAAAAACACTGAATTTTCAATAAAAAATAAAATCTTTAAAATAATATTTATTTAAATTACCTCTATTAAAAATACATCCCATAAATATAATCCAACAAAATATTTATTATAATTATGTAAAATTTATGAGAAAAACAAATTGAAAAAACATCTTAAAAGATTGAATAAATCTAGAAAAGTAGTTCATCGAACTCCTCTAGCGTTTCATATGGTTAAGTTGAGCTACCGTAATGCGTAGACAATTATCCATTGAAATGGCTGTGTTGCTTTGATTGATTTTATTAGACTCAACTGTATGCTTACCAATATGTCATCTATACAAAATTTAAATAGTTATATTTTCATTTTTAAGATATTCTACAAAAGCTTTGCTAGTTATTTTAACGTAAAATCTTTTCTGAGAAATTTAGTAATGATTAAAAAATGCCTTTATCTTTTTATACTTTGTGGGCAATCGTATTCTATGCCAGCATTTTCTGAGCAAAACTCAAAAGAAAGATCATTAATGTTTAGTTCTGAACAAAATGAAATTTCACTTGAAAGCACTCCTTCAGTTGATTTTTTTGATTTTAAAAAACAACAAGAAGAATTATCAAAAAAACAAAGATATGAAAAGGCGGTAAAAATTCAAGAAGACTCATTAAACACATCTACTATGAATACGTATGAAAAGACTCAATACTACTTAAAGAAAAATGATATGAATGCAGTAGAGTCTCTACAAAATCAACAAAACATTCAGTATTTACAAAAAGCAAAAGATCGAGGGCTTATTTCAAATGATGAGTATCAGAGAAAATTCAATAATTTAAATACACCTTTATTAAATCAGCGTAATATTCAAAATCAATAACCCAAAGCTCAGAGGCTTAAATGCGTTTTCTTCGAAACACTTGAAGAAATACACTGAGTGTACTTTTGAATAGTCTAAACATCGTAAATCGATATTTTTTGCTAGTCCTGATTCTATGAGTTAGGACTAGGCTATGTTGAGGTTATCTATAATTAAGCGATATAATCGAATAAATTATATACTTAGTCATTATTGATTAATTTCTCAATCTGCATTATGCGTATAACATTCATTATTTCGGGAATCATTTCCATGCCTTTATTCAAATATAGTTGTGTAACCCTTATGGTGTTTACCATCACCGCTTGCGCTACCTTGGTCTCCAAACCCAATGAAGTCGAAGTGGCTGCACAAAAACTAGTAGGGCAACCAGCCAGTAATGCATTTAAATTATTTGGTAAACCTGATCATGGTCTGGGTCCATCGTCGTATGGTAGTGGTGGCTTCTATGGGTGGAATCGAGTGCAGACCCATGTAACACCAGAAAAAGTTTTCGTGCAGACAGGTGTTGAGTATATTGGCCAAAAGACGACAATGGTTGGAATCGGAGGTGGTGGCGTGATTGGCCAAATGCCAGTTGGTAGCGAACCTGTATATCGGAAAACTGGATATACAGAGAATCGGACTGTTATCGATTATTTTTGCAATATCACTCTGTACACCGATAAAAAGAATATCATCACAGATGCCAGTGTGATCGGCTGTAATAAGAAGAAGTCATAGTGTAGCTTAAAGCCTATAATTTCAAATGAGTTTCTAGCTTATTTAGTCTCATTCTAACACATTGTTTTTCGCATCATTTAAAGCACTACATTCATTGTATTTGGCGACAGTATCAATGATCTATAACAGGAAAAAATATGTCTAAACAGCCAGAATGGATAACACGTGGAAAAACTATCAAACAATTAATTAAAGAGTTGGAATCTTTCGAGGATCAAAACTTATTTGTTGAGATCTCTCTAGACGATGGAGATACATCGAAACCAATAAGTTCGGTTGGTAAAATTGATGGCAAATGTATTCTACTAAATTGTGAAAATTCAAAAGAATAACATTCTCATTAAACCTAATGGTCTTTAAGGGAACTACTCTCAATCTAAGGGTCATGCTTCATCTAATTTTTCATTATCAATTCGCACTGCATTCGCTCGTTCTAAATTATTTATTTTCCTAAATAACAAATAAGTTTAAGTCAAATATCCACCCCCAAACCACTTTGTCCATTATGACGAACATAGTAGTTATCAAATTCACTACTTTCCACGAATTGAAAACCATGACGACTATAAAATCGATTTGAAGCACTCTCTTTTAAAGCTCCTACTTTCAATGACAAACCAAGTTCATCCACCTCCATGAAGATATGACGAAGAACTACAGAACCTATGCCTATACCTTGTGCACCTGGTTTAATATAGAGATGGTCAAGTAACATTCCATCGATATAAGGTTTAACAACCACGAAACCTACTCGTTCACCAGAAACTTCTATATAGCGAGTAAAATCAGGATTAAAGCCTTCTCGAAAACGCTCTCTTACACGTATGCGATCAAAACGACCAAGACGCTTAAGGCTTTCAAACATTGCTTCAATTCGAATAGCAACAAGCGCTTCAAAGTCACTAGATTGAGTCTTAACAAGTGTAACAACGCTCTTATTTAGCGAATATAATTTAATATCTGACAATTACTTTTCATCCCAATATTTTAAAAGATTATACAAAATTAAAAGTTTAACCCTCACTTAAAAGCCTTATTCTTTGCATCTTTCAATGTATTACACTCATTGTAATTAGCAATAGTAAATGATACATCGTGTGATTTGTTTACCCTGCCCTGACGCTAATTTTAAAAGTTTAGGGCAAGGTGTCATTCTATTATTTGATGTGTGAAGCTTATCTAGAGTTCTGGATAGCTATATCATGTTAATTTTATAAAACTAAAAAAGAGAAATTCTATTGATGCTATAAACAAAGCACCTCATACTTAGACAATGGTTTACTCCAAAAAAGAAACTGAGTATTTACCTGCTTAATGCGGGTTTCTTATTGCTTAAAAAATATGTCAGACTCAAATACCCTTTATAACAATATACATAAACATGAAGATTATTAATATTAGGAGCACCGAAATAAAAAAACGAAAAAATAAGGTCACTGTTTAATCATCTAAGATGTAACATGGTAATTTACAACTTAATTTTAAATCAGTCAATTCAATAACATAATTATAAAACTGATAAATTTAAGATTTTAATTTTGTCCTTTTTTAGGATGTAATCCCTTATCGAGGAGGGCTTACTTACTTGCATCAACAACCTGAATAGTTATTTTTACTGATGTAAGATCATCAGTACCTTCACTATCACCGCTTTTAATTCTGTCTATTTCAAGCTGTTTAAGATGCTCATCTCATAATTTGAATTTCATAACCTGCATTTCATCCTTAAACTGTTTAATTGTGATTCAGCTCATGCTCAATTAAAGCACAAAATTCAGCTAAAGATGATGAAAAAGCTCATAATCAAGAGTAACAGGATCAAAAAATCAATCACTAAGTAGCCGATAAAATTTAAAAAAATCATTATGGTATTTTCATTGGTTCGATCTATATCGAATAAGTAATTCTATTTAGCAATATCGACTAATGAATTTTTAGCATCGCTAGAAAGTTTCAAGATGTTATTTTTATTTCGTGCTTGAGAAATCTTATAAACGGAAAAACCTAGTAAAAATATGCTAACTATTAATACAGAAGTAAAAACTATTATAAAAATTTATTTTTATTCATTAGCGTAGGATACTAATATAATATTTTAATCTAATATTGCACTCAATTTTCAAAATAAGTAAACCAATTTTAATTTCCATGCTAATAGGATCTTCAAAAATTCAAGAAAAACATCTAACCTCAAGCTGATTATCATCTTGGGTTACTTTTATTTTAATATTTTTATAAGTTCGTTTGCTGGGTTTCATTGATGAGCCCACTACATCTTCAAAAAATTTTCGGTCATTCATAAGATCACTATATGATTTATAGCCAATTAAAATTATTTTTGGAATTCTTTTACTTTCAAATAATTTACTAAGAATATTATCAAGCTTTTTAACATTAACGATTGGCATGTAAAAAACCATGGAAGAAAACATAATTATCCATTAAATATATAAATATGCAATGCCAGATAATCTCTATCTCAATGAAATACGTAACATTCTATAATTTTCTAAACAATCACTATCAATCTATATCTTTTAACGACTATATGTTTTCTCTATTGAATTTGAAAATTTTTTACTAAATAATCTTTAATTATTTCATCAGCCTGCATATCTAATAACTCATCAGATACCCAAAATACATACTCTTGATTTTTAATCTTAACTATTTTTTTATAATAGGTTGTAATTGATTTTGATGTAGAACCTTTAATTTTGAAAAATTTCTCATGGCTTACATTCCCAAGCAACTTACTTCCATGCCAAGGACCACCAATACAAATGTTCATGTTTTTTCCTATTCTTCAATAGTATCTTAGCACCTAATCATTACAGATTTGTTTTTTATGAAAAAAAACTCACCTTTCGATGAGCTCCTTAAAAATTAATTTATTTGGTTAGCATATAACAAATATTCATATTGCCTTGCTCTTGCTTGTAACAACTCCATTGATCTTTTTTATAATTTTTAGCAGACAATACATTTTCTGGAGTTGTACCCAAATAAGGTTTACATTTACCACCACATGTTGTTGATTGCTCAATTAAATATTCTTTTTGATCAAATTCTATATATACAAACTTTCCACCAGCACTTACACCTTTTTGAATTGAACAGGAATAAGTTTTTTTCTCATTTTGTGTAAAACATTTCCCTGAATAATCTGTAATTTGATAAGCAAAACTTGTCGAAGATACGATTATAAGAGTTAGCGATAAAATCCATTTCATTAGCTGTATATCTCAAAAAAATACCCACTTGATGGAATCAGTGGGTATACAAATCTATTAAACTGTGTGGATTACCATAAATTCGTCCACTACAGCTAAAATATGCCATACGCCTTGATCCAGATCAAGTAACATTCTTAGAAAAAACTTCAGTTTAACTATTAAGTCAAAACGGGATCAATCAACTGCTTGTAAAATATGTCGCGTCGCATCTACAGTTCCCAGTGTAATATCCCCTAGTATCATCTCTAGCTGTTGAACCGCTAAAACTGACTTCACTTGTTCTGTAGTAAACCTTAATAGCAGTTAAATTTGGTTATTGCATAGCTAGTAATGCGATTGCTTGTTACATGAACAGTTCTGATAATATTAATCAGGCTGAACAATTAATTATTAATTCTACTCAATCTATTGCTGCTGATATGAAGCGCACTAGAAAGAAAGCTTGTTGAGGTGATGAAATGGTCGCATTAAAAATTGAATCTAAATCTCTCAAACATTTAACAAGACTTGTTGAGCAACTGGTAAGCCAAAAAGAAGAACGCAGAATTGGGCGAGCCGAATTTGCTCACTTGCTGAATATAGAACCAGAAACTCTAGATGCCAGAATTAGAGAAGGACGCTACACGAAGCCATTTAAGGATGGTCGGAAGATTTATTGGTTTAGTTCATATGTCCAATCTGTAATATTAGATATAGATTCAAAAAATAAAGCCACTTAAGTGGCTTTATTTTTTGAGCAAATCTTTTTGTGAGTAACATAGTGAGTAACATTATTATTTTTAATTAAAATTCATCAATAAAAGGATGGATTATTCATCAACAATATCAGCAAAATTCGCACTCAAAACCTTCGCTAAATCTAGTGGATTAACCCCAATATCCAAGCCCCTTTTCCCACCACTCACATACATTTTACTTAACGGCTGTGCACTTTCACAAATTACCGTTTTTAAACGCTTTTTTTGACCTACAGGACTGATTCCACCAACTAAATATCCAGTTAAACGCTCTGCATCTTTAGGATCAGCCATATGTAGTTTTTTACAAGCAAAGGCGCTCGCTACTTTCTTTAAATTTAATTGATGATTCACTGGAAGGATGGCAACAAAATAGTTTTTATCATCTGTTACCATCAGGGTTTTAAAAACTTCTTCGACATTTAAACCTAATTTTTCAGCAGCCTCTAAGCCAAAACTTTTTGCATTTACATCATGTTCATATTCATGAACAGAAAATTCAATTTTATTTGATTTTAAAACTTTACAAGCAGGTGTCATAGCATAAACAAGATCAAAATTAAGATGATATTTGAATTATAGGACCATTCATAGAAATTTTAAATTAGGGTCTGTTGATAATTTGTCTGCGTTTGCGGCTACAAATGATTTTAGATGATACGAGGCATGAAATATTGAATTTAGACACTCTAAAAGATGAGCAACATCATTTCACAAGCTAATGACGTTGCTGAAAAAATATTCTAGTCCCCGCACACCCTCTCTATAAACAAAATATTTCTTGGTTCTTGCTCAGGTGATGGCTAAATTATCTCAGCCTGAGCATTAAAACTCGCCAATAGTTTCTCTAATCAATCTCACTCAATACACTACGATGTATACGTCTCATATGCAATTTTAGCCCACAACGCGAACCTTTTATGAAATGTCAGTAGCTCCCAACATCACGAATTTAAATGATGAAAATTAATACTTGTAAAATCATGGAAAACTTGATTAAAATCCTATCATATACCTTATATTACTAGAACAATGCCATCAATCTATCAATTAAAACCAGCATTTCAAAACTTACTGCGCCCTTTTGTTAAAAAGCTTTTTAATATCGGAATCACGGCAAATCAAGTCACATTATTAGCGATGTTTATATCGCTCGGTTTAAGCTTTTTTCTATACCAGTATTATTTGAATCATGCTGTAAATGGATGGTTATTGCTCTTTCCTTTGTGGATGCTGCTACGAATGGCTTTCAACGCCATCGATGGAATGCTTGCCCGTGAATTTAAACAACAATCCAACTTAGGTGCGTTTTACAATGAGTTGTGTGATGTTATTTCGGACACAGCACTCTATCTATGCTTGATTGCTTTTGGCTTTATTAATGCAAAATTACTCTTATTAGTCGCTTTTCTTGCAATTTTAAGTGAATACACTGGCGTTATGGCCCCACTGATTGGTCAAGAACGTCGTTATGACGGCCCAATGGGGAAAAGTGATCGCGCATTTTGGTTTAGTTTAATCACTGTCGTGATTGTCATCTTGCCATTATTCACTACAAATTTACAACTTCTCAGCTTAATCTGTAATGGCATACTCATTTTAATTGGTCTACTACTTAGTTTAACCATCTATAACCGAATTAAAAATAGTTTAAAAACAGCGTTATAAAACAGTTTCATATTTAGGGTAAATTCGTATGTATAACAACAGTCATCACACCTTTGCGAGTCATGATGGAACAGAATTGTTTTATCAACATTGGTCGACCAACACTCCAAGCGAAACAAAAAAAGCCATTCTTCTGTTTCATCGCGGCCATGAACATTCAGGACGTATGGCGCATTTAGTTAATGAACTCAATTTAAGTGAATTTGATTTCTTTGCATGGGATGCCCGTGGGCACGGCGATTCACCAGGTGAACGTGGTGATGCACCTAGCTTCTCCACATGTGTAAAAGATATTCAATATTTTGTACAGCATATTGAAGAAAACTATGGCATCGACGCCAAAAACATTGCTGTGGTTGCACAAAGTGTAGGTGCTGTATTAGCTGCAACATGGGTACATGATTATGCGCCAAAAATTCGCGCCTTGTGTCTCGCTTCCCCTGCTTTTGATATTAAGCTTTATGTGCCATTTGCCGAACCAAGTTTAAGAGTCATGGAAAAAATTCGTGGTAATTTTTTCATTCAAAGTTATGTTAAAGCCAAAATGCTGACCCATGATGAAGAACGTGCTCAAAGCTATGATACCGATCCTAAAATTGCTAAAGCAATTTCGGTGAGAATGTTGCTTGGACTCTATGATGCCTCTAAGCGTATTGTTGCTGACTCACAAAATATCTTTGTGCCGACTCAGGTGTTATGTTCAGGTTCAGATTTTGTAGTTTTTCAAAAACCGCAACGTGAATTTTACCAAAAGCTTCCACATCCTAAAAAAGAATTACATATTTTAGAGGGCTTCTTTCACGATACTTTAGGCGAAAAAGATCGCCATATTGCAACAGAAAAAATACGCAGATTTATCCAGCAATGTTTTGCGGTTGAATATCAAGCTCCAGATGTTTTAAATGCGGACAAAATTGGTCCAAGTTGCGCTATAGCTGAAGAACTCAGTTCACCATTACCCGCTAAATCAATAAAGAATGCATTTTGGGAAATTACCAAAAAAAATCTAAAAATTGGTAGTCATTTATCAAAAGGCTTAAAAATTGGTGAAGACACTGGCTATGACTCTGGAAGCACTTTAGATTTTGTTTATCGTAACCAACCTGAAAGTTCTAATCCTATTGGCAACATCATAGACCGCCAATATTTAAATGCGATTGGTTGGCGTGGAATCCGTGTTCGTAAACAGAATATTGAACTTTTGGTTCAGAAATATGCGGATATTCTGATTAAAAACCGTAAACCATTGAGCATTATGGATATAGCTTCTGGTCATGGGCGTTATATTTTAGATGCTGTGGTTCAACTACCAAAACGACCAGATTCAATCTTATTGCGTGATTATAGTGATATCAATGTACAAGCTGGTCAGCAAATGATTGCAACACGTGGACTCAATGACATTGCTGAATTTGTTCAAGCAGATGCATTTGATACACAGTCTTTGGCCTCTGTTAAACCAAAACCTTCACTTGCTGTGGTTTCGGGTTTATATGAGTTATTTGCAGACAATGATTTGCTACGTCAATCACTTGAGGGCTTAAGTAAAGCAATCCTTAAAGATGGTTATTTGATTTATACTGGTCAAATTTGGCACCCGCAGCAAGAGTTTATTGCGCGCGCACTAACCTCACATCGTGAAGGTGATGCATGGGTAATGCGTTTACGCTCACAAGCGGAAATGGATGCACTTGTTGAAGCTGCTGGCTTTAAAAAGGTCGACCAATGTATTGATGAGTTTGGAATATTTACCGTCTCAGTCGCACAAAAGCTATAAAATTTCTGCTATCACACAGTTGGTGACTTGATATAAATCATTTTAAGTCACCAATTTTTTAATTTTAATAGAATAATAATCTACGGATGTTTTATGCGAACACTCATCAAAGAAACTGGGACTTGGAAATGGGGCCTACTTTGCTTAGTTTTTCTTGCGCCTTTCTTTTTCCTCACTTATGGCTTTGCAAATCAATATGCGTCAGGTCTTAGTGATGTTCCAAGTATTGTCTTTGCTTGGGAAAAGCATATTCCACTTTGGGCTTGGACGATTGTGCCGTATTGGTCAATTGACCTGTTTTACGGCCTCTCCTTATTGCTTTGTTGGAACAAATTTGAGCTTAAACAACAAGCGCTTAGGCTATTTTTAGCGCAAGTCATTTCGATTAGTTGCTTCTTAGTGCTCCCTTTAAAGTTTAGTTTTGAACGTCCACCTTTAGATGGTTTTTTCGGTCTATGGTTTGATGTCCTGATGGGCTTCGATAAGCCCTTTAATCAAGCGCCCTCATTACATATTGTTTTGCTGATTATCCTTTGGGATTTCTATCGTCGCCATGTATCTGGGGCATGGAAATATGTGGTCGATTTTTGGTGTGTGCTGATTGGAATTTCTGTACTCACGACATGGCAACATCATTTTATTGATCTTCCTACAGGAATACTTGTTGGCGCTTTATGCTTATGGTTATTTCCAATTTCAGTAAAATCCCCATTTAGAAAAGATGGGCTGCAACTGTTAACAGCAAAACATTTAAAGCTTGGTAGTTATTACCTTTGTGGCTCAGTGATTTTCCTTATCTTAGCTTATGAGTTTAGACCTTGGGGATTGTGGCTAATTTACCCTGCTGTGAGTCTATTTATCGTTGCACATAGCTATAGTTTTGTACGTCCACATTTTTTTCAAAAACAAGAAAATGGCAAAATGACGGTTGCAGCACAAATACTGCTTGCACCTTATTTAATCTTTGCTTGGCTTAATAGTCGTGTTTGGACCAAAAAACATCCCGAAGATTCTTTTATCATTCAACATGAACTTAAAAAAATCTATATTGGAAGAGTTCCGACACAACAAGATCACCACCAATACAATGCAATATTTGATTGTGTTGCTGAGTTACCCTTAAACCAAGTAACGGCATATCAGCAATATCTCAGTCTAGATCTGATTCCATTACAAGCCAATCAGCTTGAGTTAGCCGTAGCACGATTAAATGATTTGATGTCAAAGCTTGAAGCAAGCTCTATCCAAAATATTCTGATTTTTTGTGCCTTAGGTTATTCAAGAAGTAGCGCTGTACTCACCGCTTGGCTGATTCAACAAAACCAAGATGCCAATATTGATGAAATGGTAAACATTATTCGTAAAGCTCGCCCTTGGGTGGTATTAAAACAAGCCCAACTGGAAGAATTAGAAATTTACCATCTAAAACTGAAAGGTTTAGCGCCATGAAAATGAATTTTTATGTGGTTGCGCAACTCTTGTCTGCAACCACAGCTATATTACTTTCAGGTTATTTGGCTTTTGCGTTATCTATTTTTGCCATCCTGTTCAAAGGCTGGCAATCCTTTGAGTTTTGGACGTTCATTGTCATTACATTGTTATTATCTGGGCTTCATCACTATCTCTCATTTAGAGTTAAGTTTGATGCTCAAATCATTAAAATGATTGCACGAGAATCCCAAACTGAATCTATTGAAAACTTAACCCTACAATTTGATCAAACCCTAATGAGTATGAAATTGATGCCCGCATCCAAAGCAGGACGTGATTGGTCACAGCGTTTTGCAGGATGCTTTAAACTTTTAAAACTACAAATTGCTTTATTATTGATACAATATCTGGTTTTAATGATTTTGATTTCTAGAATGATTTAAAGCGATTTTAACCTCAACTGATACAGTTTTAGCTGATATATTCAATTGTTATCGTATGATAGTTTTAATGATCTTAAATCAAGAAAATTATCAGCTTCTCAGCAGTGAAGATCTTGAAATGCTATAAAATTCTTCTATGATTCAAAAAATAGAAATGATAAATTTGTAAAAGGAGACCAAGCTTTTTACTTTTTATTCAAAACTAAGTTTGGTTATATTTTTATTTTAATCACTTAAAAAGTAGAATTTTGTACTTTAGTCATCTTATTATACAGCTTGCCCCACAATAAAATGCTTCAATATCAATCGGCTTAAAGAATGAATCAACTACCTGAACCACGTTCCGAACAAGATAAAGAGTCATACAATAAACAGTCTTTAGAGCAAAAGACTCAACACTTAGATTCTTCTAATGGAAATTTAGCATCACACTCTATTGCTCGCTTTATCGCATTTTTGACACGCCGTGGTGCACGACTGTTAACTGGTGCTCGTAGCTTATGGGTTGGTTGTCAGCCTGAGATGAAACAACGTATTTACTATGCCAATCACAATAGTCATATCGACTTTATCTTACTATGGTCCTCACTTCCCAAACTGATGCGTCGAAAAACTAAACCTGTTGCTGCTTCAGATTATTGGCTGAAAGATGGTTTTAGACAATTTTTAATTAAAGACACCTTTAATGGTGTCACGATTCAACGTAATCGCGAAGATAATGCAGACCCTTTACAACCTGTAAAAGACGCTCTTGCTCAGGGGTATTCCATTATTTTCTTTCCTGAAGGTACTCGAAATCTTGATGATGATCTTGAGCTATTACCTTTTAAAAGTGGCCTCTATAACTTACATAAACAATTTCCTGAGATTGAGATTGTCCCTGTTTGGATTTCAAATCTAAGACGTGTCATGCCAAAAGGTTCTTTTGTTCCTTTGCCTTTACTGTCTACCGTATGCTTTGGCTTTCCTTTAGAACAACATTTAGAAATGGATAAAGCCACATTTATAGATTATGCACAGAAGCAGCTAGTACTATTAAAAGAGGTTGAGAATCAATGATTTTAGATAATCTGAATAAAACCTATCTTTTATTTGGTATTTTTGCGGGAATTTTAGTTTTTGCATCTAGTGTAGGCTTTATTCTCAAACAAAAAGCTGGGCAAAAACCCTCATCAGTGATTGATAATTTAAATGCACGGATCAATGCTTGGTGGGTGATGTTGATCGTCATTGGCGCAGCAATTCTATTGGGTCAAACTGCATTTATTATCTTATTTGGGATTATTTCCCTGTTCGCTCTACGAGAATTTACCAGTCTATTGCCGACAAGGCGTGGTGATTATTTTCCTTTACTTATCGCCTTTTATTTTGTTATTCCCTATCAATATTATTTGATCTATATCGACTGGTACGGCTTATATTCAATTTTTATTCCACTTTATGTATTTTTACTGATTCCGATTGCCAGTTTAAAACAAGAAGATACCAAACACTTCCTTGAACGTAGTTCTAAAATTCAATGGGGACTCATGGTCTGTGTTTTCTGTATTTCCCATGTGCCTGCATTACTCAATTTAAAACTTAATGGTTTTAAAGGTGAACCGATTTGGTTAGCAATCTGGCTGATTATGGTCGTTCAGGCATCCGATGTTTTGCAATATGTCTGTGGTAAGCTTTTTGGAAAGCACAAGGTTGCACCCGTCTTGTCACCATCAAAAACAGTTGAAGGCTTAGTGGGTGGGATCGTTTTAGCCACAGCTTTAGGTGTTGCTATGGCATGGCTTACTCCATTTAGCTATCTACAAGCTGCATTGATAGGACTAGTTGTGTGTATCTTTGGCTTTTTCGGTGGTTTAGTGATGTCAGCCATCAAACGTGACCGTGGTGTCAAAGATTGGGGCCAGTTGATTCATGGTCATGGTGGGATGTTAGATCGGATTGACTCTATCTGCTTTTCTGCCCCTATCTTCTTTCATATTTTAAGATATTGGTGGAGTTAGTGAATAAACATGACTGTGAGAGATAGAGATGAATTACAAAATAATATTTACAATGCTCTGTGTAGGTTTCGGCCTACAAGCCTGTAGTTTATTTAATCAGTCTGAATGTAATAATCAACAAGTGACTGATCATGTAAAAAAACTCTACTCAAGTCAGGTAAATATCAGTTTTGGATCAAAATTAAATCAACTTACTCAACAATTTAATCCAAATATAAACACAACAATAAAAATCATCCCTTCTATAGAAGGAATCACTTTAAATAAAATAAAGCGATTAAATTTAGAAAAATTACAGGCTGATAAAGACAATCAGGATTCACAAAATCTAATCGATTTGATTACTGATCGCTTTGAAGGTGCACAATATATTTGCCAAGGTGTAATTCAGCAAGAGATTAGCACCAATGTACTTGCAGATATAACCAAAGAACTTTCAGATAAAGACTCAAATTTGATTGAAGGAAATAAATTAAATATTCCAGTAATTTATGCGCTGTACCCACACAATGGAAATCAACAATTTGAAGTCCAATATACTGCTAAGAATCCATTGCATTTAATGTTGGCCATATTGTTACAGAAAAAACAAACGAAAATGACGAAATAACGCCTAAATACCAAGCAACCAAAAGCTTAAGATACAAATTACGAATAAATCTACCAATTTTCACAGATTGACAGGTTTAAATCAGCTACATAACATCAGGGCAATCTTGGATACATAACATTGGTTTTATTTTGAATTTTCAGTATCAGTTAAAAATAATTTCTACAGTAGGCTTAACACTTGCGATCACAGCATGCTCGTCTTTGGGTGGTGGCTCTGTGCAAAAACGTGCTGCTAAACTTTCGACTGGAATCCAAAAAGCCTATTCTGTCTCTCCAGATGTTGCTAATCGCGTATCCCCAATCATTGTACAAAGCGCAGATCAATATGATGTAGATCCTTTACTGATTGCAGCGACCATACGTCAAGAATCGAGCTACCGTAGTTATGTTACCTCTCCATCTGGTGCTGTTGGGCTTACCCAAATCATGCCGCGTTATTGGCAACAAGCCTGCCCTGGTGATTTGTTTGATGAATATACCAATGTACGCTGTGGCACTATGATCTTGGCTAAATACAATCAAAGTGCAGGAAGCTGGAAAAAAGCCTTAGCCTACTACAATGTTGGACCCACAAATTACCAAACAAATCGTAAAATGAAACGTCAAGGTAAACGATACGCGAAACAAGTCAAACAACATGAAAAACAGTTAAAGTCTTCATTATAAAGTTTAAAAATAGAAACTGAATATCAATAAAATAAACCCACTGCTGCTACTTGAGTGGGTTTATTTTTTTAGTCCATAGCAACAATAAACAGCATAAACATAAATGATTTAATTCAATCTTAATCTGCTGAAATATCTTCAAACAAAACGGAAGACAAATAACGTTCACCCGCATCAGGAAGAATCACCACAATAGTTTTGCCTGTATTTTCAGGACGGGCAGCTAATTTTGCTGCAGCAGCTAAAGCCGCACCACTAGAAATACCGACAAAAATACCTTCTTGAGTGGCACTTTGACGGGCAAAATCAATCGCTTCTTGGTTGTCGATAGCAATAACTTCATCTACTAAATCTAAATCTAAGTTTTTAGGAATAAAGTTTGCACCTATCCCTTGGATCTTATGTGGCCCAGGCGTTAACGTTTCACCACGTTTGGTTTGTCCAATAATTGGTGAATCTGCGGGTTCTACAGCAACGGAGTAAATCGCTTGCTGCTTGACCTTTTCAAAATAACTTGAAATACCTGAAATAGTACCGCCAGTTCCGACACCAGCAACAAGGATATCGACTTTACCGCCTGTTGCTGCCCATATTTCAGGACCTGTTGTTGTCTCGTGTATTTTAGGATTGGCCGGGTTTTCAAATTGTTGTGGTAAATAATAAGTTTCAGGTTGTTCAGTCGCTAAACGTACCGCCTCGTCAACTGCGCCTTTCATACCTTTTGCGGGTTCAGTTAAAATTAAATTTGCACCCAACGCTTTTAATACTTTACGGCGCTCTATACTCATACTTGCAGGCATAGTTAAAGTAATAGCATAACCTTTTGCCGCTGCTACAAATGCCAATGCAATACCAGTATTCCCGCTGGTTGGTTCTACAATATGCATGCCTTTTTTCAAAAGCCCCTTCGCTTCTGCATCAGCAATAAGTGCAGCACCAATTCGATCTTTAACAGAAAAAGCAGGATTACGACTTTCAATTTTTGCTAAGACCGTTGCACCACCTGTAATAAGACGGTTGATACGAATCAGTGGTGTATTCCCAATTGCCTCAGCGTTATTAGAATAAACAGCAATACCTAAGTTTTCAGTTGCTGGAAAATTTGGATCTGTAGACATGACCTTTCCTTGAATTTAAATGAATTTATATCAATCTATCATAATGCTTTTCTATGAAACTTTGATATTGAGTAACTGAATTTAATTATACCAATATCGAAATAGTTTATTGATAAAAATCATAAGTTTAGTTTTTAGGCAAAGTGTTTGACCGATTTGTCGTCAAATCAAACTATATATTTGTATATTATTTCAAGCATAATAACGATATGACTCATATTTAGAGAATATTATGGCAAGCAATGCTTATCAAAAATTTTATCGTCAATTTACAAAAAAAATCTTAGATAAAATCGTCAGCCCACAAGTATTAGGCGATACAAAAACTCTTGAAAATACAGTTAATGATCCAAACACAGCCAATTTTCCGATTTGCTATGTCATCCAAGATGACTCAACTTCGAATAAAGTCTTAATTGACAATGAAACAGAAAAAAGAAAACTCAGCCCTGCTTTTGCGCCACTTAACCTAGGATCAGATTATCAGGAAGATGATCGTTTTATCACTTTAGAACCGACCAAAAGCAACGCCTCTGCATACTACCCAGACAAAATTATTCGTTTGGTCGAATATTTATTAAAACACCCTGAACAAGATGTGCTTTTAGTACCAACAACGATTTTATGGGGGCGTGCGCCGGAAAATGAGGACAGTTGGTATAAAGCATTGATGACAGATGCTTGGGCAAAGCCAACGGGCATTAAACAAGCACTCAACATTACCCTCTATGGCCGTAATAATTATATTGAATTCCATCAAGCAGTTTCTTTACGGCAGTTAATTGACTCAGCCATTGAACTCACACCCAATTTTTCACCAGCGCATTATGTGGTGACTGAGCTTAATAAACAATTTAATGGCTATAAAGAAGCAATTCTTGGTCCTGATATTTCAGATCGTCGCAATGTAATTAACAAACTCATGCTGAGTGATGCGGTCAAAGAAGCCATTCTCAATGAAAGCATTCATAAAAAAATCAGCATCAATGAAGCCGAAGCACTCGCGCATAAATACCTCGATGAAATCGTGTCTGATTTTTCTTATTCGACCTTACGCTTTGCTGAAATTGCTTTAACCAAATTGTGGACCCAACTCTATGACGGTATCGAAGTACATAATTTCGATACAGTTCGTGAACTTGCCAAAGATTATGAAATTGTCTATACCCCTTGTCACCGTAGCCACATTGACTATTTGTTATTGTCTTATGTGATTTATAACCGTGGCTTGATGGTTCCCCATATTGCAGCAGGCATTAATTTAAATATGCCTGTAGTTGGGCAATTGATGCGTGGCGCAGGTGCATACTTTATTCGACGTAGCTTTAATGGAAATGCGCTCTATACCGCTGTCTTTAAAGAATATATCTACAGTATGCTCAATCGAAATACCCCCATGGAATACTTTATCGAAGGTGGACGTTCTCGTACTGGACTTTTATTGCCGCCTAAAAAAGGGATGCTCGCAATGACCATCCAAAGTTATTTGCGTGGGAATAGCAAACCGATTGCATTTATTCCGACTTACTTTGGATATGAAAAACTGATCGAAGGCAGTTCATACATAAAAGAGCTGGGTGGGCAGAAAAAACAAGCTGAATCACTATTTGGACTGCTTAAATCTATTCAAAAAATTGAAAAAGTCTTTGGTGTTGTCCACGTCAATTTGGGTGAACCAGTTTTCCTTGAAGATATCTTAAAAAAGAACAATGCTCCACAACGTGTTGCTTTGCATGAAGAGATGCCTGAGTCAGTTAAGGCCACGGTCAATGATGTTGCGTTTGATATTTTGGAAAATATCAATAAAGCAGTAGTGATTAATCCTATCAGTTTAATTTCTCTGGTCTTATTAAATGCACCAACTCATGCTTTGGCAGAGCGTGAAGTATTGGTACGTTTAGAACAATTCCGCAATCTACTCAAACAGCATCGCTATGATGATCGTATGCAAATCACTGAGCTTTCCAATACAGAAATCATTCAATATGCCATGAAACTGAAACAAGTTGAATTGATTGAGCATGATAATGAACGCTGGGTGAAAGTCAGTGATATACAGGTGGGCTTGCTTAAGTACTTTAGTAATAACATTATGCACACGTTTATATTGCCAGCACTCATTGCTAAAATATTGAGAGTTAAAACAGAGCAGCAGAAATTTGAGATTTCAAAATTTGATTTATATACCCAAGTCATCGAACAATACCCACTTATTCAAAAAGCCTTCTTTTTAAAATGGGATGAGTCTGAGATTGAGAGTGAAATCACACAAATTATCGATTATTTTGTTGCGGAGAAATTAATCACACTTGAAGCGGATCAAAGCATTAAGATTTCAAATGCAGATCCTAAAATTCGTTTACTTTCAGCCTTTGCTCATTTGTATGATGTCAATGTTGTGAAAGAACCTGAAAAAGAAAGCAAAGAGAAATAATCTTTTAAGCTTTGACGATGATCTGCAATAAAAAAGTTCCTTCAACCATTTGGATAAGGAACTTTTTTGTAAGCGTATAGCAATATGACTAATTGATTTACTTTAAAGCAAAAAATGATTTTTAGTTATTACTTAGACGTTTTTCTTAGTCCGTTTTAAATGCAATAAAACCATGATAATTCAATACTTGAGCAAAACTTTCCACACGCTTAAAACCTGCTTGTAAATACAAAGCGCTCATTTCATCAACAGAAATTAAAGCAAAATCTTGTTCAATACGTTCTGCCATAAGTTGCGCCTGTTTTTCTGTTAATCCTGTTGCTAAACTCAGATTTTTTAAAGCTTGTAATTGTTTGGCATTCGAAATTTCCATCAATTCATAACTTAAACATAGACCAGTACTGCTTAGGTGATTTGCAATATCTTTTAAGAATTGTGCTTTTGCATCAACTGGAACAAAATGTGAAACCAAGATAGCCAAAGCCACATCAAAATTCTCATCGACTTGTTTAAGAACAGATGTATCACCTTGTACAAACTGAATTCGAGAACAAAGCCCTAAACCAGCTATATGTTGTTTGGCTTTATCAATCATATTTGCTGCAGGATCGATTGCTGTAAAATTCCAGTGAGGAAATTGCTCAGCCAAATATTGCAGTTCATAACCTGTACCACATCCCACGACTAAAATCTTCGCTTGAGTCAATACATAGCTCTTTAATACAGCATGGACTTGTAAATGTATCAGTTCATAGCCGGGAATTAATCTACGAATATGCGCATCATATCCTTCAACTACAACTGGATTATTAAAGTCCTTTGCCATTCCTTTAACCCTTGCAATGATGATTAATATTATTCCTGAGGATGTTTAACTTTCACTGCCTGCAAACAAAAATCAGCGATTTGTTTTACAAAATACTCTTTATAGCTTTTATCAAAACGCTTGGTCTTGGCGATACTTAAAGGTTCAATCACAACAAAAGTCATTGCACCCACGATGCACAATGCGGTGGTGTTTAAATCCTCAAAAATAAACTCACCTGAATGACGCCCTTCGGTCAAAATTTTAATAATACTTTCTTTAATCAATTGCTTGCTTTGAAAACGTTCTAACTCAAATTGAGGATCGACAGGTTCAAACAATAACGAATAAGAAAGTCGAGGGCTGTTCATTGCCCTTTTTACAAAGGTTGTGACAGCTCGATCTAGTTTTTCTAGCGCGCTGAGTTGGGTATGTGCAATATCATTGAGAATATTGACTTCGATATGAATCGCTGCATTTAAAACTTCAATCAGTACCTGATTTTTATTTTCAAAATAACGATAGACCAGTCCACTTGAAACGCCTGCCCGATCTGCAATCGCTTGAATTTGTGCATCTTTAAATCCTCCTTGTGCAACCAGCTCTCGTGCAGACAATAAAATCATCTCGCGGTTCTGTTGCATTTTCTCTTCCATGACAGAGGATCTTTTATAGTTCATAGCGATACGTAAATTCCTTTCCAAATAAACTGGCAATGAATAGTTTGTCCTTGCTGATACCACAAGGTAATTCAGATTAAATACTAATAAATTTTGCCGCAATAAGCTATCCACCCTGATCGCTTCATTCAATATTTAATAAATCATTGATGAGCTTACAGATCTTGTTGAGGCTATTTTGTACCATTGCTGATCTATCAAATCCGTATCAATAGACACAGTCATTTTTAATTACTCCTTTTTGAAAAATGAGCCTTTTTAAATCAGTACTAGATACTTAAGCTTTCTCAAATGAACTAATGTAACTTCTTAAGACAATGCAAACATGAATTGTCCGATAATCCCCCCTTAAATTGGTCATTACACCCCTTTATTAAATCCAGTAAAAATGATTCACTAAAATCACAAAGCTTTCAGATAAAACTTAAATAAACTAATAGCTTAAGGCCTATTATTCGCTATAGTTTTATCTGAATTTTATAAGCGAAATAAAAAAAACATTCAAGGAAAGAAAAGCATGAAAACTCAATCACTCATTCTCAGTATCCTCAGCATTTTACCCACTGCTTATACTCATGCAGCTGCGATGGATCAATCTGGTCAATCGATACTGGCGTTTCTTGAAGACAAGAATTATTTCGAAGCCAGTATTGCCGCAGTTGACCCGAAAGTATCAGGTAAAGTTCGAAATCGACCTGATTTAGTCAATGCAGGCAGCAATGATTTGAGTACAGGTGATATGGCACAATCATATCAATACTATAATGCAGCATTAAAACTGCAAATTGCGCCAAAAGTTTCCTTTGGGCTCATCTATGATCAACCTTATGGTGCTGCAATCGAATATCCTTTACGTAGCAATAATACCTTCTCTGATACTGAAATCAGTATGGAAGGTACCCTTGCGGATGTTGATACTCAAAATATTGCGATGCTATTTGGTTTTCAGCCAGATGCTCATTTTAACCTCTACGGCGGTGGCGTATACCAGACAGTCAAAGGCAAAGTGTCTTTACGTGGTAATTCGATGAGTGTGTTTAATGGCTATGATGCCAACTTTAAACAAGATAGTGCTGTTGGATGGCTTGCTGGTGCTGCTTTTCAGATTCCTGAAATTGCTTTAAAGGCAGCCGTGACTTATCGTTCTGAAATCAAGCACAAAATAGATGCTCAAGAAACGATTTTTGGACAACCTTTAGCATTCACCACTGATAAAGATACAGAAATCAAAACGCCACAATCGGTAAATTTAGATTTTCAAACAGGCATCTATAAAGACACGCTGGCATATTTAAATGCACGTTGGGTAAATTGGAAAGATTTTAGAATCCGTCCAACACAGTTTGGTGCACTCACTGAACTGGCAACAGCTGAGTTAAGCCAAGGCCTGTATGCTGGTGGATTCAATCTCGATGACTATCAAAAAGACCAATACAGCATCACTATTGGTTTAGGACATCAATTTACACAAAAATGGGCTGCGTCGGCTGATGTTTCATGGGATTCTGGTACTGGAAATCCTGCTTCTGTATTGAATCCTACCAAAGGCGGTTGGGGCTTAGGGTTGGGTGTTCAATACAATCCTGCTGAAAATTATTTTATCGCAGGAGGCATCAAATATATTTGGATTGGGGATGCCACGGCACAAGATGGTACCTATTACATTCCGGTACCCGGTGCTTCAGAAATTGCCCAACAAGGTGATTATCGTGACAACAATGCCATAGGCTATGGTTTAAAAATAGGTTACCGTTTCTAATGCTCAATGCATGATCTTGTTAAAATTGTTTTTAGCGTAGACTTCATTCTAGTGTATATACTTGAGAATGAAGTCTTTTTCTTTTTATTCAAAGACAAATTCATTTTTCCGTCATTTGTATACGCTATAAATTTTAATGATCAATATGAATAAACCTCAGTAAAAAACCAACTTAATTAAAGGATCTAAATATGAAATTATTACGTTTAATTCCAATTCTCGCTTTAGGCACTATCTTAACCGCATGTGGTGGTATGCCAAAGGAATGTGAAGAATCTTGGAAGCATATGGAAGACTTGGCAAAACAAAGTGGCATTCCTGAAGATTCACTAAAAGAACAGAAAAAAGCCTTTGAAGAAGAAATTAAAAAGTTATCTAAAGAAGATGCTATTCAAGCCTGTAAAGCACAGTCTTCAATCATTGGCATGGTTAAGTAATTTATCTTTAATCTACAAAATGGATGCTTCAATTTGCAGGCATCCATTTTGATTTAGCATATAGGTCATAAGCAAAACTTTAATTTTTACATTTTAATCGTCACAATTTTTTGCTTCACTATAAATAAACATTGGGCCTAAATCATAAGTCTGATCATGCCTTTTCACTTGTGGAATGAATGCACTTGAAATTGAACCATCTAAATATAAAGCTTGATCTGTTTTGAGCTGCGTCTTAAAAATATCAGCAAAATTATAAAAATTATTTTTTTCACGACTTATCACGAAATACAGTTGATTATTCTTAATTCCCACCCCATTGCGAACTTTCAATGAATCTGAGTTTTTAACGAAAATTGGATTGATCTCACCATTGATCAACAACATTGGACCAGATTGTGTTGCATAGCGAGCTTTAAAATTAGATTTAAGATATTGCTCAGTGGTTTTAATCACAGCTTGCTTATTGTTCCAAGCAACCACGCCATTGGGTTGCATAAAAAAATTACCAAATTTATTTTTTTGCTGGTTTAATTCTGTTTGTTGTTTACCTTGTTCAATGTATAAACCCACTGGTGCAAAATTTGGATGATACATTCCTGCATTCATGGCAAAACTGATCTGGCATTTTTTACGCTCTTTTTGTACAGCTGCGAACTTTTTATAAGTTTGTCCTTGTTGGTTTTTTAAAAATAGTTGTAGCTGATCAAGATCGTCGATACGTACAGCATCTGCGATCACCTTCTTGTCTTTGATTATTTTGATATAGTCGGTATTGGCATTGACTTGAAAGGAAAGTGCACTCAATCCCATCATGCTTATCAGCGCATATACTCCAGTTTTCAAATTCATAACAACCCCATTCAAAGTGTTATATTTTATCGTGTGATCTATTGAATAATGAAGGCTAATTAGCATTTTTAATGCATTTTTTTACTTAATTATCACTTTAAGGGCTATCAAATTCATTTTGCATCGTTATAATCAAACTATCCTTTCAATTAAATACATGTGTACACTTTATTTGAACTGAGTGGGAATATGCAGACAAAACAAATAGCTAAATACCCGTTAGGTGCGCATTTAATCGTCAAACATTTTGGCTATAGTCATCATGGAATCTATGCTGGAAAAGGTCGTGTTATACATTATTCTGGACTGGCACATTTTGTAAAAAAACGCCCAATCGAAATCACTTCACTTGAAAAATTTTCACATGGTAAAGTGATCCGTGTCCGTTACTATGATCAACCTAAGTTTTCTGGTCGTCATGTGGTTCGACGTATGCGTACACGCATGCACGAAAATAGCTATCATTTAATTATCAATAATTGTGAACATCTGTGTAGTTGGGCAATTACAGGGGTTGAAAGTAGTCCTCAAGTGGTAAAAATGATGAACCGTTTAACCACGATTGGCTATATCAGTTCAATCATGACCTATATGAATGGCTTATTTTTAACAGTTGCAACCACCTGTTTTGCTTTAGTTTTATATATAAAAATGAAACTCAGGGCTCAGTCAAAATTAAAACTTCCAACCTATTTATCTCTTAAAGAACAACAGCCTAAAAAGTAAAATACTCAACGAGGTTCTTCACATGACCTTAAGTAAAGCCCTGATTTTAAAATACCATTAAAATGGTGGAAATTTGTCTTCAACCAATTTGAGTTCTAATCCGTATTCCAAATAAGCTTTTAAACCATCCAGCACTGTGGTGAATCCTCCAGTTGCATCTATAATAAATTGAATTAGTTCAGAGCCTTGAAGCGAAATATCATAATTTCTAATTTTTAAATAAGTTTGCTCTGAGCTGATTTCTTCAAATATAAAATCTACCGATGTTTTGGGTTCACCCCAAGTAATTTGAATCAATTTATTTTCAATAATGTTAAATACCATAACCTTTGAGCTGACTTGATACTTATCCCAACTCCATTGCACAATTTTGCCTTCTTTTAGTGGTCCTGTAGATCGACTAAACCAGAATTTTGAAGTAATGTCAGGATCAATAAATGCATTAAAAACCGCAGACACGGGTTTACGAATTAACATTTGAGTTTCAATGGTTGGATTCATTCTTATTACTCTTCTAAACTTATATTGAATTATATAGATAACAAAGTGATACTGATAACATAAGTGCTATGTAATCAGTATCATGTTTTTGTTAATAAATTTAACCAATTAGTTTTGAATAAGTGATGATTCAACGATGCTCTGATAGCGCTCTGAAAATTGACCATTCCAATATGGATAATATGGATATGCTGGATAAACCGCACTGGCTTGATTTAAACGCTGTAATTGTGAATCCATAAGTACTAGATCTTTTGCAATGAGATTATCTTGCAGTTGTTGTTGATTTCGAGCACCAATCAATACAGTCGAAACGGTAGCTCGTGTTAACAGCCATTTTAAAGCAATTTGTGGGACTGAATATCCCGTTTCTAATGCAATCTGTTTTAAAGTATCGATCACTTGATAAAGATATTCTTTGTTTACGGGTGGTGCAAATTGTGCTGTTTCATGTAAGCGACTATTTTCAGGCATAGGACGCTCACGATCAAACTTACCCGTCAAACGTCCCCATCCCAAAGGACTCCACACAACAGCACCAATATGCTGATCATGATTTAAAGGCATCAATTCCCATTCATAATCCCGACCTATCAATGAATAATACACCTGATGTGCTACCATTTTTTCATAACCATAACGATCTGCAATCGACTGCGCTTTCATCAATTGCCAGCCTGAAAAATTAGATGCCCCGATATAACGAACTTTTCCGCTTCGGACCAATTCATCTAAAGTTTTCATAAGCTGATCGAGTGAAGTAAAGCTATCAAACTGATGTAACTGTAGAACATCGATATAGTCTGTATTTAATCGTTTTAACGATTGCTCTACTGCATGAATTAAATAATGACGACTAAATCCGACCTGATTCACTTGCTCATTGCTACGAAGCGCAACTTTAGTTGAAATAATCGTACTGTGCCGATAAGGCGCTAATGCAATTCCAAGCATTTTTTCAGATTCACCGTCTGAATACACATCGGCAGTATCAAAGAAATTAATTCCTGCATCTATACATGTGCTAATCATTTGATTCGCTTCGATCTGCCCTGTTTGTCCCCATGCAGAAAATAGAGGACCTTTTCCTCCAAAGGTTCCAGCACCAAATCCCAACTCAGATACTTTTAAACCAGATTCGCCTAAAAAATTATATTTCATGATCATTCACCCTGATTGAATAATGTGTCTCATCACAAAATAACAACTTGGTATTGTTTAAAAAATCAGGATAATAAGAAATTACTTTTTCGATTTTATGGAAAATGAATACACAAGACTTTCATTTCTTCTTACGTGTCGCAGATTTGGGTTCAATCAGCCAAGCCGCAAAAGAAGCCAATATTGCAGTTTCAGTGGCAAGTCAACGAGTGCAAAGGCTTGAAAATCAGCTTAGCCTTAAACTTTTTTATCGCACGACACGTAAACTGAGTCTGACTGAAGAAGCCAAAATATTGATTAAGCAAGGACGTCCACTTCTCGATAGTTTTCAAACATTGACCGAAAATTTAAAGCTTCAAGATCAAAAACTTTCAGGGAGCATTAATATCACGGCTTCCGCAACCTTTGGAACCCAGATACTAGTTCAAGTTATTGCTGAGTTTTTAAAACACCACCCTGAATTATTAATCAATCTAGATTTAAATGACCAAAATGTAGATCTTATTACCCAAGGTATGGATATCGCAATTCGCATAGGCAAACTACAAGACTCTTCTTTAATTGCAAAACCTTTATCTATCAATAAACGCTTACTTTGTGCTGCACCTGAATATCTAGCTAAATTTGGTATCCCCAAACGTTTAGAGGATTTACAGCGACATCGTTGTATCGTGCAGCGTCATCAACAAGGCATCACCAATACATGGAACTTTCTGGATCATGCTAAATCCAATCAAAGATTAAATATCCACGTAAATGGCTATTTTATTAGCAACTCAGGCGAAGGGATTCGTCAGGCGTCTTTGGCAGGGCTCGGCATATCCAATCACTCACTTTGGCATGTCAAAAACGATTTAGATTCAGGAAAACTGGTTCATGTGCTTCCTAATTTTATGGTAGAACCCACTGCTATTTATGCTGTTATTCCAGATAAAAAATTAATCTCTGATAAAGTAAAAGTTTTTATTGAGTATTTACAGGATTACTTTAAAGAATTCTAATGATGATTTGCCTAACATTATTCGTTATTCTAAATGACAAACATAATCTACAACTTCGCTAGATTGCAGACTAAAACGACTATTTGCAGGTACAGTAAAAGATTCTCCACAACTGTAGACCTCCATTTCTTCTTGATCTGCTATCCGAACCAAGCATCTTCCAGAAACAATTTCAATGCGCTCAGTCACATGAGTTTCAAAAGTTAAAGGTTTCTCTGTGGGTAAAATTACCCCCAATGTTTTCTTCGAACCATCTTTACATTCGATAAGATAACTTATTGATCGTCCTTTATAATGGACATTAGGTTTAATATGGACCGTAACAAAATCAAATTGGGAAGACATATATTTGTCCTGATTATTATTTGTGCATTTACTATATCTTTTTTCTATAGTATTACTCAATCAATTTTAAACAACATGAAAAAAACCTAGCCGAAGCTAGGTCTTAAATCATGATTTCATTCAGGATTGAATAAAATTATTTACCCGGTTTAAAGCTATCTTTCAAATCTAAGACACGATTGAACACAGGTTTATCTGCTGTATGATCATATTGATCCGCAACAAAATAACCCTCGCGTTCAAACTGGAAACGATCTTCTGGCTGCGCTTGTGCCAAAGCAGGCTCAATTACCGCTTGAAGTACTGTTAAAGATTCTGGATTTAAATTTGCTAAGAAATCATCATCCGCATCTGGTGCAGCTTCGGTGAATAAACGATCGTAAACTCGAACCTCAGCAGGAATCCCTTTCGACGCAGAAACCCAATGTACAACGCCTTTCACTTTACGACCTTCTGGGTTTTTACCTAAAGTTTCCGGATCAATAGAACATTTCAACTCGATCACTTCGCCATTGGCATCTTTAATCACTTCATCACACTTGATCACATACGCATGACGTAAACGCACTTCACCCTCAGGAACTAAACGTTTAAAACCTTTTGGCGGAACTTCTTCAAAGTCTTTACGATCAATAAAAATTTCAGAGGTTAAAGGAATAATACGATCGCCCATATCTACATTTGGATGACGTGAATGGCTTAAATTCAAATCTGCTGGCAAGTTGGTCAAAGTCACTTTCAGCGGATTTAAAACAGCCATACCACGTGCTGCTGTATTTTCAAGGGATTGGCGAATACAGAATTCAAGCATAGCCACATCAACGATACCGTCTGTTTTAGATACACCTACACGCTTACAAAACTCACGTAACCCTTCAGGAGTAAAACCACGACGACGCATGCCCACCACAGTTGGCATACGCGGGTCATCCCAACCATGAACATAGTTACCTTCTACTAATTTACGTAATTTACGTTTAGAGGTAATCGTATAATCTACATTTAAACGGCTAGATTCATACTGACGTGGAACCGATTGTGAGTGCACTTTCTCAACAACCCAATCATAAAATGGGCGATGGTCTTGAAACTCTAAGGTACATAATGAATGTGTAATCCCTTCAATCGCATCTGACAATGGATGAGCATAGTCATACATTGGGTACATTTTCCATTTATCACCAGTTTGGTGATGTTCTGAATGAAGTACACGATATAGAATTGGATCTCGCATATGTACATTTGGTGATGTCATATCAATTTTGGCACGTAATACTGCTTCACCTTCGGCCAATTCACCATTGTTCATTTTTTCAAAACGAGCAAGGTTTTCTTCAATAGATGCATCACGATAAGGTGAGTTTTTACCTGGCTCGACAAAATTACCACGGTTAATTCTAATTTCTTCTGGGCTTTGTAGATCTACATAAGCATCGCCCTGTTTGATCAACTGAACTGCCCAAGCATGTAATTGGTCAAAATAACTTGATGCATAGCGAGGTTCGCCATTCCATTCAAAACCTAACCATTTTACATCATTGGCAATACCGTCAACATATTCTTGTTCTTCAGCATCTGGGTTGGTGTCATCAAAACGCAAGTTACATAAACCATCGTATTCTTGAGCGATACCAAAATTTAAGCAAATAGCCTTTACATGGCCAATATGTAGATAACCATTTGGCTCAGGTGGAAAACGCGTAACAACTTTTTGTGTACGGCCCGCTGCCAAATCTTCTGTAATGACTTGGCGTACAAAATCTAAGCCCGCTTGTTGTTCTTGCTGCGCATTATCGACAGGGCTTGGACTATTTGTCGGAGTTTTCGGCAGTTCTGAAACAACATCATTTGGCTTCATAGTTGATAAATCACTTCTAAAAGTTAAAATTGAATATATAAAATGTGATTTTATCCTTTTTTAACAAAAGAATTTCACATTTTTACTTGCTATGTAGTTTACAGTTTGCTTATGCTTCTCTCAACCAAAAACCCATGACATTTTTAGTCATGATTAGGAGATTATAGAATGAGTTTTCCTCAAGTCGAATTAAACACCAACAAAGGACGCATTGTTCTTGAACTTAACTCTGAAAAAGCACCAAAAACTGTTGCTAACTTTTTAGAATATGTTCGTGATGGTTTTTATGATGGCGTAATCTTCCATCGTGTTATTGATGGTTTCATGATCCAAGGCGGTGGCATGGATGAAAACTTCAAAGAAAAAACCACACGTGATTCAATTGAAAATGAAGCGGACAATGGTTTAAGCAATGATGAGGGTACAGTTGCAATGGCACGTACTCAAGCACCTCACTCTGCTTCTGCACAATTTTTCATCAATGTAAAAAATAACTCTTTCCTTAACCATACAGGTAAAACTGCTCAAGGTTGGGGTTATGCAGTATTTGGTAAAGTGACTGAAGGCTTAGACATCGTCGAAGCAATCAAAGGTGTTCGTACAGGTAACCGTGGTTATCATGCTGATGTTCCTTTAGAAAACATTGTGATTGAATCTGCAAAAATTATCTCTGAATAATTTATAAATCCTCCCGAAACTTCTTTTAAATAAAGGGATATTGTTCCCTTTACTAAGCAAGGTTAGGAGGAGTTATTAAATAGGAAAAATAAGTGACCTATCTGTTTATCGCTGATTTACATTTGTCACCAGAACACCCTCGACTGGTTCGAGGGTTTTTTGATTTATTAGAACACTATAAATATCAACACACGCAACTGTTTATTCTCGGTGACTGGTTTAATGCTTGGATTGGGGATGATTATACTGCGCCTTGGT
The DNA here is from genome assembly GCF_048551735.1 of Acinetobacter legionensis. NCBI lineage: Bacteria > Pseudomonadati > Pseudomonadota > Gammaproteobacteria > Moraxellales > Moraxellaceae > Acinetobacter > Acinetobacter legionensis. The sequence continues at coordinate 165,327 of NZ_JBIMBV010000007.1, forward strand.
TAGATGAAATTATTGAGCATCTAAAACAATTTTCCTTGCAAGCTGGTAATCAAATTTATTTTCAAGTGGGTAATCGTGACTTTGCTTTAGGGGAAAAATTTTTAAATGAGTTTGATGGCAAACTACTTCCCGAATTTTATACATTTACCATAGCTGATAAACAATTTCGACTTGAACACGGCGATGCTTTATGTACCGATGATATCTCTTATCAACGATTTAAGAAAATTATTCGCAATCCGATTGTATTGGGACTTTTAAAAAGTACTCCACTTGGTTTTAGACAAAAACTTGCTAATGGTTTTCGTAAAAAAAGCCGTGAGTCTCAACAAAATAAGTCCTATGAAATTATGGATGTTAACCAACAAGCAGTAGAAAAAGCAATTAATAATGTCGATCTGTTGGTTCATGGTCACACTCATCGCCCTGAAATTCATGATGTAAATGGTAAAGCTAGAATTGTTTTAGGAGATTGGCGTGAAAAAACATCTGAAGCAATGATTTTAGAAGTGGATGAAAATGCGGATTGGAAATTTATTAAGTGGATTATTCAATAACTCCCCCCCTTAAACTAAACAGATTTAATAATTCCATAAAATTAAAACCATCCAAACATGAATCAATATCACAGTAAGCTTAATAGTAAAAATAGACGAGAATGCTTATTAATATATTATCCAGCAGAGAGCAAAAATTGAGCCTATAAATAATATTATGTCTTTCAACTTATTCCACTTTTTCATGGAGTAAAAAATGATAAAAGAATTTTAATACTTAATTATTAAAAATGTCTTTTCCTCTACACTACTCTATCAAATTTCTCTTAAGTTAATACTGTTAAATGAGTTTCTGATCATTCTAAAACCAATGATTTTTCTGCTGTAATTAACGAATCCAGTCTATTGTAATACCAGATAAATAGCGGATTTAAGAGTTTAATAAAAACACGAAATAAAATATTAAGAATTAATCAATTAATTTATGCTTTTTTGCAGGGATATATTGGTTCAAATTTAATCCATTGATAAAATTTACAAATATTTATCCCAGCTAAAAAAGATTTTCCACCTTTATTTACGTTTTGAAGATTCACATTTCGGAATTTTAGCATATAATATATCGAAAATTTACGATATATGAGATCTCCTTATGGATGTATTAAATGTAGCAAAAACACGTTACACCACAAAGGCTTATGATTCTTCTAAAAAGATTCCTCAAGCACAATTTGCACGTTTACTTGAAATCCTACGTTTGACACCATCATCAATCAATATCCAGCCTTGGCACTTTTTTATTGCTGAGAATGATGCAGCTAAACAACGTATTGCTAAAGCCTTAATCGGAAAATATAGCTACAACGCACCAAAGGTTTTAGATTCATCACATACGATTTTATTCTGTACCAAAGCAGATATTACAGAACAGCACCTGAGTAATTTACTTCAGCAGGATGATCTCAGTGGCCGCTTTAAAGATGACAAGGCTAAGCAAGGTCAAAAAGACAGTCGTACAGGCTATGTCTCTTATTATCGCAATGAAAAAGGTGATATTCAGCGCTGGGCGGAAAATCAAACCTTTATCGCACTGGGTCAAATGCTATTAGCTGCAGGTATTGAAGGTATCGATGCAACGCCAATCGGTGGTTTTGACGAAGATATTCTGACTGAAGAATTAGGCTTAATTGAAAAGAATTTGGTCCCGTCTGTGATTATGACACTCGGTTATCGTAGTGATACTGACTTTAATGCAAAATTGCCCAAGTCTCGTTTAACCCAAGAAGATGTCTTTACTCGTCTATAACGTTTAAAGTGCTTGCTTCCACTCAATAAGTGCTGTGGGGCACATCACGTCCCTCAGCATTGAATCATAAGCATATTTTGTTAAGAGAAATCACTTTCACAGGCATCCATAAATTCATTGATTAATGCACTTGGATTGGCTCTTTTGGTCCACGAAATAGGTTCTTCATAATATTCAAGCTCATGAATAATGACTGGAAGATTTTTCCCAAATGTATCTTGAAGAATATTTTCAGAAAATAATTGCTGAACTATTTTGATTATTTGTGTAATAAACAATTGAGCAAACTGCTCGCCTTTTTCTAAAAGTTCATTAAATAGTGCATCATCTTCTTGTTCAGCATATTCCATCTGTTTTTGAGAATAATAAAATGGTGTTTGCTCAAACCATTGTGCCAAAAGCTGATCATTCTCTCCCCCAATATCCCAAGACGGTTGTTGTAACCAATAGGCATAATTCCATTTCGCTTCAGCTTGACTCGAAGATTCAGAAATTTGCGACTCAAACTGTTCAATGGTATTAAAGTTCAGCTCAACTTTGGGAAAACAAGGTTCATCATCATCACAATAATACTACAAGGCCAAGGCGTACACATCGTGATAATTTTGTGCAATATATTGAATCGATTCAACTAACTTTACATAGCTCGTTTCATGCCAGTGCTTTTGAGTTGTTGATTCTATATTCATAACACACCTAATTATTTTTACCAGCACTCTGGTGAATATGGACATTCACCAGAGTGCAAATACAAAAATATTGCCTATACGATTAAATCGGATGCGAGCTTGCAATTTCCTGACTAATCATCACAGCTGTTGCAGCAGACAACGTCCAGCCTAAATGTCCATGCCCTGTATTATAAAATACCCGTTCACGTTTTCCACGTTTTACCACAGGCATCATATTCGGCATCATTGGTCGTAAACCCGCCCACGGGATACAATGCTCGGTTGAAATATCGAAGTTCTTATTGACCCAATCTGTTAAAGGTTGGATACGATCTGAGCGGATATCTCGATTATAGCCATTAAATTCAGCAGTTCCAGCAATACGTAAACGATTAGCGCCTAATCGTGACGTGACGATTTTCGCGCTTTCATCGAGCAAGCTGACCCAAGGTGCACCATTAATACTTTCTTCATCATTCAATTGTACGGTGATCGAATAGCCTTTTACAGGATAAACATTCACACGATCGCCCAATTGATTGGCCAATTGATAACTACCAACACCGCCACAAATCACCACGGCATCTGCACTGAGTTGTTCAACTGCTACTGAACCACCTTCCATGTTTTCAACACTCGAATGATATTGAATATTCACCCCATTGGCAGTGTGTTCTACATTAATAACTTCCATACCAAATAAATATTTTACCCCATATTTTTCAGTCGCTTTGGCAAGTCCAGTGGTAAATTTATGAATATCCCCCGTTGCATCACCTGGACAATAAAAGCCTCCATAGTACTCACCCGTCAAACTCGGTTCGATAGATTTAATTTCTTCATTGGTCACTGCATGGCGTTCTAAACCACCTTTACATAACAGCGCATTGACGTTGGTTGCCACTTTATAATCATATTCAGAATGGTAGAAATGCAAGATGCCACGTTTTTCTAAATCAAAATCAATCCCTTCTTGTTCAGCAATATTAAATAGCCTTTGACGCGCTAAAAGTGCCATTTTCACTGTATTTTGAGTATTTGCTTCATAGTGTTTGATATTGCCAAGGAATTCGACCAGCCATGCATATTTGTGCAAATCAAAAGATGGATTGAGCAATAATGGTGCATCTTTCTTCGCCATCCATTTAATACCTTTTAACACAGTGGATTTTTGATTCCACACTTCAGCATTACACGCAGACAGCTGTCCACCATTGGCAAATGATGTTTCCATTGCGGGAAATAAATGTTTATCAATAACAGTAACTTGATAACCTAATTGAGCAAGTTCATAGGCAGAAGTAACACCTGTAATACCAGAACCAATAATGACGACATGACACATACGCACACTCCGTTGAAATGCAATATTTTTAATTACATTGTCAATGTATGCCCCATCTGTCATGTGTACCTGAGAGCTTCGATAAAAACCTAAACTATTTAGGCTTTACCATCCCCTTCGGTGAGTCATTTCTTTTTTGTTTTCAATAGAATGACTTCTCTCCAGAGGTTTTACAATGATTACAGTCCTTTTGCCTGAGAGTTTCCGGGGTCGTTGCTCCTTCGGCGAGTCCGCAAGAGACTTCTCTCCTGCAATCATCTTTCCTTGTATTAGCAATTAATATGCCATGAATTTGCTCGAATACAAGTAAAATATGTTCAATTATTATCTAATTTTTAAATCGCTTAAGAATTAAATAGCTTAGTCAATAACTTGATCACTGACTCTGGCTTTGTTGTAGTTTGATTGAAATTAGCCTAAATCGCCTCATCTGAATTTTCTTCATTAAAACCACGAAGTGAAAGCATAAACCAATGCCAAAAATGCACATTGGAAAATGAAATTGCCTGTTCTGCGACTTGCTAACTTTGGTTCATATCAGTTTCACAAACATCTTAGTGATTCACTGAGTCATATCGAAACACATTCAAATCATCATATTCAATTTGTGGTGTGGTTCCAGAAATAATGTCTGATAATAATTTTGCAGAACCACATGACATGGTCCAACCCAAGGTACCGTGCCCTGTATTGGTATATAGATTTTGATACCTTGTTTGCCCAACAATCGGGGTACCATCTGGTGTCGCAGGTCTTAAACCCGTCCAGAAATGTGCATCTGATAAGTCACTTGCATTTGGAAATAATTGTTGTAAAACCATAAGCAAAGTGTCTTCACGACTAGATTTTAACGAGCGATCAAACCCATTAATTTCAGCCATCCCCCCTACACGAATTCGATCATCAAAACGGGTTAAGGCAATTTTATAAGACTCATCTAAGATTGTAGACACTGGTGAAAGTGCCGGATCAACAATTTTGGTGGTAATCGAATAGCCTTTTAATGGATATACAGGCGCATCAATTTCCAATTGTTTGAGCATTTCATGACTATAGCTGCCCAGTGCCATGACATAAACATCTCCCTTGATTTTACGACCATCTTTTAAATGAATCGCGGTAATCCGTTCAGCATCTTTTTCGATTGATTCTATTACCGTATTAAATAAAAAATTGACCCCTTGTTTGGCTGCAAGCTCCGCCAACTCTGTTGTAAATTTTTGGCAATCGCCTGTCTGGTCATTCGGTAAACGCAAACCACCAACAAAATCAACAGTTGCGTGGGCTAAAGCAGGTTCAGCCTTGATTACGCCAGCTTTATCCAACAACTCAAATGGCACGCCTTCATGTTTTAAAACTTCGGTATCTTTGCCTGCCACATCCAATTGATGTTGTTTTCGAAAAAGTTGTAATGTACCTAATTGGCGCTCATCAAAATGAATTTTAGTCTCCGCACGTAATTCATCTAGACAGTCACGGCTATATTCAGAAATCCGTACCATTCGCTCTTTATTGATTTGGTAGCGATTGATATTACATTCAGCCAACATACGGATCATCCACTGATACTGATGCATATCACCCGTTAGCTTAATTGCCAATGGTGAATGTGGTTGAAACATCCATTTAAACGCTTTTAATGGAATACCTGGTGCAGCCCAAGGCGACGCATAACCCGGCGAAATCTGCCCAGCGTTGGCAAAACTGGTTTCTAAAGCCACATTGGGTTGCCGATCGATCACAGTGACTTCATGACCTGCTTGTTTTAGATAGTAGGCGGATGTTGTACCAATAACACCAGCTCCCATGATGATGATATGCATATTGAACCGAACCTTATACGATTTAATCGTCTTATAATAAGAATAATGTAGTTAGAGAAATAATTTATATGACCATTTTAATTTAGCACTTAGAACAGATTTAGCAATACTGATTTGATGTTGAAGTGTCAGCTTAAATTCGATTTCAAATAGATACATCATTCACAATATCACATGATTTTTAAACCATCAGCAAATTATAGCTGCCTAGTCAAAAAACTCAGACATAAGAATACAATTTCTCCTAATTAATATTTTTAGTTAAATTAATTGCATAGAAAAAGAAATTGTTCCGTTATAAAAAAACTTGCAATGCCACACTTTACATTCAAAGTTTCAATTCCTTTGCGTTGGCGATACCTCACTTTTCGTAGGAGATGCCAAACCTTGCGCTGCAAACAAAGCAGTGCTTTTTCTTTACTCATGGGCGCCGCCCAACGGCGACATCCATGTCGCCACACAATAGAACAACCATCTATGATTCAAAAGTACACCAAACGAATTTAAAACCAACAGTATCTAAAAGTTCATCCAAAAAAATAATTATTATTTATGATCAATAATTTGATGCATTGCACTTGTATGAATAATTAGGTAGTTTGACAATCTAAGGAACTTAAATTTAAGAAAAACTTTTTTATTTATATTTGATACTATCCTCCTCTAAAAAAGAGAAGGAATAGCTTTAGTTTAAGAAATTTTAAATTTTGAAGATTCTATTTATTTATGCGTATGGATAGACATAACGATACCAAAACTCGCTAACAACGCAATTACCGCCGATCCACCATAACTCATAAGTGGTAATGGATCACCAGTCACAGGTAAAATCCCACTGACCATACCAGAGTTTACAAATACATAGAAAAACAAAGACAAACCAATCGTACCTGCCAATAAACGACCATAATTATGGAAACTGCTTAAGCTAATGATCATACATCTAAAAATCATTGCGGTATAAAGTGCAAATAAGAAGAATACCCCAATAAAGCCAAATTCTTCTGCATAGGTCGACATAATAAAATCAGTATGATGTTCAGGTAAATAGCCCAACTGAGACTGTGTTCCTTCTAAGAATCCACGCCCTGTCATTCCGCCTGAACCAATCGCAATTTTAGATTGGATAATATTCCATCCTGCCCCAAGCGCATCTGACTCAGGATCAAATAAGGTCATAATCCTTTTCTTTTGATAAGCTTGTAATACAAAAGTCCAAATTAAAGGGAACGCCAGTGCCAATGCCGCTAAAGTCCCAATAATTAAAGTCCACGACATGCCACTTAAAAACAAAGCAAACACGCCACCAATCACGATACCAATTGCCAAGTCTGGTTGTAATAATGCTAATACGAAAGGCACCATCATAATAATCAAGGCAATTACAATATGTTTAAACTTTGGCGGCAACGGGTTACGTGCAAAATACCATGCCATCATCAGTGGCATGGCAAACTTCATAAATTCGCTGGGTTGCATACTGCCAATCCCTGGAATGGTCAGCCAGCGCTTTGCCCCTAATCGAACATCACCGACCAATAAAACCAGTATCAACAACAAAATTGCAAACAAATAAAACCAAGGGCTAATCGCTTGATATACTTTTGGTGGAATTTGTGCACAAATAAAAAGCAAAATAAAACCAACACCGAAACTCACGGCTTGTCGAATGACCATAGACATATCTTCAGAAGATGCGCTATAGACCATCAATAAACCCAAAATTGCATTGATAATTAAAAAGCCCAATAACCAAGGATCAAGGTGTAATTTGTCCCACCTTGAAACTTTTTGATTAATACTTAAACCATCTCTGACTGATTGACGTAAAAACTTATACTGTGGCGATGGTGTCATGAATACAAATCTTAAACCTAGTTTAATCTGGTCAAATTATAGAGATAAATAGCGGTTGAGAAAATCAATCAATGCATAATTATTTTTATTTTCGTTGTTTTATTGCTGCGATTGCAAAATTAACTTGGCCAACTCCAAATCATCTGGATAAGTAATTTTAATATTATCAGAACGCCCCATCACTACTTTGACAGGTTCATTGATATATTCCAATGCACTCGCCTCGTCTGTAATGACAATATTATTCGCTAAAGCTTTTTCGATTGCCGTTTTAAGCTTTGAAAAGGTAGAAATTTGTGGTGTTTGTGCTTGCCACAATTGATCACGACTGACTGTTTTATTGATATCTTGCTGATTTTCAACACACTTCAAAGTATCTCGTACAGGAATTGCAAGAATTGCACTGCTGTTCAGGTTTATTGCGGTATCGACTAAGTTTTCAAGACATTGCTGTGTCACACAAGGACGAGCAGCATCATGTACAAAAACCAAATCATCGGCTTGTGCAAATTGTTCTAAATAACGCAACGCATTTAAAACCGAATCAACACGTTCTGCACCACCCAAACAAAAATGACTCAAATGTTTATTTTTTAATGGCAATGTTTGAGCATAATGATCTTGCTCACCCACAGCAAGTACATAACCCGCAAGTGGTAAATCGTTTAAACGCGCTATTGTATGCGCTAAAACTGTTTGATTTTGGATGACTTGGTATTGTTTTAGTTCAGTTTTTGAAAAACGACGACCTGAGCCAGCCGCAGGAACAATTGCCCAAATTTTACGGTTGTTCTGGCGCAGGTTCGTTGTCATCTTCATTGGTTCTTAAATCTACACTTGGATCGGTATAAATAGGTTTGTAATGGGTACTAATGGTACTCATTTGTACAAAAGTTTCATGTGGCTTTACTAAGCCAAGGTCTAAACGTGCATGTTCTTCTATGGCTTCAGCACCATTTTTTAAATCATACACTTCAGCAGCAAGAATTCGGTTGCGTTCTTTTAACTCAGCATTGACTTCAGCTTGCTGTTCAATTTGCTGTAGTAAAGCTTGATGAGGGAAATGACCACCCTCACCAAACCAAAAGCGATATTGTAATACCACAACAATTAAAATCGCGAGTATTGCAATCACTTTACTTGAAGTTGTTTTAAAGACTTCTAACATGTATTTGCGTCTTGAGTAACAGCATTAAATTAAGATGCTAATATACATCAAATATTTTGTATGAAGAACACTAAACTATGCGAAAACTGCAAAACTAGAACAAAATAAATTCTCTTTTTTATAAAAGAATAATTATGTGCTCAATAATCTACTTGGTAATTAAAAATTTAAGAATTATCTTTATGCTAAAAACTCATATATCGCGATATTATTTATTATAAATTTTCTTTTCCACAAACTATGCTAATTAAACTCCACCTCTAAATTTCATTATTTATCAATTACATCATATTAAATCTCACTTAACACATACTATTCTTGATTATTTTTAGCGAATAAAAAGCCATTCCCTATATCAAATAAAAGAATGGCCTTTTTTAAATTAAATCAATAAAAGATATTAATTTAAACCTTTAAACTCAGCTTTACCGCGATAAGCAGCATGAGTCAATTCTTCAATACGAAGCAATTGGTTATATTTTGCAACGCGGTCAGAACGGCAAAGTGAACCAGTCTTAATTTGACCTGCTGCTGTACCTACAGCAAGATCTGCAATTGTAGAATCTTCAGTTTCACCAGAACGGTGTGAAATCACAGTGCTGTAGCCATTTGCTTTAGCAAGATAGATTGCATCTAAAGTTTCAGACAAAGTACCAATTTGATTGTATTTAATTAAGATAGAGTTACCTACTTTCTCATCAATACCACGTTGTAAAATCTTAGGATTTGTAACGAACAAATCATCACCGACCAATTGGATTTTATCGCCTAGGATAGAAGTCAAATAGCTCCAGCCTTCCCAATCAGACTCATCTAAACCATCTTCGATTGAGATAATTGGATATTGTTTAACAAGACCAGCAAGATAGTCAGCAAATTGGTTACTTGTGAATGCTTTGTTGCCTTCACCTGCAAGAATATATTGACCATTTTTGTAGAATTCTGAAGATGCACAATCAAGTGCAAGCATAATATCAGAACCTGCTTTATAGCCAGTTGTTTCAATTGCAGAAAGAATAACAGTAATTGCTTCTTCATTGGAACGTAAGTTAGGCGCAAAACCACCTTCATCACCAACTGCTGTATTTAAACCTTGCTTTTTCAATACAGATTTCAAAGCATGGAAAATTTCAGCACCAGCACGTAAAGATTCAGCAAAAGATGTGAAACCTATAGGTTCAATCATGAATTCTTGAATATCAACAGTGTTGTCTGCATGTGCGCCACCGTTCAAGATGTTCATCATTGGAACAGGCATAGACAAAGTTGTTTGGCCACGAAGATCTGCAATATATTGGAATAGTTCAGTTTTCTTCTCAACAGCAGCAGCACGCGCAGCAGCTAAAGATACAGCTAAAGTTGCGTTTGCACCTAATTTTTCTTTGTTTTCAGTGCCATCAAGCGCAATCATTTTGTCATCAAGTGCTTTTTGTTCAAATACGTTTTGACCTTTTAATAAGTCTTTGATTTGACCATTTACGTTTTGAACAGCAGTGCGAACACCTTTACCTAAGTAACGTGATTGATCACCGTCACGAAGTTCTAAAGCTTCACGAGAACCAGTTGAAGCACCAGATGGTGCACATGCACGGCCAACAACGCCAGAGTCTAGGATTACGTCTGCTTCGATGGTTGGGTTACCACGAGAGTCCAAAATTTCACGTGCACGAATGTCAACGATTTGGCTCATGAATAATTCCTCAGTTGATTAAAAATAAGATGCTTTCTAAGCGCATCAATGTGTATCTAACTTTTTGAAACCTTTAACTAAGGTATCCAATTCTTTTAACTGCGCTAAAAACGGCTCAAGCTGCGACATACGTAATGCACAAGGTCCATCACATTTTGCATTTTCAGGGTCTGGATGACTTTCTAAAAATAAACCTGCAAGCCCAGTCGCCATACCTGCACGAGCTAAGGTTGTGATTTGAGCACGACGTCCGCCTGCTGAATCTGCACGACCGCCCGGTGTTTGCAATGCATGCGTTACATCAAAAAATACTGGTACATTCATTTCTTTCATGGTGTCGAAACCCAGCATATCAACGACTAAGTTGTTATAGCCAAATGACGTACCACGTTCACACAAAATGAGTTTGTTATTACCCGCTTCTAAACACTTATTTAGAATATGGCTCATTTCACGAGGAGAAAGGAATTGCGCTTTTTTGATATTAATAATGGCTTGAGTTTTCGCCATTGCTTCAACCAAATCAGTCTGACGACTGAGAAATGCTGGAAGCTGGATAATATCTGCAACTTCAGCGACAGCGGCAGCTTGGTGAGGTTCATGGACATCGGTAATAATCGGAACATTAAAATGCTTTTTAATGTCACCTAACCATTCGATACCTTTTTCCAAACCAGGGCCACGGAACGAATGTAAGCTTGAACGATTGGCTTTATCAAAACTGGCTTTAAATACATATGGTATTTCTAAACGCGTACAGATATCGACATAAGTTTCTGCAATTTCAAAAGCTAAGTCTTTCGACTCAAGTACGTTCATGCCGCCGAATAATACAAATGGCAAGTGATTTGCCATTTGTATATCGCCTAAACGTACAATTTCTTGTGGTTTTAATTGTGACATTTAAACTTCCTAGTTTAAGTTCTTACATACTTACTTGCTGTTTTGGTGCTGCTTTTTAGCAGCATCGATAAAACTAGCAAATAATGGATGTCCATCACGTGGTGAACTTGTAAATTCTGGGTGGAATTGTACAGCAATAAACCAAGGATGTTCAGGAATTTCTACAGTTTCAACAAGATGTTGCGCAGTAGAATAACCTGAAATTTTCATACCTGCTTGTTCAATTGCAGGAATGAAGCGATCATTCATTTCATAACGGTGACGATGACGTTCAGTAATTTCAGCTTTGCCGTAAACTTCACGTGTTTTAGTACCTTCAACCAATTCTGATTTTTGGGCACCTAAACGCATTGTGCCACCAAGGTTTGACTCAGTACTACGATGCTGGATTTCACCACGTTCATCTAGCCATTCCGTAATTAAACCAATCAATGGGAATTTTGTTGAACGATTAAACTCAGTAGAAGTCGCCTCTGGCATAGCAGCAACATGACGAGCAAATTCAATTACGGCCAATTGCATACCTAAACAAATACCCAAGAAAGGTACTTTGTTTTCACGGGCATATTGAATCGCCTGCATTTTACCTTCAGTACCGCGCTCACCAAAACCGCCAGGAACTAATATTGCATCAATACCTTTTAATACTTCAGCAGGATTTTGGCCTTCAAGTTCTTCTGCATTGATATACTCAATTTGAACTTTGACACGATTTTGAATACCTGCATGTAATAGTGCTTCATTAACAGACTTATATGCATCAGGCAATTCAACATATTTACCTACCATCGCAACTCGAACTGTGTATTCTGGGTTCAATAATGCTTCAACAACATGATCCCAATCCGAAAGATCAGCTTCAGGCAAGCTGTCATAACCAAAACGTTCACAGATTAAATCATCAACATTTTGTTCATAAAATGTACGAGGAATTTGATAAATTGAACGCGCATCTTTACACACCACAACGGCACGTGCTTCAACGTTTGTAAAGAGTGCGATTTTACGGGTAGTATCTGCGTCAACATCATGTTCAGTACGACAAATCAGAATGTCGGGTTGAATACCAATCGACAATAATTCTTTAACAGAATGTTGAGTTGGTTTGGTTTTAAGTTCAGCAGCAGACTTGATATATGGCAATAAAGTCAAATGCATCAACATGGTACGTTTATGACCAAGCTCAACCATCAACTGACGTACAGATTCCATGAATGGGAGAGATTCAATGTCACCTACTGTCCCACCGATTTCCACAATGGCAACGTCATAACCTTCGCCTGCGCGAAGAACACGTTCTTTAATATTATCCGTAATATGCGGAATAACTTGTACTGTACCGCCGAGGTAATCACCACGACGTTCTTTATTTAAAACGTCTTGATAAACACGACCTGAAGTAAAGTTATTCAATTTGGTCATTTTGGCACGACGTAAGAAACGCTCGTAATAACCCAAATCTAAGTCAGTTTCAGCACCATCTTCTGTGACAAATACTTCACCGTGCTGGAATGGGCTCATAGTCCCAGGATCGACATTAATGTATGGATCCATTTTGACCATGGTTACTTTTAAACCACGGGCTTCTAAAAGTGCAGCAACTGAAGCAGCTGAAATACCTTTACCTAGTGATGATACAACACCACCAGTTACGAATATAAAATGGGTCATTAAGTTTCTCGTACAATGGAGCCTAAATTGGCCTACAATGTTGTGCGATTTTACTTTACCTTGTACCAAGAAAGCAAAGTCAATTCACATCAATTCATAGAACAATAAACAATTGGCTATTCTATCAGCATTTCCAATAAAAAATTAGCACTTGATAAGGTGATTTTTAAATATCATTTTGCTGTTATACTAAGTAACATCTCTTTAATACGTTTTGTTTTGAGTCATTATGAATAAGAAATTTTTAATTTGTGGTGCAATTGCGACAGCGCTTTTGGTATCTGCTTGTGTAAAAAAAGAAGAGCCTAAAGAAGCTGAGCAAGAGAAAGTTGAAACTGCTCAGCCTGCGACTTCTGAACCGACACAGTTTGAAAGCTTACCAAGCGTTGAACAGAATAATGCACAACAAGTCGAAATTCCGGCACATGTAGAAGTTGAACGCACTGAAACAGCAAATACAACCACAGAAATTCGACGCGAGCCAACGCATGAAGCTCATGCAACAATGCCAAGTGCACAAGCAGAAAGTAAATCTGCTGCGACTGAGGCAAAGCCTGCAAAAGCAGAGTCAGTAAAAACTGAAACTGCACAAACTAAAACTCCAGCACCAAAAGCAAGCTCTGGTTCAGCCCAATCTGAAGATGATGCTGTTGCCGCAGCCATCGCTGCTGCTACACCAGCTTTGAAAAACTAAGATTTTTCATCACTAAAAAAAGGGAAATTATAATTTCCCTTTTTTTATAAATCCGTTTAAATATTAAGCTTTATCTGTCATATGAAACTTAATTTCTAATGTAAGTCATGAATTGCTTAAATTGCACAATAAGTTTAAAAAACTAAGCTGCGTGTTGTTTTGGCTGAACCATGTTATGAACAGCAAGTACATCCGCCAAAATTTCATCTGAAAGTAATCCCTCAGCTTTAATCAAAGCCAAAACACTCTCCCCAGATTCATTTGCCATCTTTGCAATTCGTGTAGTAGTTTCATAACCTAAATATGGGTTTAACACCGTAATGATACCAATTGAGTTATCCACTAAATGCTGACAATGTGCCGCATTGGCACGAATATTTTGGATGCACTTTTCATTCAGCATTTGCATTGCTTTACCTAATAGTTCAATAGACTCAAATAGTTTAAGCGCAATTAATGGCTCAAACGCATTTAATTGTAGTTGTCCACCTTCTGCAGCCAAAGTAATTGCTAAATCATTTGCAATAATTTGATAACACGCCAAATTCATCGCTTCAGGAATCACTGGATTTACTTTTCCTGGCATGATTGAACTACCAGGCTGGCGTGGTTCCAATTGTATCTCGCCGATACCAGTACGTGGCCCACTCGATAACAAACGTAAATCATTAGAGATTTTAGACAACTTGGTTGCAGTACGTTTGAGTAAACTTGATAAAAGTACAAAGTCACCCATATCTGTAGTCGCTTCAATCAAATCAGGTGAGCTTGAAATGTTTTTACCAGTGATTTCTGATAAAGCTTGAATCGCATTTAAGCGATACTCAAGCTCGGTATTAATTCCTGTACCGATTGCTGTTCCACCTAAGTTAATCACACTGAGTGAATCTGGCATAATATGATTTAACTTTTGCAAATCATTTTGTAAGGTATGCGCAAAAGCACTAAATTCTTGCCCTAATGTCATCGGTACTGCATCTTGTAACTGAGTACGTCCCATTTTCAAGATATCAGAGAACTCTTCAGCTTTGCGACCTAAGCTTTCAATTAGTTTTTGAAACGGAATATTGAGATGATCCAATGCAAACAATAGACCTATTTTTATTGCACTTGGGTATACATCATTGGTCGATTGAGACATATTTACATCGTTATTGGGATGTAGATATTGATATTCGCCTTTTGCATGACCCAGAAACTCTAATCCAATGTTTGCAATAACTTCATTTGCATTCATATTTGTAGAAGTTCCTGCCCCACCCTGAATCATATCAATAGGGAATTGATTATGGTATGAACCATTTATCAATTGCTGACATGAATGTTGAATCGCTTTATATTTATTTTCTTCAATTTTATTTAATTTAAAATTAGCCTCTACACAAGCAGACTTCACCATGGCAAGCGCTTGAATAAAAATAGGGAAATGACTTAATTTATGCGCACTTAGGTTAAAGTTCTCAACCGCTCTTAATGTTTGTACACCGTAATAGCAATGAAATGGGACTTCTTTCATTCCCAATAAATCTTTCTCAGTTCTCGTTTTAATTTCAATGTTCATTTGCAATGTAACTCTACGAAGATAATCAATTCATCTTAGGTGAAACAATCTAAACTTGACCAATGTAAAAAAATATATCTGTATGCATTTTTTGCATATCACTTGTTATACTTTGCTTGAGTTAAATCTTTATTGGTGATTGAACATGACGCTTGAAATTCGGTGGATAGAGGATCTTCTTGCATTAGACCAAGAAAAATCCATTTCTAAAGCTGCAGCTATACGTCATGTCACTCAATCGGCATTTACACGTAGAATACAAAATATTGAAGAGTCGTTAGGGTTTCAAATTTTAAAGCGTTATAGTAAAAACATTGATTTTACAGATGCTGGTCAAGTCTTACTCTCCACAGCAAAAAATATTAAAAACCAAATGGATACAACAATAAAATATTTAGAAAAAAATATTAAGGATAATGAACTCTCAATTAAATTTGCAGTATCCCATTCTCTCATCACGCAGTTTTTTCCTAAGTTTATTCAAAAACTATACTCAGACTATAATGATCTAAAGTTGGAAATTATTGCTGCAAATCTGCAACAAGGCATACATTTATTAAAAGAAGGTTCTTGTGATTTTCTCATTTGTTATTGTGATCAACTCACTTTACAACAATTGGATCTCACACTTTTTACCTATCATAAAATTGTAAATATGCAAATTGTGCCAGTTACAGCAAGCAAAAATGGATTACCTAAATACCAACTTAACCAGACATTCCCCCTTTTGGCCTATAGTAAACAAGCCTATCTGAGAAAATGTGTAGATAAAATTATAGAAAGTAAACTCAATTATCGAACATTATATGAAACAGATAATGCCAGTGACTTAAAAGCCTTGGCTTTACAAGGCTTAGGCGTAGCTTGGTTACCTCGCTTACTGATTGAAGAAGAAATAAATGAAAATAAATTAAAAATACTTGATGGTTATAGTTTCTTTCAAGATATTTATATCGTTCGTAGCAATATTATTTACTCACAAAAGATAAATTTTGTTTGGAATTATTTAGCACTTAAATAGGCCTTTATTTTAAATAAAGATCTTTCTTACTTCAAAAAATGATCATATAACGTGAATCTATTGATATTGAAAAGTGCTTTTTCTCACTGGAAGAAGGCTAGGATGGGTGTGATTTTATGTTGATCTATGTTTTAACATCGACTTATAAAAGAAGTCTAATATTTACCTTAGCTTAGAACTTAGCATCGATCAAACACCACAGTTGAGCAATTAAAACTGACGGATCAAATAATAATAATAGTTTGATCTGTCAGTTTTTTAACTTGAATAGATATTTATTGGTATTGCATATCATGAATACTGTTTTAAAAAATCAGCCATTAAACGAGAAGCCCAAGATTTTGTATTGAGTCCTTCATAAAAACCACAATGACTGCCCTTTTTAGTTGTCACTACCACAACATTATCCATATTTTGAATGGTTTCTTTAAACGGTTCTAAATTCTTGATTGAACATACAGGATCATCTTCTGAGTTTAGAATCATTAATGGAATTTTAACATTTTCAAATACATAAATTGGATTAGTGGCTTTTGAGTAGCTTTCATAATCTGAAAAACCAGCCATTTCAAAATATTCAGTCTGAAACTCTTGTAGGGTTTTCGTTTGTAGAACATTTTGTACCGAATGTAATGGTGTCCATGTTTGCTCATAAGGCTTAATAAATGCCTTAAACAATTTTTTGGTCATGACTTTGGTATAGAAAGGATGGACATTTTGAAACCCAAGCTCGGTATCATAACCAGGGCACATGGCAAAAGCAGCTTTAAAAGGTGTATCTAGGCCTTGTTCACCAAGATAACGCACAAGTAGGCCTGTACCAGCGGAAGAACCTACTGCATAAAGATCAGATTGTGGAAATGTGTTTTGAATCGAAGCCAATTGTTCTTTTAAATCAGAAGTTGAACCAAAAATTGACATGAGAGGAACAGGCATAGGTAAGCCCGCATGCCCACGGCGTAGACATAATGCAATACGCCATCCCGTATACTCATGGAGATCTTTGACCAATTCACGCATACTGTCAGGTGTGCCTGTAATCGTATGCATAATCACGATAGTTGGGGTTTCTTGTGGTAAATCGTAGCCATACCAAGCAATAGCCGTGATACCGCCATCTTGCATGGTCAGCTGATCAATTCGATCATAGTCCAGCTTAACGGATTTTTTCTTAATTAAATCAAAATATAACAGGTGAGCATGGGTATTGCTGAGCCATGGTGTAGGACGATATTTATCCTGTAGTTGAGGCAGTTTCTTGATGATCTCAGACATTTTCCCTTGCTGATTAAAATAAAGCTTTGGTAATTCAGCACCTGTCACTTGATCCAATAAATCTTGGCTAATCTCAGTAAACTTATGTAATACAGACATTTTCCACCTCAACTCTTTTATCACTCATCATCATTTTAAAAATTAAGAAATTTTTCACGCTTAATTTTATTTATTGCAGTATATACGTAATTAGGCTTTAGGTATAAAGCTGGCCATACGTTGCCCCATTTGAGCTGCCAATGCTTCCAAACCACTTTTTGGTCGAATCATCACTTCAAAATCAACAATTTGACCTTGTTCATTAAAACGAATCATATCAATCCCTTTTAATTTTTTTTCACCAACATTGGCAAAAAATTCTAAAACTACACTTTGCTCATCTTCTGTAAAAAATTCTCGATGATATGTAAAGTTTTCAAAAATTTGAATCACATTACTTAAAATGAAAAAGACCACTTGCTTACCTTCATAGGGGTTATAAGCCACAGGTGAACGAAAAACCACATCGTCTGCCAGTAATTCATTTAAAAGACTCATGTCTCGACTTTCCAGCATGTTGTGCCATTTTTTGATTGCAGGCTTGGTATTTGTATAACTCATTTTTTATATCCCTTTGATTTGAAATACTTTGAATTTTTATTCATTATTTTTAACAATATTATGTTTTTAAATATAATGTTGTCAAAATTCAGTTATTAAGTCCCTTCTCTCGCTGCATGCTTAGGCACTAGACTTAGCTTAAAGAGAAGGAATTCATACGGCGTAAGTGGCTTAAATATTTTCCTTTTAAATCACAGCTGCCAATTCAGCGCCTTGGCGAATCGCACGCTTCGCATCTAACTCACCCGCTTCTTTCGCACCACCAATCAAATGTACAGATTTGCCGTCGGCTTGGAGTTGATCAAACATTGCTGTATAAGGTTCTTGGCCTGCACAGATCACCACATTGTCGACATCTAAAATCATGGTTTTGTCGCCAACTGTAATATGTAAGCCCTGATCATCAATCTTGTCGTAACTTGCACCAGGAATCATATTGACATGACGATGTTTTAAACCTGTACGATGAATCCAACCTGTTGTTTTGCCTAAACCAGCACCAACAGATTTGGCTTTACGTTGCAGTAAATATATTTCACGAGGAGATTGTTCGATCTCAGGTTGTTTCAAGCCACCCACATGTTCATATGATGTATCAATTCCCCATTCATCATAGAATTTTTGTGGATTTAAGCTGCCACTTTCACCTTCATGAGAAAGATATTCAGCAGTATCAAAACCAATACCGCCTGCACCAATAATTGCCACTTTCTTACCGACAGGTTTACGCTCGCGTAAAACCTCGATATATGACAAAACTTTTGGATGATCGATACCTTCAATATTTAAATGGCGAGGCGTTACACCTGTAGCCACCACAACATCATCAAAGTCACCTGTCGCTAACTCTTCATAGCTTGCAGTGTGGTTAAGTACCAGTTTGATATTCGGTTGTAATTCAATTTTACGTTTAAAATAACGTAAAGTTTCATAGAACTCTTCTTTGCCAGGAATGGTTTTTGCAATATTAAACTGACCACCAATCTGATTAGATGCTTCAAAGATTGTGACTTTGTGTCCACGATCAGCTGCATATGTTGCAAAACTAAGTCCTGCTGGACCTGCCCCAATCACAGCAATATTTTTAGCTTCTGGTGATTCTTTAAAAATAAGTTCAGTTTCATAGCATGCACGTGGATTGACCAAACACGTTGCAATTTTCATTGAAAAAATATGATCTAAGCAAGCTTGGTTACAACCGATACAGGTATTGATTTCATCAGCACGGCCTTGTTCAGCTTTCAATACAAAATGCGAATCTGCAAGCATTGGGCGCGCCATCGAAATGATATCGGCATCACCTTGAGCCAAGACATGCTCAGCCATTTCAGGCGTATTGATACGGTTCGAGGTAATTAAAGGAACTTTGACGGAACCTTTTAATTTTTTAGTCACCCAAGTAAATGCGGCACGCGGTACTTTGGTGGCAATGGTTGGAATACGTGCTTCGTGCCAGCCAATTCCAGTATTGATAATGGTTGCACCAGCTTTTTCAATTTCTTTGGCAAGTTGAATTACTTCTTCAAGTGTAGAGCCACCTTCAACCAAATCCAGCATAGATAAACGATAGATAATGATGAAGTTTTCGCCGACTTCCTGACGTGTTCTTCTGACAATTTCAATCGGGAACCGGATACGGTTTTCATAACTTCCTCCCCATTCATCATCGCGATGATTGGTTCGTGCAGCAATAAACTCATTGATCAGATAACCTTCTGATCCCATGATTTCCACACCATCATAACCTGCGATTTGTGACAATTTTGCACAATTGGCAAAGTCTGCAATGGTTTGATGAACTTCTGCTGAAGTTAAAGCATGCGGTTTAGTTGGATTGATGGGCGCTTGTATCGCAGATGGTGCAACATTTTCAGGCTGATATGAGTAACGACCTGTATGTAAAATTTGCAGTGCTATTTTACCGCCAGCATCATGCACAGCTTTGGTAATGACCTTATGTTTTTCTGCTTCTTCTAAATGATCCAGTTTTGAACCACCAAAGAATGTTACCCCATGATCATTGGGCGAGATACCACCCGTCACAATTAAGCCAACACCACCTGCTGCACGTTCTGCATAAAATGCAGCCATACGTTCATATCCACCTTGGACTTCTTCTAGTCCAACATGCATTGAACCCATCAATACACGGTTTTTTAATGTGGTAAAGCCTAAATCTAAAGGCGCAAGTAAATGCGGATAATTAGACATGTGAACTCCCTTGGCGTGCTCTCGCTAGCTATCAATCTGTTAAATGACACTTCATATCTGTTTAATGCAACAAGTTGCATAGTGTGAGTATTTATAATCGAGATTTGATTTTTATGCAACATGTTGCATAATGACTTTATATTCATTTTGTTGATGTGATATTACACAATGTCATTAGCCCATGTTTTATTGACCAGTCTGATAGAGAAGCCAAGTACAGGTTTTGAATTGGCGCGACGCTTTGACCGATCTATGGGATTCTTCTGGAATGCAACGCATCAACAAATCTACCGTGAACTTAACGGCATGCAAAAGAAAGGCTGGATTTCCACACTTGAAGATCAGTCTGATCATGGCCGTAAAAAAACCTATCAAGTTGAGCAACTTGGACGCGTCGAACTGGCAGACTGGATGGTCAAACAAGGCCAACCTGCCCAGCTTCGCGAAGAAATTATGGTTCGCTTACGGGCAGAAGCACAATTTGGTGGAAATACTGTTTTACCTGAACTTGAGCGTCATTTAGAATTACATCGTGAAAATTTAAAACTATACCGCCAGATTTTTTCCAAAGATTTTGAACAAATCGAGCAACTGGATCGAACTTTATATATTCACAAAATGATTTTACAATTGGGTATAGACTTAGAAATGGGCTGGATCAATTGGCTCGACCAAGTCATTCCACAGCTTAAAGCGTTTGAGAATAAAGAGAATTCATAGGAAACTGCATGCCACACTATACAATGCCAGATGGCGAAAAATTATTTGTTCGTGAAATTGGTCAGGGTGAACCTGTACTGGTTCTGTCTGGTTTAGGTATGCATAGTTGGCAATGGCTTCCCTTTTTACTGCCTAATATTAAACATTATAAATTTTATATCCCAGATTGGCGCGGATTTGGTGGCTCTAGAACCTGTAAGATCCCTCAAGAAATCGATGCGATTAGCAACCATTGGCGTGACCTTGACAGCTTAATTGATCAACTGAATTTAAATAATTTTATTCTTATGGGTTATTCCATGGGAGCAACCACTGCCATGCATGGGATGCAATATGGCAATTTGGCTGAAAAACTCAAAGCTTATCTACACATTGACCAAACCCCTAAAATTCCAACGGATGAAACATGGGAATTTGGTTTATTTGGGAAAAAGTATTTTAAAATTAAAAGATTGCTAAAAGACTTCTCTGATTTTTTACATCAATATTCAAACTATCGCTTTGTCGATGAATTACCGATTGAACCACGAACTGAACTGATTCAAATTTGGTTAAATTTTATTAAAATTCAAGGCAGTAATAAATTAAGCCCATTTATGTTTAATTTGGCGCTTAAACATCCACAATTACAAAAACATTTATTGCCTATCCGTCGAATGGATTATTTAACATGGTATATCGATAATTATCTAAACCATGATGAAGATTATCGTCAGGCAATTTCACAATTGGAATGTCCAACTACATTCTTTATTGGGGAAAAGTCATCACTCTATCCTGCTGAAGGTCAAATGCAAATTTCCGACAGTTTAGCCAATGCAAAAAATATTATTTTTAAACGTTCAGGGCATACGCCGCTTATTACAGAACCTGTGAAATTTAGTCAGGCAATCCGTTTATTTTTAAAAGAATCCGCTTAATTTAAACGAATAACGAACAATATAAAAACCTCATTTAAATCAAATTAAAAGAGGTTTTTCATCAAATTACTCATGTTATTTTTAAAAAATGCTTTTAAAGTCGTTATTTAATACCAATCCATAAATTGATCATCATATAAATTAAACAACTTTTTACATTATTGAATCATACATGGTCATTCTATCGTGAGGCGACATGGATGTCGCTGTTGGGTGGGGCTACAGGACGTACCTCTCACCCAACATAGAATTTTTGTCCCTTTTCATCCCTGAAAAGGGAGGCATCGCCTACGCAAATATATTTAAACTTTAAATGCAAGGTATGGCCGTACAAACTTTATCACCATATGAATTAACGTTTATAGAATGATATAAGTTTGATATTTTTTAAAGACTTCACCTCATTTTAATATCCTCTAAAAGCCTATTTTCGTAAGAAGACTAATAGAAATATTTATCAAAAATTATACATCGCAACCGCATTAAAACGATTGTCCTCACCTGTATCCTGTCCATTAGGCGCTGCAACAAAGGCTTTACGCTCACCATAAACATATTCCAGACCAAAACTTAACGGCTTTTTCGGGCTATAAAATACATTGGCCCAAGCCTGCCAAAGTGTTTTATTGGCTTTGCTCGGATCACTCAAATATCGAATATAATCCTGATTTTCATCTGCTTTCATATAGCCATATCCCAATGTTCCTCGCCATTGTGAGTTAAACTGTTGCGTCACCCCCACAGTGATTGAGTCAAATTGATTCAGCGACATGATGTTTTTATTGGCATCTATGGTAAAGCCTTGGTTCGTCCATGACACTAAACTGGAGTCACCTTTAACATGATAATAATCTGCTTTAAGTGTGGTTTTTGCAGAAATATCGTATTTTGCTCCAAGTCCAACACCCCAAGCGAGTTCATTATCAGCAACTGTTCTCTTTTCACTAGCCATGCCTCGCAAACTCAATGCACCCGCTCCATCAGCAAATGATTGATTTAATCGAGTTGATAAAACCGGGATCCGCATATTCGATAAGGCATCTTTGGAATCTTCCAAAGCCGTTACCAGCTGTGTTTCTGCATTAAATTTATGAGTATAACGAATTTGTGCATCACGTTTAACAGCGCCCCCCACATAACCCAAAGCATCAATTGTTTCTGGCATATAATCAGACACTGCAAAGTTGGACCATGTTTGACCAATCAACCACTGACCATAATTAAAATAGGCATGGCGAATTCTAAGTCCATCATTCGCGCCCAAGAAATCAACTTCTATTTTTCCAGAAATATCTTTGTCAGTAGTTTTAAAATCTAAACCTAAACGAGTCGCGGCAAGTGTCGATTTTAATTGATCACTACTTTCATTATGGCCTTTAAGCGGTACGCTATTGATCTGATTATACAGTCGATCGGCACTTCCACCTTCCGACTGATACAATAGATCCGCACGGATATTCCCATATAGTGTTACTTCTGCGCCTGCTTTTGTTCGTGCAAAGCTTTGATCTTTTGCCTGCGATACAACCTGTGCCGTTTTAACATTGTTTTCCAATGCCACAATTTGCTTATTTTGCACCTGTTGCTGTTGTTCAATCATTTCACGTAATTGTTTAACTTCATTACGTAACTGCTCAACTTCTGTTAATGAATCTGCATGTGCCATATTTAGGCTAAGTAATCCCATTGACACCAAAATAATGTTGTAGTTAAATTTTTTCATTGTAGAAAGCATCCTATTCTCTACGATTGATTATTTTGAACCAGCCTTAATCCTCATGATTCAGGCTGAAATACCAAGTCAGTTTGTGCGTGAGTTTGGTTTACGAGCTTAGTTAATTGTATTTCCAACAATATTTTGTTGAGTTGTTGGTGCTTCGGCCGTTTGAGTTTTTTCCACTGAAGCATTTAAATTCACAAAGAATATTGCCAGTGCTGCAATAAATCCAGGAACAGCGATAACAAGAAAATTCATTTGGTGAGGTAACTCTAAGGTCAGCAATGCACCTGTTAAGACTGGTCCAACAATGGCACCAACTCGTCCAATGCCTGATGCCCACCCCATACCTGTAGAACGTACTGTTGCAGGATAAAATTGTGCAACAAAGGTATAGAGTAAAATTTGTGAACCAATGGTTGCTGCCCCAGCAATTGCAATCAAGGTATAGAGAATGAATTGTGGGCTTTTAAAACCAAGTAAAATGAGCGCAATCGCACCAACTGTAAACATGATGGTCAATACGGGTTTAATATGAAATTTATCCGCCAAAGCACCACCACCAATTGCACCAACCATGCCACCAATATTTAATGCAAATAAGAAGATCATACTTGCACCTAGTGAATAGCCTGCTTGGATCATTAATTTAGGCAACCAACTTCCGAGTGCATAAACCATCAATAAACACATAAAGAAAGCAATCCAGAACATTACTGTGCTTGATCGACGACCTTGCTGAAACAATGCACGTAACGGTGCTTCATCACCAGCAGTGACTTCATTTAATTCAAATTGAGTCGATGCATGAATCTGTTGCTGTGGTGCAATTTTCTGTACCACTTCTCGTACTTGATCGGTCTTGCCTTGGTGAGTTAGAAACATCAATGATTCAGGTAAAAACTTCCAAATAAGTGGTAAAGCCAAGAATGGGATAATCGCGATATAAAACATGATTTTCCAACCATAATCGACCACCAGCCAAGCACCCAGCAAGGCAGAGGTCATACCACCAATGGCATAGCCACTAAACATAACAGCGACCAGTGTGCTACGTATACGTTTAGGTGCATACTCAGTCATTAAAGCCACCACGTTCGGCATCACACCACCAATACCAAGTCCTGCTAAAAATCTGAGAATCCCAAATTCAACGGGTGTTGATGCAAATGCACCGAGAAAAGTAAATCCACTAAAAATAGCCACACAAATCATGATGGTTTTTTTACGGCCCAACTTATCAGACAGTGTTCCAAAACTCATTGCACCAAACATCATGCCAAAAAGTGCTGTACTGGCTAGCAAGCCTGCTTGTACAGCAGTTAATCCCCACTCTTGCATCAATAAAGGTAAAGCTACGCCATAAATAACCAGATCATATCCATCAAAAATAATGATTAATAAACACCACAATAGAACGCCCCAATGAAAAGGGGTGAATTTTGCTTCATCCACGATGCGATTAATATTTAGTTTACTCGTTTGCACTTTTGCCTCCTGCGGTGAAACGCTACGAAATTTTTTCAAACAATGAGGCAACTGTTATTTTTTGTCCAAAACCGATTGCATATATATCCATACCTTAAAAGTCGGTTTAATATTTTTTATTGAATAAACAAGGGATTAAAAAGAATTAATAAAGAAATCGGGCTTTATATTTTCAATGATTTATTTTTTATTTTAATGATTATCTCGATATTTTTAGAGTATTAGAACAAATCAATCGACTTTTTCTGATTTTTCAATATGTTACTTTTCACGTAAAATAACATCTATAAATGACTTTTCATTCAATGATTGGACTGAATGGATTTTTCATAAATCGAAAAAATGATCATATGGTGTGAATAAAATTGGTATTGAAAGTCCCTTCTCCCTTGGGGGAGAAGGCTAGGATGAGGGGGATTTTATGTTGATTTATGATTTAAAAAAGAACTTAGGAAAGAAGCCTAATATATCGTCGTAAAGCTCGCACGATCATATTGAAAACCCTCTAAATCATAAACCTGATAAATACAATCAAATAAAGACCGAATATTTTCGCTTTCATCCATACAGCGTATTGCCATAAAAATTGGACTTTTTGCAGAGCTATCTAAAAGTGGAATATAGATTAAATTAGGCAATTGAATGGTTTTTGCACTTTCAGGCACAATACATACACCTTCACCTGCAGCAACCAATCCCAAAGCAAGTTGAATTTCTCGGACTTCTTTTAGATTCTTAGGATCTAGACCATGCTCGGAAAACAGATGACGTACTTGGGTGGAAAAATTGGGCTTAGGATGACTTGGGTAAAGAAATAAGTTCTCATCTGCAATATCGGCAAAATAAGTGCCTTTAGAATCTGTAGCGAGATGGTGACTGATATGAACAGCCAACATTAACGGCTCCTCTCGTAATAAAACTCGCCTAATGGCAGGATCAGAAATTCTTAAACGTCCAAATCCAACATCAATACGCCCCTCTTTAAGCGCCTGAATTTGATCTTTGGTACTCATTTCAATCAGCTCAATTTTTAAATGTGGCTGCTGTTGGCGAAACATATAAACGATTTTGGGTAATAATCCATACAGTAAAGAACCCACAAAACCCATAGTCACCGTTTTTTCAATTAAGCCAATTCGCTTAGTCATGGACTTTACTTCTTCGGCATTAGACAAAAGTTTAACAGCGTGTTGATAAAAAAAATGCCCAGCTTCTGTGGTTTTTAAAGGACGGCTTCCTCGTTCAAAAAGCGCTATACCCAATTCACCTTCAAGGTTTTGAATCTGTCTACTCAGTGGGGGCTGAGCAATATAAAGCTTCTCTGCTGCTTTAGTAAAACTTTGTTCTTCTACAACAGCAACAAAATAGCGCAAATGCCTGAGTTCCATCTCAAACTCCATACCTTTAAGATATAAAAAAATGCAAATTTGATCTTAGACAGCGATCATCCATTCTTTTAAGGTATATCAAAAGCAAGATGTAAAGCAAGACTGTAAAACTTTTGATATTCACAGCCAGCCAAAGAATCACATTCTGTTAGCCCAATGAATCACTTTCAACAGTTTAAGCTTTAAGTTTCGCGCATGAAGAACATGGAAAGTGGACAGCAAAGTTTCAAGCGAATTTTTCGTATGCAATGCCAAACCACGCATACTGCAGGAGATCTGGTATGAACCGTCAAGAAATCGACACTTTGGTCAAACAAATGAATGTAGACACTGCAATAGGTGCAGTTGATACACGCGTACAACAAGTGGTGGTACGTTTATTAGCTGACTTATTCCAGGCCATTGAAGATTTAGACATTTCACAAAGCGAATTATGGAAAGGCCTAGAATATTTTACCGATGCAGGTCAAGCCAATGAACTTGGTCTTTTAGCAGCGGGTTTAGGTTTGGAACATTATCTAGATTTACGTGCTGATGAAGCAGATGCTAAAGCTGGAATTACAAGTGGTACACCCCGTACTATTGAAGGTCCATTATATGTCGCTGGTGCGCCTGAATCTGTCGGCTTTTCTCGTATGGATGATGGATCAGAAAGCGATAAAATCGAGACCCTATTTATTGAAGGTACGGTAACTGATACAGATGGCAATATTATTCCAAATGCTAAAGTTGAAATTTGGCATGCCAACAGTTTAGGTAATTATTCTTTCTTCGATAAATCACAGTCAGATTTTAATCTCCGCCGTAGCATATTGACTGATAGCAATGGTCAGTATGTTGCACAAACAACTATGCCCGTTGGCTATGGTTGTCCACCGCAAGGGACGACTCAGTTTGTACTGAACAAATTAGGTCGCCATGGTAACCGTCCATCTCATGTGCATTATTTCGTATCTGCACCCGGCTATCGTAAATTAACCACACAATTCAACATCGAAGGTGATCAATACCTTTGGGATGATTTTGCTTTTGCAACACGTGATGGCTTAGTGGCGACAGCTATTGATATCAGTGATGAAGCTGAAATTGCCCATCGTGGTCTCAACAAACCCTTTAAACGCATTTTATTCAATGTAGTACTAGTAAAAGAACAATCTAAAGCACCATCTACAGAAGTAGATCGTCGTCGCGCAAGCGCTTAAACCCACACGCACGGAACCGAAATGTTTGCACTATTGCAGCACTTCGGGGACTTCCTCTCATTTGGAAAGTCGGAGAACCCATATGCCACGTATTCCTGTTATAAACACCAGCCATCTTGATCGGATTGACGAACTCTTAGTCGATAATTTTGAAACGGGTGAATTTAAACTTCATCGTTCTGTTTTCACAGACCAAGCCCTTTTTGACCTAGAAATGAAATACATCTTTGAAGGCAACTGGGTTTACTTGGCACATGAAAGCCAAATTCCAAATAACAACGATTATTACACCACGAATATGGGTCGTCAGCCCATTATGATTGCGCGTAATCGCAATGGTGAATTAAATGCCATGATCAATGCGTGTTCACACCGTGGCGCACAGCTTTGCCGCCATAAGCGTGGTAATAAAGCGACTTATACATGCCCATTCCATGGATGGACATTTAATAACTCTGGGAAATTACTCAAGGTTAAAGATCCAAGTGATGCTGGGTATTCGGACTGCTTCAATAAAGAAGGTTCACACGACCTGAAAAAAGTAGCACGTTTTGAAAGCTATAAAGGTTTTTTATTTGGCAGTTTAAATCCAGATGTGCCAAGTTTAGAAGAATTTTTAGGTGAAACAACCAAAATCATTGACATGATTGTAGATCAATCTGAGCAAGGCTTAGAGGTTTTACGTGGTGCTTCAACCTATACCTATGAAGGTAACTGGAAACTGACTGCTGAAAATGGTGCAGATGGTTATCATGTTTCAGCTGTACATTGGAACTACGCTGCGACCACTCAGCAACGTAAAGAAAAACAGCAAGAAAATGACAATGTACGTGCAATGAGTGCAGGTGCTTGGGGCAAACAAGGGGGTGGCTCATACGGTTTCGAACATGGACATATGCTGTTATGGACTCAATGGGCAAATCCTGAAGATCGTCCTAATTATCCAAAAGCAGATGAGTATACTGAAAAATTCGGTGCGCCAATGTCGAAATGGATGATCGAACGTTCACGTAACTTATGCCTTTACCCAAATGTCTATTTCATGGATCAATTTGGTTCACAAATTCGTGTATTACGTCCAATTTCAGTCAATAAAACTGAAGTGACGATTTACTGTATTGCACCCGTCGGTGAAAGCCCTGAAGCACGTGCACGCCGTATTCGCCAATACGAAGATTTCTTTAATGCTTCGGGCATGGCAACTCCTGATGACCTTGAAGAATTCCGTGCTTGTCAAGCGGGTTATGCTGGTATTGAGCTTGAATGGAATGACATGTGTCGTGGGTCAAAACACTGGATTCAAGGCCCAGATGATGCGGCCAATGAAATTGGTTTAAAACCTAAACTGAGTGGTATTAAAACAGAAGATGAAGGCTTATATCTCGCCCAACATCAATACTGGTTAGAAATGATGAAACATGCCATTCAATCTGAAAAAAATCTTGCTCAACAAGAAACATCTCAGCAAGGAGCAACAGCATGAATGCAACTGCAAACATCGATCAAATTTCTTTAGAAAATATTGCGCAATTTCTCTACCGCGAAGCTCGTTTTTTAGATGATGAACAATGGGATCAATGGCTGGCCTGCTACTCACCCTCGGCATGTTTTTGGATGCCTGCGTGGGATGATGATGATCGTTTAACCGAAGATCCTCAGTCTGAAATTTCCTTGATTTATTACCCAGACCGTCAAGGTTTGGAAGACCGTGTTTTCCGGATTAAAACTGAGCGTTCTTCAGCAACCATGCCTGATACACGCACTTGCCACAATATTAGCAATATTGAAATTATCGAAAGAGATGGTGACAAAGTCACAGTCCGCTTTAACTGGAATACGCTGAGCTTTCGTTACAAAAACAGTTATAGCTACTTTGGTATGTCTCGTTATGTCATCGACTTTTCTGCTACACAACCACAGATTCTCAATAAATATGTGGTGTTAAAAAATGACTACATCAATCAAGTCATCGATATTTACCACCTCTAATTTTTTATCTCGAATGGTGTAAAAAATATGAGGTGTTTGCTTTAGTCAAATGGAAAGTTGGCTAAAGCACTCAAAAGTTTTAAAGATTTTTATAGGATTTTCAGCCATGTCAAACCACAATGTTGCTCTTCAATTTGAAGATGGCGTAACGCGTTTTATCTCAGTTACACAAGGTGAAACTTTATCTGATGCAGCATATCGCCAGAAAATCAATATTCCTTTAGATTGCCGTGATGGTGCTTGCGGTACATGTCGTGCTTTTTGTGAATCGGGTTCGTTTGACATGCCTGAAGAAAGTTATATTGAAGATGCTTTAACACCAGAAGAGGCTGAACAAGGCTATATCTTGGCCTGCCAATGCAGACCTTCTTCTGACGCAGTATTCCAGATTCAAGCTTCATCTGAAGTATGCAAAACCGAAATTCATGCATTTCAAGGCACATTATCTCGTGTGGAAAAACTCTCTGATTCCACCATCACTTTCGATATTCAATTAGATGAAGGTCAGCCCGATATTCATTTTCTTGCAGGTCAGTATGTCAATGTGGCAATTCCACAAACTACTGAAACGCGTTCTTATTCCTTCAGTTCTAAACCCGGAAATCGCTTAACAGGCTTTGTGGTACGTAATGTTCCAAATGGAAAGATGAGTGACTTTTTAAGTGCCAATGCCAAAGCGGGTGACAAAATGACCTTTACTGGTCCATTTGGAAGTTTTTACCTTCGTAATGTAGTTCGTCCTGTCGTTATGTTGGCAGGCGGGACAGGTATTGCACCGTTTATGTCGATGTTACAAGTGCTTGAAGACAAAGGCTCACAACACCCTGTACGCTTAGTATTTGGAGTAACCAATGACTTTGACCTTGTGGCACTTGAAAAGCTCAATGAACTGCAAAATAAACTGCCATGGTTTGAATACCGTACAGTCGTTGCACATGCTGAATCAACACATGAACGCAAAGGTTATGTGACAGGTCATATTGACAATGACTGGTTAAATGGCGGTGACGTCGATGTTTATTTATGTGGTCCTGTACCTATGGTTGAAGCTGTTCGAGGCTGGTTGGATACCGAAGGGATTAAACCTGCAAACTTCTTATTTGAGAAATTCTCTGCAAACTAAAATCGTACTGTTCAGGAGCTGAGAAGAATGTCAGATCGCCAAAGATTTAAAAACAAAGTTGTCATTGTTACTGGTGCCGCACAAGGTATTGGTCGTGGTGTCGCCTTACAAGTGGCAGCGGAAGGTGCGCATGTGGTTATGGCTGATCGTTCAGAATATGTCGAAGACGTGCTTGTTGAAATTAGCAAAAATGGCGGTGATGCAATCACCGTCCATGCAGATTTGGAAACTTTAGCGGGTGCTCAAGCTGTCGTTGCTAAAGCTATTGAACGCTATAACCGTGTTGACATTCTGATTAACAATGTCGGTGGTGCAATTTGGATGAAACCGTTTCAAGAGTTTTCTGAAGAGGAAATTATCAAAGAAGTGCATCGCTCGCTATTTCCAACTCTATGGTGTTGTCGAGCAGTCATGCCCGAAATGATCAAAAATCAAAAAGGTACCATTGTTAATGTATCCTCTATTGCAACATGCGGTATTCATCGAGTGCCCTATTCAGCCTCAAAAGGTGGTGTAAATGGTCTAACCACAGCACTTGCATTTGAACATGCCAAAGATGGTATCCGGGTTAATGCTGTTGCGACTGGTGGTACAGAAGCACCTCCACGTAAAGTCCTACGCAATACTACGGCATTGACCGAAAATGAAAAACAATGGATGCAAGATGTGGTAGATCAAACCATTGATCGTACTTTTATGGGCCGTTATGGTTCGATTCAGGAACAGGTCAATGCAATATTATTTCTTGCGTCTGATGAATCCTCTTATATGACAGGTTCAATCGTTCCTGTAGGTGGTGGCGATCAGGGTTAAAGCTGGTCTTTTTTATATAGCAGGATCATTGAAATTCAATGCATGGAGGCTTTGCCCAATGGCATCCCTGTTCAAAACGTTAAAACAAGATTGGTCTTTATCAGCGACAGTTGCAGGATTTTTAGCTGTACTGATTTCTTATGCAGGGCCAATGATCATTTTTTTTCAGGCCGCTCAACAAGCCAATGTTTCCTCAACCATGATGGCATCATGGATCTGGGGGAGCTCTATTGGTGCGGCAATCACTGGAATAATTTTATCCATTAAGTTTAAAACGCCGATTATTACTGCATGGTCAGCACCGGGAACGGCGCTCTTGGTGGCTCTATTTCCGCATATTTCTCTCCATGAAGTTGTTGCAGCCTATATTACTTCTGCAATCATTATTTTTATCATTGGGATTACTGGTTCTTTTGACAAACTTTTAAAATGGATACCACAAGGGCTGGCAGCAGGAATGATGGCTGGAATTCTGTTCCAGTTTGGTTTAGGTCTGTTTAAAGCTACTGACACAATGCCCTATGTGGTTTTTGGTATGCTGATCTGTTTTTTACTGGCAAAACGCTTTTCACCTCGCTATGCCATAATTTGGGTATTATTTTCAGGTATTGCGCTCAGTTTTATCTTTGGAAAAATCAATCCAGTACCAATGGATTTTTCATTGGCAGTTCCTGTTCTGATCAGTCCAGAATGGACATGGTCTTCTACACTAAACCTTGCAATTCCACTTACAATTGTCAGTTTAACGGGTCAGTTCTTGCCAGGTATGGCAATTCTCAAAATTAATCATTACGACACACCTGCTAAACCGATTTTAAGCATAGCCAGTATCACTTCAATTGCTGTGGCTTTTACTGGTGGAATCACGATTGTGTTAGCAGCGATTACTGCTGCACTTTGCACGGGTAAAGATTCACATGAACTGAAAGAAAAACGCTACATCGCAGGTATTGCCAATGGTATTTTCTATATTTTAGGAGGATTGTTTGCAGGGAGTTTGGTGATGCTATTTAGCATACTTCCCAAAGAGCTGATTGCAGCGCTTGCTGGATTGGCCTTACTCGGAGCAATTACCACCAATCTTGGTATTGCAATGAAAGATGAAACACAACGAGATGCTGCCATTATTACTTTTCTCGCCACTGTTTCGGGTATGCATTTTTTAGGATTTAGTTCGGTTTTCTGGGGAATTTGTATTGGCATGATCGCACACTTGATTTTAACTCAACAACAATCAAAGGCTACCATTTCAACTCCAGTACAAGACTCAACGCAAAGTCAATAAACCAGCATATTCACTTAACAATCAACATAAAATCCCATGCAGTTCGATGGGATTTTTATGTAATAACGCGTTCTGGAATATAACCAAGTTTCGCTTTATGAAAGCGCCATTTCTTGCAGTTTAATCTTTAAATATTTCACTGTAGTTCATTAGTGATTTCTAAATACCAAATCGTTTCATCCCAATCACTATTTTCAATTTTTGGAAAAATTTCTCCTTGTTCAAAATAACGAGATTGAGATTTGTTTGCTGGACTCCACCAATATCCTGATCTTGGGCAACTTTGTTCTGCAAAGCCTTTTAAACTGTCAGTTTGTATCATTTCTGCAGAACCACCATCATCTGCAATTCTTTCAATTAATATCCAATTCGCTTCAGCATACAATGTTTCATATGTGTCTGGATCGTGCCCAACAGCAAGAACGCTTGCTACACCATTATCTTCTTCTTCGCTTGCTGCCATAAATTCGATCCGATCCCCTATTTCTTCACACAAATAGATGCCTGTTTTTTCTAACTTTTCATTAGACTTAACCATTATTTCTGGATTTATACGATAAATTGGATAACTGTTTGGCAAATCAAGGATAATATTATTAAATATATCGATTTTTTTAAAATCATAAATAAGCGTATCCATATCCCAATAGGTTGGATATGTTTGTCCTATAACTGAAGCATAACTTGTTGCTATTGAATGATAATCCCAACATTTTTTAACTTTATCATAGGGTAAATCATCCATCCAATGAGGGGAAAACTCGCTTATACCTTTCTGATCAGAACTAATTTCACCAACATAATTAAGATAAGTAAAATCTCCTGATTTTATTTTTGCATAAGCATAATCTATGCGATCCATCGTGGACCTAAAATTTGGTAAAACTGTACCGCCCCAATTAATATCTGCCCGTTCAGGTAAAGGAAAATCTCTTAAGTTATAAGGAAGATTATGCATATATATTTCAAATAATTCTTCTAAACCATCTAAAAATTGACGATGATTGTTACGTACAATTTCAAAAAAATGCAAAACGCTAAATTGTTCAAGTAAATAGGCTTCTTTCGGACTAAATGTATAAAAACTGCTTGGATTGGGTTTTTTGTCTCTCAACTGCAAATATACTTTCGCACAATCATTTTTAATCTCTGGTTTTTTAGGACTTTGTTGCACAAAATCTTGAAAGCTAGAGTTTTCCTAAGTGACACAAATTTAAGTCACAACTCTAGTATATGGACGACCTAATTCATTAAATTTATTGAGCACTGCTACGCGTGCGTGAACCTCATTCACTTGGCTTTGTAAGTTCCCAGCAGTCAGTTTATCTCCTAATAGTTTGATACAGTGCATCTTAGTTTCCACTAAACTTCTTCGATGATAGCCTACCCAATTTTTCCATATCGTCCTGCCCAAATGCTTAATCGTTCATTTCTTTCTAGTGAATGAGTTTTTATATCTTTCCACAGCTTCGCATTCTTTCTTGGTGGAATAACGACATGAGCTTTTCTAGATGCAATCAATTGACGGCAAATCTTAGTGTCATAAGCACCATCGGCATAGACTGAGTCTATTTGTTCTTCTTGTGGAATTTGATGAAGTAAATCACCGAGTACCTGTGAATCACTGAGATTGTTCGTTGTGAGCTGAACTGCACGTCTTTGCAGGATTTTGGCATCTAACTCTATGTGTAATTTACGCCATTGGCGACGATAATCGGGTTGGTATTTCTTCCTTTTCCATTCACCTTCACCTAAAAACTTTAAACCAGTAGAATCCACAAGTAGATGTAATCCATTACTGCTTTTTTGATAGCCAATCGCAAATCACTATGCTTTTGTCTTCTGCAAAGAGTTGAGTAATCTGGTGCAGCCCAATCTAAACCACAACTTTGAATGAGGTTTTAAATAAATCCCAAGGCCATTCGTAAAGTTAAACGAAATAGAAATTTGATCATCAAACAGCATTGAATTACTGTATCGGAGTAGGTTTGATTTCGTCCTTGTGTGCCTTTTAATGGCGCATACCATTGGGTAGTAGGATCAAACCAGTTCGAGAGATTCCCTCGATTCACCAAAGCTTGGTTGTAAGAAGACCAATTCGTTGTACGATAGGTTTTAGGTGCAGACTTATTCATTCGGAAATTATATTACTGAATCAGACCTTACCAACACCTTTGTGCAACAAAGCCATTACACATTGATTCTTATTAACATTGTAAATACTTACTTTATTATCTAATATAGGACCTCAATTATCAACGTCATAATCTGCAACAAACCTTTGTAATAATTTATATCTATTAACAATCTCGTATCCAGTATATTTAATATCAGTTTTGGTTTTCACAGTACGGTACTAAAGATAAAAAGCTATTAAAAACAAAAACCTCATTAAATACGCCTTACTAAAATATAATATTTTTAAACTACCTATTTTAAAAATTAGCTTCTAAAAAACCTCATCGATTGATTTTTTCAATAAATTAATTTTCAAAATTCCATTAACAAATATAAAACCCAAATTTTATAAAATTCGAGACAATCTGATATAACTTTTTGTTAACTTGTGATTATATTTAAAAACTATAACCCATTAATTTTAATAAATTTATCAAAATAAATTTTATCATCATTAATTAAATAAGTTTTGGTTAAAATAAATAACATATCATTAACAAATACCAGAATTGAATAAGATAACAATACTATAGAGACAATTATTTTACTCAAGTCCACCCCTCACCTCAACCGCTATAAAAATCCATAATAAGTCAGTATAAATTAAAAATTTAAATTCTTAAAATCAACATACTGCTGCAGTTTTTTTATTAAAATTTTCCCTATATTTAATAAAATCTTCTTTTAAACTTATTTGTACCTCTTTTCCACTTAAATAATCTCCGTATTTTATTTGATCTGATTTAATCTTAGCATCATCATCTAAAAAAATAGAAGCAAATTCTTGTTGTGAACTTCTCAACATTTTCCCTTTTTTAAAATAAACTATACTTTCATATCCTCCAAAATTAGACTCATTATCTAACCTTGACACAATTACACATTGCGCAGCATCAATTTTATAAATATGTGCATACATAGTTAATACCATGTCGTTATCATAATTTGCTGGAATACTTAATGATTGTAACACTTTATACTTTTTACTGATTTCTTCACCTGTAAGTAAATTTTCCTTTGCTTTGATATTTGTAGTTATAAAAAATACTAAGGCTACGAAAATTCTTAAAATCATATCAAAGTCATCCTTTTAAAAAGTTAATTTTTTATAATTGCTTACACCTAATTGCAAAAGCTGTGGCTTTAAAATACGCCAAGTTTTACCATTAGGATGTAATTCGAAATGAGGATAGTCTGGTTTAAGTTTTCCATTCTTTTTAAATATGCCACCCCATACTAAGCCCAAACTTTCTCCTATTGGACCGAGTTTTTTACTATCTTCTACAGATTGAGAGTCACTAGTAAGATATGTAATTTTACCATCTCTTACAGATACTATATCTATAGCTAAGCCATATTGGTGATAGCTTTGCAATGGTCCTGCATTAGTCACCCCACCAGATAATTTACCTTGAGCAGCAGGACTTCTATAACCATCAGTAATAACCCACGTAATACCAAGTTGTTCGTAAGCCATATTAATTAATTTAATAACAATAGGTTGATAAACAGAGTGTAGTTCAGCTATTCGAGCTAGAGTTCTCTTATAATGCTTTTCTCCACCACATGCTTCAGGCCGCAGACCATTTGCATTAACTGACTCAGGCGATTCCACTGTCGCAACAGGTGTTGACTCTTTGTTTTTTGATGCGTCTTGTTTCACTTTTGGGGTTACAGGCTTTTTCTCATCATTTTTCTTCACTGTAGTTAATTTTACTTGACGCTCATAAACTCTTAACTTTTGATTAGGGCTCAAGCGATCACTACTTAGACCACTTAATTTTTTTATTTCATCAACTGTATTTCCTGTTAGTTTGGCGATCAAAGGTAACGTATCTGTTTGCTGAACAACGATAATCTTCGTTTTTTCTTGCTGATTTGGCTTTGGTTCTTGTGGTTTTGGTTTATTTTCTGACGAAGACGTTAAATTTGTTTGTTTAATTGGAAGCTTTAATACTTGCCCCGGATGAATATCAGTATCATTTTTTAGACTATTAATCCTGAGTAATTCAGCTGTCGTTGTATTATTATCCACTGCAATTCGAGATAAATAGTCTCCTTCGTCAACAATATAGGTTGATCTTATATATGTCCCAGTAGCGACATCTTTAGCAGAAAGATTTAAACCTTTTAGCAGTACTTTTGGGCTACGTATAATAAAAGTAGTTTTTTCTCCAATTAAGTGTATTTTTACTTTTGACTCATATTTTCCTGAAGTTATATTTCTTACTCGAATATCTATGATTGTACCTATTGGACGTTTGATC
The DNA here is from genome assembly GCF_048551735.1 of Acinetobacter legionensis. Taxonomy (NCBI): domain Bacteria; kingdom Pseudomonadati; phylum Pseudomonadota; class Gammaproteobacteria; order Moraxellales; family Moraxellaceae; genus Acinetobacter; species Acinetobacter legionensis. Next base: position 202,710 of record NZ_JBIMBV010000007.1, read on the forward strand.
CATACTGATTCACCGTTCGTAGAAGTTACAAAATCTGATATAAGTAATGTGCCAACCCAAAGTTGATGAACTAAACCATTAATAGGTTGATCTAGCGCATCTAAAAACCGAATATTTGCTAAACAATCCATAATTATATCTCTTGATCATGTGCCTCACAGTTACAGTGATATTCAAAATCATTATTTTCATTGCCATCATCAATAGATACAGTCCATGCTTCATTTGCTCCTATGAGAATTTCATAATCTTGATTTTCAACTGTATCTACACGTTGAGTCCGACCATGTGCATCTAAATTTCCTGAAATGTAGGTACTATTCTTAGTATTGATTAACTTATATTTAACTTCTGAAAATTTATTTTCATAAAATAAGTTATAAAAATCCCATTTATTCGTAAAAGATTTAATTTCATTCATGATTGGGAGTAATGGAATTTCAGTTTTAACTTTCTGTCCTCCCTGAAACTTCTGTTGCCCAGACTTTACTTCAAATAAACGATCTGTTTCGCATAGAATTCCTGTACTGTTCAAGGTAATCCTTGAGGATTTCCCCGTAATCTGAACTTCTTTCGGGCTATTGATTTCAATTTTGTCTTCTGTCGAAGATATCGTGATCCCGAGTTTGGCAAATAGTTCCAAAGCATTCGCCTGCGCATGAATATTAAATTTACCCTGTGCTGCGATAAAGTTGATGCCATCCATCACTGAAAATAAACTTATTTTATTTTTTGCATGCACAATCAAGTTTTTTTGCGAGCTAAAGTTAATACTATCACCAGCAATTTGATTAATTTGAGCATCCGCAGATAAATGGATATTTTCAGGAGTGCTTAAAGCAATCCCATCTTGTGAACTGAGTAAAAGCACGGCTTGATTAAATTTGGCAATTTCTTGTTGGATCTGTTTAGCAAATACTTTTAGTTGCTCAACTGACTCTATTTCATCGGTCTTTTGGTTCTTGGCAATATCACTGAGTGCTTTAATTCTGATTTGACTGCCTTCAAGTTGTTTCTTGGCAGGCTCTGCATCAAGATGATTACCTTTGGCCTGCACTTGTTGATAGGTTGATAGCAATAAACCTCGCCCTGCACGCACCGCACCCCATTGGTCAGTTCTTAACTCAAAACCTTCTCCTCGCCCTTCACTGGTCTCGGTTTCTTTTGGGTGGCTGAGATTACCCAAGTTGAGTTGGCTTGTCGCATGACTACTCTGTAATTGACTGCTTATTTGGTTGGTCGTATCATCAAAGCGAAGTTGATTGTAGCCACTGCCCTGATATTCCTTAGTTTTAATCCCTGCTAATTTTTTTGTGTCAGGCAACTTGCCTTTGTCATCAAACTTAGTCGGATAACGACACCCTTCATGAATTCGTCCCACCACAAAGGGTCTGTCAATGTCACCATTACTGAAAGAGATCATGACGATCTCTCCAACCCTCGGTAAAAATAGTGCCCCATAGCCTTCTCCTGCCCAAGGCGTCAGTACATCGACCCAAGCCGAATCTGTATCATTGTCATTTGAACCTGCACCACCATCATGGGTGTGGTCTTCATTTCGAGTGAACAAAAAGCGTACTTTGATACGTCCCCATTCATCGACATGAATTTCCTCCCCATCCATCCCGACAACTTTTGCTCGTTGTGGATGTGTTATAGGTCGTTGTTGCAGTAGGTTATATTCAGGAACGACGTCGATGTTTCGACGTTGCAATACAAGCTGATTGGCTTGACGTTCATCTTTGTTATTGGTGATGATATTGTTCAATTGCCAATGACTTTGTTTAAGTAATGCTGTCACTTGATCATTCAGGTCTTTAGGCAAGTTGTTCTGATTATAGAATGTCTTTGAGGTGATCAAAAACTCTTTGTCTGCACCTGAATGCTGATCTATTTCAGGATGTTCATTAAATTCAAACCAATACCCCACATATGCATCTCTTACTGTAGAAATAGCAATAAATTTTTTGGCTTGTAGATCGAAATATTTACTCAAGTTTTCATTGAGCTTTTCAATTTGGACATGACCAGATTTGGTTACACCATCTTCACCTTTTAAGTCCTGTATCCATGCAGGACTGACATGAAATGCCTGTTCTAAAGCTAAACTTGCCACATTCTGATTGGCTGAATGCTTATGCTTGCTAAGAACTGAACCTGCACCTTCTTCTTGTTCTAAAGCATCCGCTTGCCATCTTTGTACATGTACAGCCGTAGGCTGAATAGAACGTAAACCAGTAAATGCCGTTATGCTATCTTGTCTTTCTACAGCACTGCTACGGTGAAAACGGATACTACGGCGATCTAGTGCTTTGTATTGTGCATTATGATCGATTAGACGTAGTATCTGTGGTTGAATCTGCTCTGAAGAACTTGAAACTTTATGCTGCGCTTCATCGACTAAGATGCTTATCCCTTCAGAAGCCAACAACCGTTGAATGAAGTCAAAATCGAGCTCATTGCTCTGCATGATGAATGGTCGGACATCATAGTCTTTGGTTAAACCAGTTTTATCCAAAGTCAGGCTTGAGGCAAACAATGGACTTCGCTCTCGCCATTCTTGAAATAGAACCTCCACAACTTGAACAACAGATTTATTCACAAACACTCTGGAGTTTCTGCGATATTTCCAAAGCGCTGTGGGGTCTTCTACTGTAAGGCGATAAATTGTAAGAGAACCGTCACTGGCACCTACATCGGCTTTGGTTACGATCCCTGAAATTCGATTCAGCTCAGATTTGTCATTAACAATATCCACGGCCACTTGACTACCAACAAAGCTTTTTAGAGCAATGCTTGCTGATGTAGATAGACAAGTTAATTGTAGGTTAATGCCTAAGTTAAGTGCATGTGTCCCATCAATACGTTGCAGGAACACTTGATCATTTAAAGATGGATTTGAAAATAGAACATGGATCGTACGATTCTGTGCTGTTAGCCCCAATTTTTCTAAAGCAAAATAAATATTATTCAACATAATCTATTGTGTAGTTTTTTTAAGTTGTATATTACTTTATAATAAAAAATAATATTTTGTCTACCATAGGAGACTTTTCATGTGAATCTCAATTTATTGATTTTTTTATAATATTTTATAATTTAGAGTTCATATTATGAAATTCAACTTTTGCATAAATGCTATAATATAATTTAAAATTATTTTTATATAAATTTAATAAAACAAAAGTTCGATCCATTATTTCCTTTCAAAAAAAGCTGATCTTATTGTGTGATATTTTTATATACTTCCCATCCAAAACTATTTAATTTAAATAGTCACTAGATTTATCTATTAATCTTTTCTGATAATTATTTATTTTTTTCATTTTCACAATATGCAATTAATCAATAAATTCTCATATTATGCAAATTAAAACAAGAACATTCTTGCATTAATTTATAGATATAGCTGTATAAAGCTGTGTATTTTTTGTACCAATACCGTATTTGTATAATCGTTTAATTTTAAAATCGAAATGCAAAATCTAAATGGTTTGAAATGCAAAAAAATTAATTTTTCACATTTTAAAGCATAAAAATCGCAGCAGCATAATAAGGATATTTTATGACTGAAACACATATATATCAGCCACATGAAAAACGTAATCGTGTCATGGCTATCGTTGGGGCTGCTTCTGGTAACTTGGTGGAATGGTTTGATTTCTATATTTATGCAGCATTCGCAACCTATTTCACCCACGCATTAACCGCTCCAGATATGGATGACTCTACAAAAGCAATTTATGTGTGGGGTGTCTTTGCTGCTAGTTTTTTCATGCGGCCCATAGGCAGTTGGCTCTTTGGCTGGATTGGCGATACCTATGGACGTAAAAAATCCATGATCATTTCTATTACCTTAATGGCAATCAGTTCATTTTTATTTGCAGCACTCCCTACTTATGATCAAGTCGGTATGGCAGCACCATTTCTATTATTGGCTGTACGACTTCTACAAGGACTTTCAGTAGGTGGTGAGTATGGTACTGTTGCAACCTATATGAGTGAAGTTGCATTAAAAGGTCAACGTGGTTTTTATTCCTCTTTTCAGTATGTGACGTTGTCTGGCGGACAACTTTTAGCAAGCCTTTTGGGTGTAATCATGTTGGCACTCATGTCCAAAGAACAGTTAATGGATGGAGGCTGGCGTATTCCATTTATTATTGGTGGTGTTGTTGCCATTCTTTCATTCTTTGCACGACGACATTTAAAAGAAACTTTATCTGAAAATGATAGTGCGAAAGAGGGTTCAGGCAGTTTAAAAGAATTACTCAGCAAGAACTGGAATACCTTTCTGCTGGTGGTTGGTTATACCTCAGCGGGTTCTTTATGTTTTTACATCATCACCGTATATTCAAAAACCTATATTACCAGCCTTGGATTTGCAGATAAAACCGTCGGCTATATGATGACCATTGCCCTATTTGTATTTATGTGTGCGCAACCTTTGTTCGGAATGCTGGCAGATCGAATTGGTCGTCGTGCTTCAATGATGCTCTTCAGTACCAGCTGTGCTATTTTTATCTACCCTATAATGGTCATTGCGATGCCATATTTTAGTGGTTCAGCGTTTATTGTGACTTTGTTACTGATCTTCTTAATGATGTTGCTCAGTTTCTATACCTCTATCAGTGGTTTAGTTAAAGCAGAAATGTTTCCACCACATATTCGAGCCCTTGGGGTTGGTTTTGCTTATGCAGTCGGTAATGCAATCTTTGGTGGTTCTGCCCCTGCAGTTGCATTAAAGTTAAAAGACCTCGGTCATGAAAATAGCTTTTTTGTTTATGTGATTGTCATGCTGATTATTTGTCTGTTCTGTAGCATGCAATTACCTAAACAGCCGAAATATTTACACCATGATCATTAGCCTCTGCATTTTAAGGTCTGTTTTACAGACCTTTTCTTTTAATACACGCCTTTTATTGTAAAATATCCGCGTATATACAATAAAGTCGTATTAAACCTTGAGGAAAAGATGAAAAAGATATTGCTTATTCTTATCTGTATTTCGTATAGTCATTTTGCCAATGCTCAAACTCAAAACTATATATTGGTCAATGGTGGTGGAATTGATGATAATGGTTTACTGTTGAAAAACATCCAAGGTAAAACTATTTATGCATATTGCAATCAAAAGTGCGGGCAATGGTTTGACCATGATGAAGAAACAAGCGGACAAATTTTAAAAAAGGAATATATTGAAAAAAAAATCCAAGCAGATATTCAGTTTGAAAAGAATGCAGATCGAGTCATGGGTCCAAGTGCTGATGAGTCCTTTTATTTTATTAATCAAATTAAATTTATTGAATAATTTAAAAATAAATCATGAAATTAGAAGCCTTTCATTCTTTTTTAAAGTCATGATCTTAAGGTCAAAAGCATTATGTTCTATATTATGGACTTAATATTCAATTTTAAAATATTTTAGCTTCATATTTCACTCCTCAGAAACCAACTAAATTAAAACATCTTGACGCCCAGGTATGTCTGAAGCGGCGATACTGGCAATTGTTTGATTATACTTTTTGATACTGCGCTTGGTTTTTCCCATAATTTCATATAAAACTTCTTTTACAAGCTCCTGCTCTGGAGCTTGTAAATAAGCCGCCTGACACCATGTAACTGCTTCAACATAGTCATAATAATGAGGTCGATTTTTAAGATCAAAATGCAGTCTTGCGATCGCACACATTGCAGCAATATGGCGTTTATGTGCTTTTGTTTTTAAAACTGCAATCATTTGCTCTGCAATTTCAGGATAATAGCTAAAATTAAATAAGCGGGTGACATAAATATCAATTAGATCATTCAGCAAATCAGGGCAGAGTAAAACTTGAAGTGCGACATAAACCACCTAATTAATTTAAAGGGTTTATGGAGTATATAAAATTGTCATACCATCATCTTAACTTTGA